>CANPVV010000005.1 GCA_947581835.1 uncultured Bacilli bacterium
TAATTCCTCCAAATTCCATGAGTTTTTTAAACAAAAAAGCTTTTAATTCTCGTTTTTCGACATGTGTCTTTGGTCGGAGTTATCATGGGTGAATTTTTAATTAGTACAAAAGGAATTGGTTACTTAATTATTTATGGTACTCAAGTATTTAATCTAAATATCGTAATGAGTGGAATTGTTATATTAATAATAATTTCATTTATTCTCTATAAATTAGTTATCTTTATTGAAAAGAAATTACTAAATAATTAACCACGTCTAAAAAAGGCGTGGTTTTATTATTTAATTCTTATTATCTAAATTATTATACTCTTCATCTGTTACAGGTTCTAACCATTTATTTAAAGTTTCTTCTCCTGGTATTTCTACCGCAATATGACTAAACCAAGAGTCAGGTTGTGCTCCATGCCAATGTTTCACATTTGGTTGTATTACAACAATATCTCCAGGAGATAATTTTATAGATCGTCAATAAATATTATTCTAATGATTCAATACTTTTTTCAATTAATATTTCATCAAAATAATCTTTACCAAATTTTGGACCATGTTTAATAATTCTGTAGCAGTTATTCGAATTTTTCGAATAACTGAATTTTCATTTAATTCATTACTGGAAAATACTTCTTTTAAATGATAATTAATTGTATTCACTTTAACATTAAATAATTCTGCCATTGTTTTTTGAGTTAACCAAAAGTCTTCACTATCATATAAAACTTCTATCGTTTTATTAGTGTTTTCACTTTGATATAAAACTAAATCTTTAAGTGTATTCAGTTTCATTATAAGAGCCCCCTTTCTTGCCTTTAAATTTAATTATTATACTCTTCATCTGTTACAGGTTCTAACCACTCGTTTGAAGTTTCCTCACCTGGTATTTCTACAGCAATATGACTAAACCAAGAATCAGGTTGAGCTCCATGCCAATGTTTAACATTTGGTTGTATTACGACAATATCTCCAGGAGATAATTTCTGTACTTCTTTTCCTTCTTCTTGATAATAACCATATCCAGCAATACATATTAAAACTTGTCCTCCGCCTGTTTTAGACTTATGAATATGCCAATTATTTCGACAACCTGGTTCAAAAGTTACATTTGCAAAACTAATTCCATTTTCCGTTTTTGCTAATAGTTTCAAATAACTATTACCTGTAAAATACTCTGCATATGCATCATTTGGTTGTCCTAATCCAAATACATTTAATTTATCAAATTCTTCCTTATTCATGTTTTTCTTCACTCCCATATACTTCCTCAATTAAAGGAAATGTACTCCAAGCTTTAGGCCATCCAGCATAAAATGCCAATTGAGTTACTACCTCAACAACTTCCTCTTTTGTAAGGCCATGTTCTTTTCCAATTGCTAAATGGGCTTTTAATTGAGGATACAACCCTTGTGCAAATAAGGCTGATATTGTTATCAAACTCCTATCTCTAGGAGACAATTTATCTTCTCGACTCCATACCTCCCCAAATAATATATCATCATTTAATTCAGCAAATTTAGGTGCAATCTTACCTAATTGATCTCTACCTGCTGTTTGTTTTTTCATTATTCATCACCATCCAAACTTTTAAATTTTTCTACTTTCATGCTTAAATGATATTTATTTCTTAAATCTGCTATTTGCCTCATCATTTCTGATTTATGATGAATATCTAGTGCCTCTTCATTTTTCCATCTATCAATAAGCAAAACTGTTTCACTATCATCTAAAGGTAAAAAGTATTCGTATTTTAAATTACCAACTTCTGCTCTTACTCTATCTACAATTCCACTTGAAATCATTTCCTGAGCAAATTTTTTAGCATCACCATTTTCGCCTTTATATTATAATAAATATTAATCGTTATACTCATACCTTCACCTATATATCTAACCAATCTTTTATATCATTATCTGATACATTACTTGCAAATCTTCTAGCACTCACAAAACTAAGATTACTATAAGTATTTTTTAGAGTATTAAAACTGTTTATTACACTTGATCCACCAGATGTTGCAAATACATATATTTTTTTATTTTCCAAATTATTTTCTTCAATAAATGTATTAATAATAGTTGGTGCTAAATCCCACCATACTGGAAATCCAATTAAAACAGTATCATAATCATTTAAATTAGAAACCTTACTTCTAACCACTGGTCTTGATGATGGATTATTCATTTCAATTGATGACCTACTATTTGCATTATTCCAATCTAAATCTTCACTTGTATATTTATTTACAGGTTCAATTTGAAACAAATCACCACCTATATACTCAGCAATTTTACTTGCTACTCCTCTTGTTACTCCACTAGCTGAAAAATAACTAACTAAAATTTTACTCATAAAATCATTCCTTCCTTTTCTATTAAAATTTTTTTAGTACCAATCATGTTTTTCATTTCTATCCAAAGCATTTATTTCTTTCATTTCATCTTCAGTTAATTCAAAACCATAAATGTCAGTATTTTCTTTTATATGTTCCGGATTAGAAGAGCCTGGTATAACCACAACCCCTTTTTGCAAATTCCAACGCAAGATAACTTGAGCTGCTGATACATTATGATTATTTGCTATCTTAACTATTGTTTCATTATTCAATAATTCACTAGTATGACCTCTTCCTCCAAACGGATACCAACCCTGTACTACAATCCCTAAATTTTGGATATATGGAATAACGTCATTTTCTTGATAATATGGGTGTATTTCATTTTGTACAAGAGCCGGCATAATATTTATTTGAGGTAAAAACTCTTCTAATTCCTTAACATACCAATTAGATAAACCTAAAGAACGAATTTTTCCACTTTCTACATATTTTTCCATTTCTTTATAAGCACTAATATCATTTTCCCCTGGGTGGTGTAAGAGCATCATATCAATATAATCTATATCTAATTTTTTAAGAGCAAGTTCTATTGCTTCTTTTGGTCTATCAAATTGACTAGGATAAATTTTTGTAATAACAAATATTTCATTTCTTGGTATTCCTGAATCTCTAATAGCTTTTCCTATTTCTTCTTCATTTCCATACATATAAGCTGTATCAATAAGTCTTACACCTGAATCTAAAGCACTCGATACAGCCTTATAACAAGTATCACCTGTTAAACTATAAGTCCCAATTCCATTTAAAGGCATTTTATACCCACTATTTAAAGTAACCTGTTTAGAATCTATATCAAAATCTATTCCTTGATAACTATTATCTATATTACTACTTTCCTTATTCATATTCTTACTTTCCTTTACACTATCAAAAACTTTAATTCCTAATATTTTTATAATAACTCCCGTATCATAACCACTTTTTGAACTAGTATTTATTTTATGAACATTACTTATCTGATATGTTAATGCTCGATATTCTACTGTACCCCCATCTTTTAAATGAAAAGGAATAGGTACCAATAAAATTAAAAACAATACTATTAAAATAATTATTAATTTCTTTTTCATTTTATCATTCCTAATAATCTAAACTATTAACCCAAGCTTTTACTTCAGCCTCACTTATAGACAATCTTTTCCCATCTTGGAAATTAACATTTTTATAATGACTTTTAAAATAACTTACACTTGCAGATATTCCCGAACTTCCTGACGTACAAAATGGAATAACTGTTTTCCCATCTAAATTATGACTATCTAAAAATGTCAAAATAATTCTTGGCGCATCTCCCCACCAAATTGGATAACCTAAAAATATAACTTCATAATTATCAGTATTAATATTATTTTTTATTTCTGGTCTAGCACTAGCATCATTTTGTTCTTTTGTACTTCTACTATTACTATTATTATAGTTTAAATCCTCTGAGGTATATTCATCTTTTGGTACAATTTCAATTAAATCTCCACCTACCCAATCTTTAATATACCCCGCAACTTTTTTAGTATTTCCTGTTGCCGAGAAATAAATAATAGCAACTTTTTTATCACTAGTCGTCTCATTATCATTATCATTTGTATTTTCTTCTTGTGTTTCATTACTATTTTGATTTTCATTTGTATTTGAATTATTATTATTGGATTCAAGTTTATTATTAGAACTTATAACCCAAAAACCAATTCCAGCTCCTACAATTACTACTATTGCAACAACTAAAACTATTATTTTTTTATTCATATATTTTTTCCTTCTCTCTTTAAAACTACCTATTACCTCTCAATTATCTATAATCTTTTATATCCAAACTTGCCAAAAATAAGACTATTTTCATTTCACACCTCCTAATATTTTTTCTAATCCCATTTTTATCATTTCTTTATCGCTATAAAACTTATATTTAAAATCTGCTTTATTTATCGCTTCTTTCATTTTATCAGTTATAGAGGTATAAGGATAAATTCCCACCAAAAAAGGTAATATAGTAAATGTAATTTCTTCTGCTTCCGCTTTTTTAATATTAAAAAATTTACATAAACATTGTTCTAATAAAGAAACAGTTTCTTTAAATACTAACTTAAAATGAGTAATGCTTTCAACTCTACTATTTTCTTCCATCTGAAACATATTAATCGAAATAAGTTTAAGTAAAATTTTTCTTTTTATAAGAGAATCAGTAATTTTATTTATTAAATCTTCTTTTGCTAGTTTTTCATTTTGTAAAAGAATATTACCTAAATCTTCATTCCATTTTAAATATTCCCTTTCAAGAAGCGCCAAAAATATTTCTTCTTTTGTCTGAAAATAATTATAAATAGAAGTTCTCCCAACACTTATAAGACTTGCAATAAGCTTAATATTTATATCTTTAAAATCAAACCTTTCATACAACTTTTCACAAGCACTTACTATTTCTTCTTTTCTCTCATCAACCAGTCGTTTTTCCATTTTATTTTCCTTCTAACTGACCCATTGTCAATATAATAATACACTCATAATGACACTCTGTCAATATAAAATCAAACAAAAACAACTAAGATAATTTTATATCCTAGTTATTTTCTATACTTTACTCCATTTTCTTTTGTTTCACAATTATTTTATCCAAACTTGCTAATACTGCAGGTAACAAAATTAATATTAACAAAACTGAACATAACGTTCCCTGTGAAATCGTTATACAAATCTTTGATGCTATCGCTGATGCAAAATAACCTACAATCAAAGTAACAATTATAAGGATTGATGCTGAAGTAATAATCGTATGAATTGACTCATTATAAGCCTCAATTACTGCATCTTTAACCTCCATAGTTCTTCTTAATTCTAAATAATAAGAAGTATACAATATCGCATAATCAATTGTAGCCCCCATTAATATACTTTGAACAATAAGGATTGCAATAAAGTAAACATTATCTCCCATAAGTGAAAGTATACCCATCGTTAAATAAACTGCACATTGAATAACCAAAACTAAAATAACTGGAATAATTAAAGATTTAAATGTAAACGCTACAACCACAAATATTACAATCATTGTTATAATAGTTATATAAGTAAGTTCTTGATTAAATGTTTTACTCATATCATAAGCCATTGGTGAATCTCCAATAACATAAAATTTATCCATTCCTTCACTTAACTTATCCCGCAAATTTTCTATAAATTTAAAAGTATTTTTTCCTTCTTTTTCATACTTTGTATTTAAAACTATTCGTGAATAATTCTTACCTCTAATTAAATTTTTTGCATCACTTATTTTAGTTTTTGCCTCTCTTATTTCTTCTCGCATCTCATCATCAATAAATTCATTAAATCTCTCATCATTAAGTATATCTTTATTTAAATACTGGACAAATTCTTCAATTGTTAAAACATAATTATAATCATACTTATACTGACTTCCATAATAAATATATAAAATATCTATTGTATTTTTATCAATATCTTCAGTAAGTTTCTCTACTAATTTATAAATTCCCTCATGAGTATATTTAGCTCCATTATCTACCCCTTTTATAATCTCTCTTAAAGCCTGCAATTTACTTATTTTATCTTTACTAAACTCTTTACCATATTCTTTATCACTAACTACCTCATTTAATAAATAATTAATAAACTCTTTCAAAGAAACTTTATAATTTTTATCTAAATATTTATAATCATACAATCCATACAACAATTTTAAATCATCTTCATTAACACTTGATAATGTTGCCAAATCTTTACTACTATATTTAACCTCACCAATAACCCCTTCCATAACCTGTTTAACCAAATCTAAATCACTTAATGTTTCTTCGTCTAATTTTCCTTCTAAAACTTCATCATCTTTATGCTCTAAAATAAATGTAACAAAATTAATAGGACTTATAACCGTATCTCCTCTATTATCAATATATAAAGTATAAATATCTTTAACCATTTTTTCATCTATTCCCAAATATCTTCCAAGTTCATCATAACTAAACTTATCATTATCAAGAGTAGAATCCATTATATCTTTTAAAAATCCTAAATTACTCCATGTTGCTCCATCTATTTTATCTTTAATAAGCGAATTTTCTTTATTAGCAATAATAAGATTAACAAGTTCACTCAAGCTAGCTGTCCAATTATTTGTATTACCACCATAATAATTAATTAAAGCATACATATTACAAGCATCACTTTTACTAAGTCCTAAAGTTTCTGCCATTTGAGTAGCACTAAATTTAGGTGGGTTATCCGCTAGCCCAGAATCAATAGCTAATTGTAGTATTTTTAGTTTATTAATTGTTGCCTCATCTAATCCTCCACTTTCGGCAAAACTTAAAACAGTTTCAATAAAAGTTTTAGGACTAAATTTTACTCCATCTTTACCAGGTAAATCATAAACCATATCAACCAAACCAGGAGCAAGCTTATCAAAAACACCTTTCAACTCATCTTTATTCATTTCTTTATTATCAATACCATCTTTATTTTCTACAAAAGGTTTTAACATTTCAAGTAAACTTATATCACTTTCTTTAATATATTCATTTTCAACTAATTTTTCACTACCCAAAATAAATTCATCTAAACTAAATGTCGAACCATCATCTATATCTTTATACTTCAAAAGTAAAAGCTGTTTTATCATATCTTCTGGAACATTCAAATACCTAGAAAGTTCTAATGCTCCCATATCTTTAGTAATTGTTCCTCTATCACTAAAAGTTTTTAATAACTGAATACTATCCTTCATTTCTCTATCAAACATATCTTCATATTCTTCATTATTCATTACATTTTTTACTACAAAATTAGCAAACTGATTAATTGACAATTTTAAATCTATATCACTTAAACTAATATAATATTTATACAAATCTTTAACTGCCATCTCATCTATTGCAAATAAGCTAGCCATTTCTTTATAATCCAGTTTTTTTATTATATCTTCTTTATTAATAAACTTTTTTAACTTATCTATTCTCTCCCTTTGTTCTTCATCAATTTTTTCGCCATACTTCTTACTAGTTAAAACATCTTTATCCATAAATTCCACAAAGTCATTTATGCTCAATTTAGCATTTTTATTTATTGCCAAATAATAAATCATTAAATCTTCAACATTACTTTTATCTATCTCTAAAATACTTGCTAAATCACTTATTGTTCTTTTCTTATTTACATTATTTTTAGTACTAAAATTCTTTAATCTTTCTATATTATTTTTCATATCTTTATCAATTTTATCTTTTAAATCTTCATTATTATACGCTTTATCTTCAATAAAATTAATAAACTCACTTAAAGATATTTTAACATTAATATCTTTATTATAATAATTATAATATAATATCTGCAATAAATAATCTGCTATATCCATATCCGAACCTAAATCTTTTACTTTATCCATTAATTTATCATAAGTTAAATCTTCATCAATTGTATTTCCATAAGCTAGTACTTCATCAACCAATCTATCATCATCAATTTGGTCCAAATATTTTTTTATTATATCTTCATCTTTATTTTGATAAATAATTGCCATCTGATTATTTTCTTGAAAAACCTGAGAAATTTTATCTTCTTCCGAATTAGTATAAAAAAATCCTAAATTTCCTTTTAAAACATAACTTCCCACACAAGCTACCAAAAATAATGGTAATGCTATATAACGCATTTTATAACTTGCTTTACCTATTTTATCCATCTTAAATACTGGTGTTTTCTTCTTAGTCTTAACAATTAATTTATCACACATTAAAATTAAAGTCGGTAAAACTAAAAATATACAAACTAAACTAAATAATACCCCTTTAGCTAAAACTAACCCTAAGTCTTTTCCAATTGTAAAACTCATAAATACTAAAGCTAAAAGTCCCGCGATTGTTGTAACTGAACTACTAGATATTGCCTGAAAAGCATGATGCAAAGCCTCTTTCATTGCCTCTACTTTATCCTTATATTTCTCTTTTTCTTGCTCATATCTGGAAATAAGCATAATTGAATAATCCATTGATAAAGCAAGTTGTAATATTGCACTTATTGATTTAGTTATATTTGAAACATTAGAAAATATAATATTTGTTCCATTATTAAGTAAAACAGCCATCAATATTGCCGTCAAAAACAAAAAAGGTTCCACATAAGATTCACACATTATAATCAAAATAATTAAAGCACAAAATATTGCCAATAAAACTATCCATATAGGTAGTACTTCTCCATTTGTCTGAGCAATATCGCCACTTGTATAATAAGTATAATCTTTAAAATGATCTTCAATCTCTGAAAAAACTTCACTAGCCTTCAAAGAATCTTTTTTATCATCAACTGTTAAAGTAAACAAAGTATAATTATCTTTATTATAATCTTCACTCTCATCATAAAGTACTTCACTTACCCCATCAATATTTTCTAAATAAAGAATAATCTCATCTATTTCCTCTTTTTTTAAATCTTGAAACATTAAATTTAAAGAACTAGTTTGATAATCACTAAACTCTTCGTTCATGATATCCATACCTTGTCTCGTTAAAGAGGTATCAGGTAAATATTGAGCCATATCATAATTAATTTTAACTTTATTCGCTAAAAAAACCGAAAATATTGTTAAAACTATCATTATAAATAATATATAATATCGCTTATCAATAATAAAATCTGTTATTTTTCGCAAGATAAATATTCCCTCTTTCTAAAAAGCGTAATACATTATATGACTAACAACTAAAAAAATAAAGTATAATTTTAAACTAAGTGTCTAAATTAAGACAAAAACATAAATTTTGTCTTAAAATCTTCTAAATATCATGCTATAATAATACTATAATAATTCCCAAAAAAGAAAGGAAAATAACTATGAAAGTAAAATGTCTAAATTCTTCTTCCCTAAAAACAAGAGATTCAATAAAAAAAGCTTTTGCCCTCCTAATTAATGAAAAAAAGGACCTAACTAAAATTACTGTTAAAGCTCTTGTAGCAAAAGCTGGTATCACGAGAAGTACCTTTTACACTCACTACACAAGTCTCGAAGAAGTGGCTAAAGAATATGAAACAGAAGCCATTGATCTTCTTTGTAACGAAAATCTTCTCTTAGAAACCAAAGAAGACATTATAAACTATTTTAATAATATTATAAAATGTCTAAAAGAAAATGAATCAACTTATAAACTGCTAATTTCTACTAATGATTCTTTATTTTTCTTAGAAAAACTAAAAAGAATAGCCAGTGAAAAAATATACAATGCTTTAAAAAATTTCAACTCTAACCCCTACTTAGAATTAGACGTTTCTTTCTTCATGTCAGGAATTTGCACTGAAATAATAAAATACTTTCGAGAATATAATCACTACACCCTAGATGAACTTCTTTTAAATATTCAAAAATGGTTTAAAGAAATCTTTCCTTAAAATTTAACTACAATATTTATTAATTATTGCCTCCGCCACTTTTATTCCATCTATAGCACTCGTCATAATTCCTCCTGCATACCCAGCTCCTTCTCCACTTGGATAAACACCTTCAATATTTGCCTCTAACATTTCATTTCGAACAATCCTAATTGGTGATGAACTTCTTGCCTCAACTCCAGCCATAACCATGTCATCTTTATCAAACCCTTTAAGTTTTAAACCAAAATTTGGAATAGCCTCCAATATTGCTTCGTTTATCTCTTCTGGAAAAATTTCTCTTAAATTACCAAACTCATATTCTCCTTTAATCATTGGCAAAATATCTCCTAATAAAGAAGATTTTTTATTTGCTTGATAATCTTTCCATAACTGAATAGGAATTTTTCCTCTACCTAACTGAAAAGCTTTCTCTTCCAACTTTCTTTGAAATTCTAAACCCCCAAATAAATCATCAACAAAATCTTTATTATTAACTGTTACAATAACTGCACTATTAGAAACTCCACTATCTCTTTTATAATTACTCATTCCATTTGCAACTAATCTTTCTTGTTCACTTGAGGCATTAACTACATATCCACCCGGACACATGCAAAATGTATAAACCCCTCTATTTTTCTTAGTTGTATATGTAAGCTTATAACTAGCATTTGGAAGTTTATCATAAAACTTTCCATATTGAGCCATATTAATATCCTCTTGTCTATGCATAACTCTTAAACCAACTGCAAAAGCTTTCGCTTCCATCTCTAAATTATTATTTCTAAGCATCAAAAAAGTATCTCTTGCACTATGTCCAATTGCTAAAACTAAACACTCACAATCCCATTTTTTTTGCTCATTAACTATAATTCCTTCTAATCTATTATTTTTAATTATCAAATCTGTTAATTTTGTTTGATACCTAAACTCTCCCCCTTTACTTATAATATATTCCCGCATATTTTTAACCACGTCTCTTAAAATATCTGTTCCAATATGAGGATTATGTTCATACAATATTTCTTTTGGTGCTCCAAATTTTACAAAAGTCTCCAAAACAAACTCACCCAAATGTCTTTTATCTTTTATCAAAGTATTAAGTTTACCATCAGAAAAAGTCCCTGCTCCTCCTTCTCCAAATTGCACATTACACTCTGTATCTAAAACTCCAGTATTCCAAAATTTTTCGACAATTTCTGTTCGTTCCTCTACTTTTCTTCCTCTTTCAATAATTAAAGGTTTATATCCCATCTCAGCTAAAATATAAGCACAAAATAAACCAGCTGGCCCACTACCTACAATTACTATTCTTGATTGAAGCTTTTTCTCGCCTTTTTCTGGCCATTTATATCTCTCTATAGGACTTTCTAAAATATCTTTATTTCTATTATTTTGCAAAATCGCATCTTCATTACTAACTAAAGCATCTACTTCATACACATAATAAATATTATTTTTATCTCTTGCATCAATGGCTTTCTTATTTATCTTTAAATCTAAAATATCTTCCCTCTTTATTTTTAATATTTTACTTACTTTACTAATTAATAATTCTTCTTTATCTTCTAAAATATTAATTTTTACCTGTCTTACTCTAATCATTAATATGTTCTCCCACTATCATACCACTAATCCATGCAAACCCTAAATTATAACCTCCACAATCGCCATCTACGTCTAATACCTCTCCACACAAATACAAGCCTTTAACTTTCAAACTCTCTAAAGTTTTTGGATTAACCTCTGTAAGTCTAACTCCACCTGAACACACTTGCGCATTACTAAAATCTTTAGTATTCTTAACTCTAAATTTAAAACTCCAAAGCATATCAACTAACCCTTTTTTATCAATGTCTTGATATTTAGCATCTTCTTTAATTTTTAGCAATTTTAAAATAACTTTAATTAATTTATAATTTAAAAAGCCTTCCAACATTTCTTCTATTCCATAATTTTTAAATTCCAAAGCTCTATTATCTAACCATTTTTCAAACTCACTCTTACTACCTTTAAACCATGAAACTAAATTAATTTCTACCACCAATTCTTTTTCTAAAGCTAAAGATCTTGCTACTATTCCACTTAAATTAAAAACACAAATTCCACTTATTCCATAATCTGTAAACTGTACCTCTCCTGCCTCTTCTTTTATAACCTCTGCACCTTGAATTAATTTTAACTTAGCCTCACTTCTAACTCCTGCCCAATCCTTATAATAATTATCTTTCCCCACTAACTGCACTAAAGAAGGACTTACCTGAATTAATGTATGACCTAAATCTTCCACTAAACTATAAGAACCACCTTCTCTTATTCCAGCTTTACTTCCCACAGCCATAACAACCTTATCGCAAATATAAGTATTACTATCAGTAACTATCTGAAATATCGTACTCTTACTAATTTTCTTAACAGTCTCTCCCAAAACTACATTAATTCCCAATTTCTGAATTTTAACCTCTAAGACCCTTAAAATACTACTAGCTTGCATAGAATAAGGATAATAATATCCATTAATCTCTTTATAAACTATTCCCAATTTATCAAAAAAATCCAAAACCTCCTTATTTTTAGCCTCATATATTTCTTTAAAAATATCCATATCATTAGAATGATATTTATTTATATCTTGATTTTTATTCCAAAAATTACAATGTCCATTACCTGTAACGAGTAATTTCTTTCCTAACTTATTATTTTTTTCAATAATCGTAACATTAGCTCCAGCCTCTCTCATCTTTATTGCTGCAACTAAACCTGAAGCTCCTCCCCCAATAACTATAACGTCCATCTAAAACACCGTCCTTTCTTCTAATCCTAAATCTTCAACTAACCTCATTGTAACATACGAACAAATATATGTCAAGAATAACTTTAAAACCAAAATAAAAGATTGTTAAAACCCAAAAATAAAAAGATAACTAAAAGCTATCTTTATGGTCTAAGTCCTGTTCCTCCCTGCAAAGTAATAGTCTCTCCCGTAATATATGATGCCCCTTCACTTGCTAAAAATAAACAAGTAGCTCCAATATCTTTTTTCGCATCTCCAAATCTTCCCATTGGAATACTACCAATTGTTTTATTATAAATATCCGGATTTTCTTCCTTCCATTTAGCTAACTCTTGAGACATAACCAAAGGACAAACAACATTTACATTAATATTATCTGGTCCCCATTCAGTTGCAGCTACTCTACTTAAACCTCTAATTCCTTCTTTACTTGCCGCATAACTAGATTGAGCAATTCTCCCAAATAATCCAGCCCCACTAGCAAAATTAATAACTGACCCCTGTGTTTCTTTTAAATAAGGAAAGCACTCTCTCATATAATAAAATGTTGCATATAATCCACTCTCTATAGCTAAATAAAAATCTTCATCGGTATGTTCTACTAGCATTTTCCCAGACTTAGAAGCTTGAGCATTATTTATTAAAACGTCAA
The DNA here is from genome assembly GCA_947581835.1 of uncultured Bacilli bacterium. Classification (GTDB taxonomy): domain Bacteria; phylum Bacillota_I; class Bacilli_A; order RF39; family UBA660; genus Caccenecus. Next base: position 13,210 of record CANPVV010000005.1, read on the forward strand.
TTCTCCCAAATTTTTTAATTGTCTCACTAACAACCATTTTAACATTACTAACTTTAGTTCCATCAGCCACAATACTTAAAACTTCCCCATTATATAAACTCTCTAATTTTTCTTTAGCTTTATCTAAACTTTCTTGGTGCCTTCCTGTAATAACAACTCTATAACCTGCCTCTAAAAAAGCTTCTGCTACTCCAAAACCTATTCCTTTACCTCCACCTGTAATAATTACTACTTTTTGCATTTATCATTCTCCTAACTATCTCTATTATAATAAAACTTAACTAAATATTCAATTAAAATTATTATTTAATTTTAAATAAAAAGAAAGACGAGAGGTTAAAGACTCGTCTTAAAAAGTTATTAGGTTTTTTTTAAATTATTTTAGAACTTTTTTAGTTGCAGTTCCAACAACGCCTAAACTAGAGATAGCCATTGTAACTAAGCTTCCAATTGCATCAAAAGTTTTAGGATTTTCACTTGGTTGATTATCACCAGTATTAGGTTTTTGCTCATCACTTGGTTGTTGATTATCACCAGTTGATGGATCTTCAGTAGTAGCTCCATTTTTAACAACTACAGTATCATTATCTTTATTAATAGTATAACTTGAAGTAGTTGCAATTAATTCCTTAATCGTTTCTTCATCATCATCTGGAGTTCCAGCTTGACCAGTAGTTGTACCTCCTAAAGCAACTAAACCATAGTTAAATATACCAGCATAAATAGATCCTTTAAGATCATCTTTGTCAGTATTAATATAAACAGCAGGTTGATCATTTCTACCAGCACTACCACTAGTAAATTCTCCACCTTTAATAACTACACCTTTACCACCTAAAACTAAAGCATAACCATTACCACTAGTAACATTTTTACCCTCATGAGTAAATTTACCACCTTCAATAGTCATATTAGTTTCAGCATTAACTAAAACTGTATTTACAGTGTTATCTTTACTAACAAATTCACCATCTTTAATAGTAATATTTGCATATCCATCAACTTTTACAGCTGCCTTACTTGTAGAAATATATTTACCTCCATTAATTGAAACAGTAGATACATTTCTCTTTGAAGTATTAGAAGCAACTAAAACAGATTGATCAGTTGTTTCAAATTCAGCATCTAAAGCAACATTAGAATTTAATGGATCAACACTAACTCCAACTTTAGCTTTTACTGAAGCACCACTATTAATAGTAACTGTTGCAACACCACTTCCTGTAACACTTGTAGTACTTACAAAAGTCGCACTTGAAACATCATACTCTACTTCATAACTAGAAGTAAATTGGCCTCCTCTTTCAACTTCTACCATAGATCCAGAACTAATTGAAGTTCCTGTTACTTTACTATCATCAGCACCAACAATACTTAAAGCACCTTTGTTTAGTACTTTAAATCCAGTAGATGGTAATGTTAATTCATAACCATTTAATTCAATAGTAGTTGGAACATCAATTCCAGTACCACTTGGATTAACATCTGTAGTTATAGCAGTTGTTAAAGAATTATCTTCTAATAACTTGATTTTGATACTATAAATATCAACGCCATCAGTTAAAAGTTGATTAATTTCAGTTTGAACAGCATCAATGTCTTCAAAATATGCACTTTCATTACGTTTTTCTTCATTATCAATTACAGCATGAACAGTACATTCTTGATTTTTTCCAGAACCACAGTTTGTTGGATTATCAGTTGCAGCATCAACATTTCCCATTGTTACAAACGCAACAACAGAAATAATAACTAAACCCAATAATTTTTTTAGATTTTTCACAATCTATTTCTCCTTTCCGACATATAGTATAACACATACCCCCCCCCCGTCTGTCAATAGGTTTTTTTACTAATTTTACAAAATTCAAATTTTATAAAAAATAATAATATTATTACTGTTAAACTAAGCCTAATAAAAAAACTACTAAAATAAACTACTATTAAAATATACACTTTTTAACACAAAAAGAAAGACGAGAGGTTAAAGACTCGTCTTAAAAAGTTATTAGGTTTTTTTAAAATTATTTTAGAACTTTTTTAATTGTAGTTCCAACAACACCTAAACTAGAGATTGCCATTGTAACTAAACTTCCAATTGCATCAAAAGTTTTAGGGTTTTCACTTGGTTGATTATCACCAGTACCAGGTTTATTATCATCACCAACACTAGGATCTTGAGTAGCAGATACAATAGATAATGTAATAGTTACGTCACTATTAGGCATTACAAACTTACCATCAGTTAAAGCAACTTCTTTATTGTTAGCATCTAAAATTGTATATTTAACTACATATCCTTCATTAGCAACTACTTTAACAATATCTTCAATACTAATAGGTTGTCCAGCAACAACATTTTTTGGAGTAGATAATGATTCAACTTTACCATTTAAAATAGTTTGATCTTCATTAACACCATTTAAAGTTACAGTATGTTCTTTACCAACATAAGTTACTCCATCAACAGTAATACTATCTAAATCTTTAGCTAAAGCTTTACCACTTGCTAAAGCAGAAGTTTTACCTTCAAATGTTCCTCCATAAACAATGCCATTAAGATTAGAAACTATACTAGAAGTTCTGAAAAGTGCTTCTTGATCTTCTGGACTAACAAAAGTACCATCATTTACTTTTACAGAAGTATATTGAGAATTTTGTCCATCAAAATATAAAGCATTTCTCTTTTCGCTAGTAAATTTACCTCCATCAATTTCTAATTTAATTTTTCCAGCATAACTAGCATTTCCAACTACTGCAACAGCAGCTCCAGTCCAACCAGCATTACTTTGTACACTACCATCTAAACCAGTATCAGCTTGTCCATCACCATTAGCAGTAAATTCTCCACCTTTAATAGTAACAGTACCACCTTTAACTACTAAAGCCTCAGTACCAGTAACTTTAGCATCAGTAATTGTCCAGTTTCCAAGACCAGATGCATATAAAGCAGTATTATGCTCAGAAGTATAAGAACCTCCATTAACATTAATAACAGTTGGTCTTGATGCATTTTTAATTACACCTTGAACTTGAATTACATAACTTGTAGTATTCCAAGTACCATTTAAATCAATAGTTACATTATTAGCAGTATTACCTTTTATACTAGAACTATCACTATCTTCAGGATAAACAATTAAACCAGCGTATCCTTCAACTTTAGCTTTAGAACCAATACTAACAGTAGTTTTATTAGTTGTAGTATTATCGCCATAAACAGCAATTACAGCTTGAGTTGGTTTACTTAAACTTGTTGTTTCAGAAATAATACTAACATTATCTGCTGTTAAACTTCCTCCTTCTTTTACAATTAATGTATTAACACTATCTTCATCTACGTCCTTAATAGTTCCACCATTACCATTAATTTTTAGGGAACCAGTAATAGTTATATGTTCTTTTAATGTTAATACAACACCTTCTTTAAGATTTAAAGTAACATTTCCTGTTACAGCAACATCACCATCAATTTCTTGACTTTCAGTTAAAGTACATACAGCAGTTGTATCTTTAGCACTTTTTAAACAACTAGCTACATCTTTGCCTACAACTGTAGTTGTTGCAGAAACATTACCAGCAAATCCAAAAGCAATTCCAGATATTGTCATTAAACCCAATATTCTCTTTAGATTTTTCACAATCCATTTCTCCTTTCCGACATATAGTATAACACATACCCCCCCCCCCGTCTGTCAATAGCTTTTTACTAATTTTACAAAATTCAAAAATTTATAAAACTCAATATCTACTAAACTATATAATTAAGGAAACTTAAATCAATATCCAAATAAAAATAAATAAACATTTATAATACATAAAGTTTACATTTTATTTAAAAAATAAAACAATAAAACTTTTAATTAATTATTATTCCAAAAAAAAGAAAGACGAGAGGTTAAAGACTCGTCTTAAAAAGTTATTAGGTTTTTTTTAAATTATTTTAGAACTTTTTTAATTGTAGTTCCAACAACACCTAAACTAGAGATTGCCATTGTAACTAAATTTCCAATCGCATCAAAAGTTTTAGGATTTTCACTTGGTTGATTATCACCAGTATTAGGTTTATTATCATCACCAACATTAGGATCATTTGGTTCAGTTGTTCCTGGATCTTCGGTTCCTGGATCTTCAGTTTTTTCAGTTCCAACAGTTACAACACCATTTTCATTAGTAATTTTTGAATTGCCAACTAATACTTTAGTTGCTTCTTCAACATCATATGTTACAGTCCCAACTTTTGTATCTTCAACAATTCCATTAGTAAACGAACCACCTGTAATAATTTCAGATTGTTCATCTAGGAATTTAATATCACTAATAGAAATAGCAGCCTTATCTCCAGAACTTGTAAAGTTTCCACCAGAAATTGCAAATTTTCCAATATAGGCATCTGCAATAGACATACTATAACTCTTGCTTGAGCTAATTGTTCCATCAGAAATATTTAAAACAATATTTTCACCATGAGCATTACGACTTCCATCAACTTTAATAGTAGCTACACTACTCTTAGTAGCACTTATTGTACCGCCAGTAATATTTAATGTTCCACTTTTTAATTCAAAAGCAGGAGCACTTGCACTCGTAGTAGTATATGAACCTCCTAGAACATTAACAACACTTTTACCAGCATCAATTCCTACTAATTGACCAGTTCCGCTTACTTTAGCATTAAGATTTATAGTTTCCTTTCCAGATACAGCACAATCAACTAATTCAACTCCAAGATTAGTCCATTCTCCACCAATATTAACTTCAACATTATTATTAGTAGAATTAGTAATACCAATCACAGCTTGAGTTCTAACATTAGTACCATCAACTTTAACACTATCATCAATAGTTAAAGTTGCATCATTTGAAGTTGCATTAAGAGTTAAAGTACTTGTTGCAGTAGATGTTGCAAAATTAATATAACCATTTTTAATAGTTAAATTAGTACCATTTGCAGCAGCTATACTACCAATAGTACCACCAGTACCTCCAAGAGTTAAAATTTTGCCATTCAAATCAAGAACTATATCCTTATCTGTAATTGTCAAAGCATTAGTTAGTGTTACACTCTTTGAAAGAGTAATAGTACCGCTCTCGTCAATGGCATTAGCAGCAGCTACAAGTGTAGAATAACAACCATATCCTGTATCAAACTTAACGTAAGCTACATCAGAAGCACTACATGAATCAGGACTAGATACAGTAGTAGCATGAACATTCATAGTTCCAACAAATCCTAAAGTTGAAACAACCAATAAACCTAACATATTTTTTAGATTTTTCACAATCCATTTCTCCTTTCCGACATATAGTATAACACATACCCCCCCCCGTCTGTCAATAGGTTTTTCACTAATTTTACAAAATTCAAATTTTAACTATCATCCAATATTTAATTCCAAAAAAAACACATAAAAAAAAGCCCTATATTAAATCTATAGTGCTTTCTTCATCTATCTAAGACTTAAAAGAAGTTAAACTTTACATATTTTTAACATACTTTTTAAACAGTTTTACTAACTTGATAAACTTCTACTTCTACTGGTGTTTCTTGACCAAACAAATCAATTAATACATTAAGACGATTATTTTCTAAATCAATACTATCAACAGTTCCCATCATACCTTTAAATGGTCCATCAACAATACTAACTTTATCTCCAACTGCCATTTCTGACTCAATATTAACTCGACTCATTCCCATATTCGCTAGTATCTTATCAATTTCTTGTGGAAGTAAAGGCGTAGGCTTAGCTCCTTTTCCAGAAGAACCAATAAAACCTGTAACTCCCGGTGTATTTCTAACTATATACCAAGCCTCATCACTCATAACCATTTCAACTAAAACATAACCTGGAAACATTTTCTTAACTTTTTCTTTTTTTACTCCATCTTTAGTTTCAATTTCTACAGTCTCTGGAATAATTATTCTATGAATATAATCTTGCATTCCCATAGATTCTGCTTTAGCTTCCAATTTTTCTTTAACTTTAGCTTCATGTCCTGAATAAGTATTAACTACATACCATTCTTTTTCCATACCTCTAAATTCCCCCTTTTATTACAGACATAAGTAAATCTAATAAAATAAAGAATACTACTAAAATAACAACAAACACAATAGTTGCTACTGTATATTTTAAAACCTCACTTTTAGTAGGCCATTTTACTTTAGATAATTCATTTTTAACTCCTGTAAAATAACTTTCTTTCTTTACTTTTTGTTTTTTCTCTTTTTTGTTATTTTTCTTAGTTTCATTTTTGTTAACTTTCTTTTTTTCTTTAGTATCCTTTTTAATCTCTTTTTTAACTTCTTTTTCTGCCATTTTAATTCTCCTTATTTCTTCTAAATAAAAAACACTTTCGTGTCATCTATAATTTACCATAAAACCTTTAAAAAAGCAAGCCTAATTTCTTTATGTTTAAATTTTTTCATCTAATTTCTAAAAAAAATATCTAAATACTTCAAATTACTATCTTTCAAATAAATATCCCATAACTACCCCTATTAAAAAAAATATTAATACTTCCCAATTAAAATAACCAATCACTCTTGTAAACAAAATAAATATTGACCCTATCATAAAAGCTAAAACTCCACTATAAACCTCATTTCTATATCTTTTAAGTAAATAATTCATGAGAACACAAGTAACAATTATCCCCAAAAATAACCCCATACTATATATTATAAACTCTTTATTAAAAGGATTTCCTAATATTTTTAATACTTTATCATAACTTCCTAGCATCATATAAATAACTGTTCCACTTATTCCTGGAATAATCGATGTCAAAGCATCTATAAACCCTAAAAATACAATATAAAATACATTTTCATTTAAACTATTATTTAAACTAACTTTATTAAAACAAACTCCCAAAGTTACCAATAAAAATATTAAAAAAACTACAATATTTTTCTTATTATACCTTAAATCTTTCATAAAAATCATTAAAGTTCCTATAATTAATCCTAAAAACAAATACATAACTTCTTGATAATAATTATTTAATAAAAACAAAATTAACTTACTAAAAAATACTATAGCTAAAACTAAACCTATTCCAAACTTTCCTAAAAATTTTAAATTATTTTTAATATCACCAAAAAAATTAGTTACAGCATCTATCAATTTTTCATATACACCCAAAGTTAAAGCAAGCATTGCTCCACTTACTCCTGGTATAATTTTTCCAATACCCACTATAAAACCAATTAAAACTAATTTCATAATTCACCCCTAAATTATATGAAAAATAAAAACAATTTAAAATAAAAAGAAGACTTAAATCTTCTTAACAGCATCTATTATTTTCATAGACATTTTGAACTTCATTTTCCTCACAACAAGAATAAGTTGGTGTAAAAGTATGTCTATAAATATGATGATTTATAATTCTTGTATTACAAGGTTGAATATGAGGTACTTCATGACAAATATATCTATGACAAACTGTTTCTCTTGGTGCCTCATAAACTGGTGGACAAACACAACCTGGAATTGCCTCTCCCATCATTCCCATATTTTGTTCGCCCATACCATAACCATAACCCATATTATTCATATTTTGTCCCATATCCATCGCAGGCATCGCATCACTATAATATGCAGCCTCACTATAAGCTTCACAATCTCTTGTTTTATTTATTTTCATAATAAATCACTTTTCCTTTCTATCATATTTTATTCTTAAATATATAGAAGGTTTAGGTAATTTATCCTAAAATTATTTAAAAATCTTATTTAAAACCAATTCTAAAAAGGCATTTTCATATTACCATTACTAAAACTCTTCATCATTTTTTTCATTTCTTCAAACTGATTTAAAAGTCTGTTTACCTCTTCAACACTTCTTCCACTTCCCATCGCAATTCTCTTTTTTCTACTTGCTTTAAGAATCTCTGGGTGTTTTCTTTCATATGGTGTCATCGAAAGTATTATGGCCTCCACATATAAAATCTGTTTTTCATCAACTTGAACATTATTAAGTCCCATTTTTCTAGCACCCGGCAGCATTTTTAAAATATTTTCTAAAGGTCCTAATTTTTTAATTTGTTTCAAATTATTTAAAAAGTCCTCCAAATCATAACTACCCTTTTTAATTTTTATCATTTCTTCTTTAGCTTCATCTTCACTAATTAAATCTTCAACTTTTGAGGCTATTCCTAAAATATCCCCCATATCTAAAATTCTCTCAGCCATTGCTACCGGATAAAACTCTCTTAAGCCATCCATTTTCTCTGATTCTCCAACAAACTTAATAGGAATATTCGTTAAATGCCTTACAGATAAAGCTACTCCACCTTTAGTATTACCATCAAGCTTTGTTAAAATAGTACCTGTAATTTTAAGAGCCTTATTAAATCCTTCAATAACGTTTATAGCATCTTGCCCCATCATGGCATCTATAACCAAAATGGTTTCATCTATCTTAAAATTACTTTCTATATCTTTAAGTTCTTGCATTAATTCTTCATCAATTTGTAACCGCCCTGCTGTATCTATAATTATATAATCTAAATCATTTTCCTTCGCATATTCTAAAGCATCTTTAATTATTTCTATAGGACTAATCTTTCCCTTAGTAAATACTGGTATATCTAAACTTTTTCCAATTTCTACTAATTGTTCAATCGCCGCTGGTCTATATACGTCACAAGCTACAAGTAAAGGCTTTCTTTTATGTTTCTTTCTAAGAAAACTTGCAAGCTTTCCCGCCGTTGTTGTTTTACCACTTCCCTGTAACCCACAAAGCATCAAAATTGTTAAATCATTGTTAATTGTTAAAGGAACATAATCTCCCCCTAAAAGTTCCACTAACTCATCTTTTACCAACTTAATAAATAACTCATCAGGTTTAACATTATTAGAAACATCCATTCCTAAAGCTTTTTCTTTAACATTTTGAATAAACTCTTTTACAACTTGATAATTTACGTCAGCCTCTAATAAAGCAAGTCGAATTTCTCTCATTGCCTCACTTATATTTTCTTCAGTAATTCTTCCCATACCCCTAATATTTTTAATTGCTCTACTTATTCTATCTCCCATGTATTCAAACATAATGTATCATCTCCAATATCTAAATTATAACATAACAAACGCTTTTAAGTAAAGAAACTTTATTTTCTATTAAATATAACTTTATATAAACTAAAAGATAGTCTTAAATCTAAGACTATCAAATATAAAAATATAAAAACTTGCCTCTAGTTAGAGATAATAGAAAAGCACTAAAGGCAAGATAAATACTAACTTAATTGAACTACATAAGGATTAGTACTACTTCCAGCCTCTCCACTTGTACCAGCTCCATCAATAGTAAACTTTGTACCAGCTTTGAGATTTATTACAGGTCGTACACCAGGAGCAGACCAATCCACGCCAGAGTAGTAATTGGCAAGATAACCAGTATTGTACACAACAAATACTTGAGCGCCACTTCCATTAAAATGAGATGGAGATATTGTCCAGTAATATGCACCTGAACATAACCAAAAATCACCATTAGTTGCACCAGCAAAACCACCAGCATATATTACTTCATCACTTGTAATCAAGCCAACTGGTACAGGTAATGCTTGATTTCCTTTTTTCTCATCATTTGTAACAGTATACAAATCATTTTGATCTTCACACTTAAATGTTGCTTTTTGTGTTCCATTATAACTTTCTCCTGATTTTGTCCATATTCTATCGGCTGGTCCATAAGCAGTTTTATTTGTAGCACCACTTCCATATCCAGTATCATTATAATCACTTCCATGTTTATTTTTTGCAATAGTTCTATCTCCACAAAATCCTGTTGTGCCATCTATCTTATCTCTATATTCTTCTGCTATTCCTTTACCTTTACTTATAAAATCACCTGTTCCATTATACCAATTCTCTACTTGAATTAATACACTACTTTTATTTTCATTTTTATGAGCATTTACATAACTATCTGATTTTGTTCCATACATATAGCCTACATATTTATTATCATAATAACTATTAAATACATAACTTTTTCCATTTATTATTGTACCTGTTCCAGTTTTTACAGGCCCTGTATCTCCTGAATAAATAAGCCTAATAGATCCATTTCCATTTATTCTAATTATTCGCCAATATGTACTTCCTATTTTTACCCAATTCTTATCTACATTTCCTCTAAAATAATAAGTTTCGCCATAATCATCATTTCCTTTACATAATAAATTATCACTCGACTGACTCATTGCTTTAATGTTAGCATTCCCTTCAACATCTAAAATTGGACAAGCTTTTTCATCTGATGGAGTTAAATTTAATTCAACCAAAGTATCTTCTGCTGTAGGTTCTTTTACTTTCTTTAAATAAACAAAACATTTTAAACTACTACTATCTGCTTTTATATATACTTTATTTTCTTTATATTCCATAGTTGGTGTAGGATTTATATGACCTTTACTTGTTCCATTTGTACAATAACTTTCATTTGTATCTACTTCATAATTGCCTTTTGGAATAGTATCTGTATCTTTATATTCCTCATTATCACTATCTTTATAAAGTATTGCAATTCTTTTACTTTCTATTTCCTGCAAATTAACAATACTATCTAACTCATATACTTCTTCTCTTTTACTATTTATCAATCTTATTGATAATAAAACTGCACCTAAAAACACCCCTATTACTACTATACTTTTATTACTTTTTTTCATTTCCTATTCTCCTATCAGAAATTCCTAGTTTATAAATAAATTATAATCTGTGATAGTGTAAATGTCAAGAAAAATGTTTAAAATTACCAGACAAAACAATTTTTAAACAATAAATATGTAATGATATACATGGTGATAAAAATGAATATTGAAAAATTAAAAGATCTCCGTGAAAACCAAGAATTAACCATGCAAGATTTAGCTAACCAATTAAATATTGCCAAAAGTTCTTACAGTTTATGGGAAGAAGGTATAGAACGAATACCACTAGAAAGATTAATATCAATCTGTGATTTTTTTAATGTAAGCCTAGACTATCTCATGGACAACACTAATACTCCTAAATACCAAAACTCTCAAAAAGGATTAGATAAAAACATTTTAAAAAACAACCTAAAAATTCTTAGAAAAGATTTAAAATACACTCAAGATGCTTTTGCCAAACTTTTAAATCTTAATCGTACAACTATCATAAACTATGAAAAAGGACTAACTATTCCCCTTTTAGATCATTTATTATTTATCTCTAAAAACTTTAATATATCTCTCGACTATCTCTTAGGTAAAACTAAAGAACCCAAATATCTAAAAAAGTAGCAAAACTGCTACTTAAACTATTTACAATATAACTTACATTCTACTTATCTAACAACCAATCTAAAACATTTCTAATTTTTATTCCTTCTTCATTAGCAAGTGGTATTTTATCAAAAGTTAAAATCAATTTTTCATAATTATCATCTATCTTCTTTAATGATTTTAGCTCTCTATCTAATATTCTATTATCTTTTTCATCTATCCCCTTTAAAGTATCAGCCACTTGAATATATAATCTTCCATCTTTATTTATTGCCACAAAATCAACCTCATAATCTTCTACTTTCCCTATAAATACGTCATAACCCCTTCTTAATAACTCTAAATAAACCACATTTTCTAATATATGTCCATAATCTCCTATTTTACGTCCTAATATAAAATATCTTAATCCTAAATCTGAAACATAATATTTTTCTCCAGTCTTCAAATATTGTTTACCCTTTATATCATATCTTGATGCTTTATATAAGAAAAAACATTCTGTAAAGCCCTCTAAATACTTTTCTACTGTTCTAACATTTATATCTCGTCCATCACTTGTCATCGAATTAGCTATATTATTAACAGATACAAGATTACCTATATTATCCATTGCAAAATTAGCTACACTTCTAAGCATTCCCTCATCAGTTATTTTCTTTCGCATCATGACATCTTTTATTATTATATCGTTATATATACTACTAAGATATATACTTACATCATCCTCTGTTTCTAATGAAGTTGTATATGGTAATGAACCAAATGATATATATTTTTGATATAACTCATCATTACTTAAATTTTTATAAGCATCTTTATATTCCTTAAAAGATAATGGTAACATTTTAATTTCTATATATCTTCCTGATAATAATGTTGCAAGTTCACTTGATAAAAAATAAGCATTAGAACCTGTTATATATAAATCAATATTTTTATTAATATAAAGACTATCAACTGCTTTTTGAAATTCAGCAATTTTTTGAACTTCATCTATAAACACATAATTTTTCTTATTTGCTTTTATATTTTCATTTACATAATTATACAAAGCCATATAATCTCCAATAAAGTTATACTTTAAATCTTCTAAATTAATACTTATTATCTGTTCCTGTGTTACTCCATTATTTAATAAATAATCTTTATATATTTCAAGCAATGTTGATTTTCCGCATCTTCTAATTCCTGTAATTACTTTAATTAACTCTTTATCTTTAAATCTTTTTAATAAATTCAAATATTCATTTCTCTCTATCATCTAAAATCCTCCTTTATTAATAAACATTATACCTCTTTTTAATAAAAAAGTAAAGTTTTTGTATTACTAGTACAAAAACTTATGATTTTTAGACAATTTTTGTATTATTATTTAATAATATAAATTACTATATTATCTAAATAAAAAAATAATACTTAAATTTAAGTACTATCTATTTAAAAAACAAATCATTTAAAGCTCCACTTATAATATCACTCATACTATCCACCACTTCTGATGCATTAACCGACGTATATAAATGTTTATCTTTATCCAGTACCAAAGGTACCCCTATCGCAATAACAGGAATATTAAAAGTTGAAGCATCTATTTTTTTATTATCTTTAATAGCGCTCCCAGGTATAATTCCCGTATTATTAATCTCTAAACAATTATTTAAATACTCATCATTATTTGTTGCCAAAGTATCAATCATAATAATTACTGTCGGTTGAAGTTTTTTAACTACCATCTCTATCAAACTATAAGAACTTATTCCCGTTTTTTCTGTTACTAAAGGATTAAACAAAGCTACTTTTGGTAAATTAAGAAAATCTGTAAAATGATTAGTTGCCATCACTTTATTAGTTGTATTAACCCCCAAACTATCACAAACAATACCAGAATTACCTAATCCAATAATTAAGGGTTTAGCTGGATTCATATCTTTAAAAAATAATCTAAGAATTTTCATCAATTCTTTTTTTATTCCTTTGCCAATTTTATTTATATCCTTATATTCATAACCAATAACAAAATAATCTCCCTTAATTCTTTTTAGCTTTTTCTCATTATCCGTCGTAACCTTAAAATGATTTACTTTATAATTCTTATATTTAATCTCATCTAATTTCATTAAATTATCCTGAATAATATGCGAGGCATCCATAAAAACTTTTTTCATAACTTCACCTCTAATATTATTCCAAAATAATTTTCAAATATACTTACTTATTCTTTATAATTATCTTTTTAAAGTATCTGTAACAATCATTTCTGTTGGATAAATTCTAAACAATTCCTCTATCCCCATCATTTCATCTCTTTTTAAAATCTCTTTTAACTTATTAAGCATCAAATATTTATATTCTTCCTTTTTCATATTATCACTACAATACTTATATTCAATCACATTAAATAAATCTTCATACACATTTTTCTTTTCTTTACTCAAATTCTTCCACTCTAATATCAATCTTTCGCTTCCTAACAACTCCAATATCTCTCCTACTTTGATATGTTTAAAAGTTGTAATTTTCCTTAAAACACCCATCTTTAACCAATAATCATAATGTATTCTAATATCATAAAGTTCTTCTTTTACTATTTCCTCATTTTCTACTTCATCTTTATTAAGATATTTTCTCATTTCATCTCTTCTATAAGAATTAAAATAACCCAAAAGCTCATCTAAAATATCTCTTCTAACTATATTATCCTTATCACTATCTAAAAAATACTCATAAAAAACTTCATAATCTTTACTACCTAATTCATTTATCAAGATCTTATGATATTCCAAATTTAAATCATCTATCAAAAATCTTAACTTTTTCTTTTCTTCTTTACTCAAATCTTTTCCATTTAAAAACTTTTTAACTAACCTTTTATTATCTATAGAAGAACTTTCTATTAAACCATCTATATACTTCTTTTTAGTACCTTTACAAACTCTTTTAGTATCTAAAAAATAACCATATATTCCTTTAAACTTATTATTCGGTAAAACTCCCGTCTTAACCCAATTATCATAATAATTAACCAAATCTTTTAAAGTATATATAGCCGTATTTTTCTCTCCACTCGTTAAAAAATAATTATTAACCAAAGCTTTAACTAATCTTCTTGTCTTCGAACTTAAAGCCATCAATAAATAATCTACTATCTCTTTTTTATCCTGTTTTAAAACACCATCTATATCTACAAAATAATCATATATTTCTCTTTTAGGATATTTTAAAATCTCTTCTTCCAAACTTAATTTTAACTCTCTATTTTTATTCTTTAAAACTATCTCTTTTAAATTCTTAAGATATACCAAATTATTAATATTATTTTTAAGTTCTTTTAAATCATCCAAAGAAAAATTATATATCACTTTCCTAATATCCTCTAATTCCAAATTAAAACCTAAATCTTCCATCGCTTGAAACAATACTACATCGATATCCATATTATCTAACAAAAATTTCAATTTAGCTAAATATGAACTCTTATTTTTTACATCTATATCCAACATAATTGGATTATAATCTAAAACCTGACACAATCTATTAAAATTAGTAATAGTCCAATTTAAATCTTTACTTTTTGGCTTTATAGCTAAATAAGAATCATATTCTCCCTTACATATCCCTATTATTTCTTCTAAAGTAAAAGATTCTATATGTAACTCTTTAACCAATTTTTTAAAATATAAAGACTTCTCATTTAATCTCGCAATAAGCTGTTTATCTAATTTAATTAATTTACTATCTAACTCTTTATATAATCCTTTTAATACTTCCCAACCATTACCACAATTTCTACTTAACTTAATCAAAAAATTATTTAATAAACGCATATCTTCTCTATTATAATTTCTAAAAAAATATTTTCTAACTTCTTCCTCTAAATAAAAAGTTAAAGCTAACCTAAAATTATTTGATTTTTTTCCAACTTTTACTCCTCGATCAAAAAGTTTAAACCAAGCCTCTTTTCTTAATCCATAATAATCATAATTAGTTAAATAATCATCAAATAAAGTCAATAAAAAGTTTTTATCATCTTCTTTTACTATTCCATCTATAATTAAATGTTCTACATACTCCTGCATTCTCTCATCTCCTTTATCTCTTTCTGACTTATCTCTCCATATTTTTCTAACATTTCTAAAAAACTATACGAAGATTTCAACTCTTCCATCTTTTCTTTTAAATACCTCAAGTACTCTTTTCTTTTCAAGCCAATACCTCGATATTCTATCTCTATTAATTTATACTCCCCAATTAAAAGTTTAAGCCTCTTTTCTCCAATTTCTTCAAAATAACCTAATAATTCTTCTTTAGTAAAACCTATATCCATAAATAAATCCATCAAATAATAATCTTGAGGTAACAAACCAGTTCTCTTCCATATATCATATTGTTCCTTAATCTCCTCATGTATAGCTCTAAGTTCTTTTAAATCTCCATTATTTACTAATCCATACCAATAATCTTTCATTAATTTTTGCTTTCTTATTGCCAAAGAACTTAATAATTTTCTAATAACTTCTTTTTGAATATCTAAAGGATTATCTTTATCTAAAGTAAAATCTAAATCTAAAGTTGTATCAAAATCTGGTAATTCTTTAGTCTCTAAATACTTATTTAAAGCGAGTTTAATATTATCTATATCTCTTCTAGCTATCTTGGCCTCTTTAGTTCTTCTAACTAAAGAATAATCTAAAAAACCCTTAATATTTTCTATTCTCTCAGGATTTTCTTTTTCTATTTTCTCTAATTCTTTATCTACAAAAGCTCTTTTTAACCCCACATTAATTGTATAATCAAAAAAATAATCATATCTATTCTCCCAAGTTATTATCTTAATACTATTTTTTGGTTCTCTAAAACCTTTATTACTCTCACTTAATTTATCTGCAATAATATCTAAATAAAGGGTATCACTTTTATTCCCACTTATATAATCTTGATAAGAGAAAAATAATCTCTTTAATTCTTCTTCTTCTAAATTAAATAATATTCTCTTAAAACTATCTCTTAAAATAACCCCATATTTTCTAATATACAACCCATAAATATCTTCTATATAATCATATTTACTTAAAATAAATTTTATTTTCTTAACAACTCTTTTATTATAAATAGGTTTTGTAAAGAAAACTTTATCTATAAGTAAATTATTTACCTCATTAAATAGCTCTAAAGTCTCTCTTAAACTTTTATCTTTTCCGCGACAAAACAAATATACTTCATACTTATTATTAATAACATCTAAATACTCTTTATATGAAAAATCACTTATTCCTAAACCTTCTAAAAGCATTTTAAATGAAACTACATTATTTTTATAAAACTCATAATCTTCTTCCCCTAAACTAATATTAAACTCCCTTAATTCTTCATTAATATATCTTAAAATATCTATTTTAGTATTAGTCATACTTTTAGCTTTAATAATTAAATTACCAAAAAAATTCTTATCTTTCTTCGCCAATTTCTTTCTTATAAATACCTCTACTCTTTTCCTCATCTGTTTTTTAAAATTACTCTTAAAAGGAATTAAATCTATTGTTTCTTTAAATGTTTCTATTATAGCTTTATCTATTACTTCTTCTCTAAGTCCTAAATAATCATATCTATTCATTAAATAATCTTTTTCTTTTTGAACAAATAAAATAATATCTTGTAAAACACTTACTGTTTTAACTTTTCCTCTTAATAATCTTTCTAATTCTTCCTTCATAATTATCACCCCTAAATAACTTTATTTATTCTACCACAATTAAAAAAAATGTCAACTCATGCTTATATTTTATAAAAATGCTAAAATTATCTTAAATATTAACATTTATACTTAAAAAACTTGCATTATTAAAAGTTTTTTGATAGAATTGATACTGAAATCAAGGAAGGAGTGTTCCCATGGCCAATATTAAAAGTTCAAAAAAAGCCATTAAAGTAATCGCTAAAAAAACTGAAAATAACCATGAGCTTAAAGCTCGCGTTAAAAATTTAATTAAAGAAACAGAAAAAGCAATTGCCAGTGGCAATATTGAAGAATCTAATACTTTATATAAAGATGTTCAAAAAAACTTAGACCAAGCAACAAGCAAAGGCCTTATCAAAAAAAATACATCTGATAGACAAAAAAGCAGATTATCAAATAAAATTAAAAATATGAAGTAACATTTATTGTGAACTTCTTTTTTTTTTGCTATACTCTAAATAGGTGTTATTTATGAAAAAATTAATTATTCCCTTTATCTGTATATTTAGTATCCTTTTAGTCTTATTAAATATAAATTCTATCTGTGATAAAATTATCAATATATTATATCACTCCAACTCTCCTAAATTAGCTATTAATAATATATATTATAAAGATTATCCCTATAAATTTGTTTCTAATACTACTAATCTTACTCCCTATAGTAAACAAGATTTATTAAATATCTTTTATACTACTATCAACACTAAAAATGAAAACTTTACTTTTTACTGTCCTAAAGTTTATCAAAACTGTTTAAAAGATATCAATACCTTTAGTAATGATGCCAATCTCTTAACTCACCTAAACAACTATGTTCACCCTTTTAATTCTTTTACGAGTATTAATACAACTATCAGTGATTCTGGTGAAATATCCCTAAAAATAAAATATCTCTATACAGATGAAGAAATAACTAAAATTAATGCTGAAATAACCAAATTACTTCCAACCCTTTTAGAAGAAGCCTCTAAAATAAATGAAAATGAAACTGATGCTTTTACTATTGAATACAATAAAATAAAAGTAATACATGACTATATTATAAACAATACCAAATATGATTTACAAAACAATAAAGAAAATAAAAGTTACAATGCTTATGGTGCTTTATTTAACCATTTAGCTACCTGCAATGGTTATACTGATTTAATGGCTATATTTCTAACAAATATGAACTATGAAAATTTTAAAATAGCTACCACTGGTACTGAGGATAGTAAAGAAGGTCATGTCTGGAATGCAGTAAAAATAAATGATGAATGGCTACACTTAGATTTAACTTGGGATGATCCCGTAAGTAGTGATAATAAAGATTATCTATATCATAAATATTTCTTAATAAATACTGAAGAATTAATGACTGCCGATAGTAATATTACCTCTAATGAACACAACTTTGATTATGCTATTTACCAAGAATTAAAAAACTCTTAAAAAAAGAGTTTTTTTAAAAGCCATGACCTGAAGAACCTCCCCCACCAAATCCTCCTCCAGAAGAAAATCCTCCTCCAAAACCACCTCCACTAGAAGAACTTGAGTGAGTATTCGCATAATTTGCTGCTTGTCTATTATAAGCATTAGTTACTGCTCTATTTACATTAGAACAAATTATATCTCCTAAATCAAAATATATATAAGAAGGCATATAATCATAACCAACCATTGATGCATCTATTTCTTTAATCTTAACATTCATACTCTTTTGAAGTTTACTAGCAAGACCAAAAATAGTCGCATAAACTAAATATCTTTCCCATAAAATAATCTCTGGTAATTCTTTTAATTCAAAAGAACCAAAATCATCTAAAAAGTTCCTAAAAGCCTTCCATTTATCATAATGTTCACTACCTCGAGGAGTTTTCTTATGTAAAAACAAAGTAAATACTAAAAAAACTACTCCTAAAACTATTAATAAATAAGTTAAAACAAAATCAACACCATAACTAATTCCATAATAAAATACAAAAACACAAAGCATTAACACTACTACTCCAATTATTTTAGGAACATTAGAATCTTCATAAAACTTCTGTTCTTTCCCCTTCATAACTATATCATTTTGCCAACTTGTATAACTATTTATAAATGTTGAACAACTCTTAGTCCCATTCGCATAATTTTTTAAATCCAATGTTGAAAAAATCTTTCCTCCCTGCGAATTAGTATTCCCTTTTCCTACTTTATCAAACAAGAAATTAATAAGTAACTGTTCACTATCATTTATATTTTCTGTATTTATTAAAGTAAACAAATAATGTTTCTTTTTTTCTCCCGGTATTTCTTCAACTTTAATATTTTTCTTATAAACTAAATTCATAATTGAAGCACTCATCGCATTTGGTGTAATCTTTCTATTCATTAAATAATCAATTACCTCAACATTATATTCATCAATAAACTCTCGATTATATTTTGAATAATACCCCGATTTAGGACTTTTACCATATTTAAAATAAATTAATATTCCACCCCCAAATATTACTATATATAATCCCACCGTTAAAACAATCGTAGTATTTCTCTTCTTTTTTAAGTTTTCTCTTAACTCATTTGCAACTCTTGCTCTTGCCTCTTCAACTTCCAAAATATCTTCTAAACTATCTTCACTTACTTTATCATAACTAATATTTGAAACTAAATCATCATCAAAAGTTAAACGAATATCTAACACTGAGGATTTAGTCACTAAAGGAATACTAGCAATAATTCCTCGATTATCTTCATATTTTTTGACCTCACCTGCTAAATCACCATGCGCCCAAACTCGAAAATAATCTGAACTATCACTTTTTGGCAATACTACTTCTACCACTACATTATTTATATCATCATAATCATTTGGGGTAATAAAATTCCAATAAAACTCGGCAAAATCTTGATGCTTAACTACTCCTTCAATTATCTGATAAGATACTAAAAATGCTACCTTTTTATTATTCGCTGGATAATAAAAACGATAAGTATATCCTTGATATTCTCTAACTTTCGTATATTTTGCTTTATCTCCATTATAAGCATTACTAACCTCTGTAAAGTAATCAAAATCTGTATCATTAAATGTATCAAGTGTTACATTATCTACATATTTAGCTTTAACATTTAATAATTTAATATCTGAAGCATTATAAATATAATCATTATCTACTAAATCATTCGCATATCTTAAAGTTTTCTCATAACCATTAAATATTCCATTCATTACAATTAATTCTGTAATATTTACATTTCCATTATCTAAAATTTCAGCTTTAATTAATTGATCAGTAATCTTATAATTTGCAGCATTTACTGTCACTGGAAACATTAATAAAATAAATATTGTATAAATAATCTTTTTCATAGACCTATACCCTTCTAATATACTAAAATAAGGCTTAATATTAAGCCTTAGAATTTAACTTGTACATTTTCTCTTTCAGTCTCATTAGCTTGAAAGAAAGTCTCTTTAGTAAATTTAAACATACCCGCTACAATATTTGATGGAACCATTTCAACTTTATTATTATATTGCATTACAATATCATTATAAAATTGTCTTGACATAGCTACTTTATTCTCCGTTTCATTAAGTTCATTTTGCAAATCTAAAAAATTAGTATTAGCTTTCAAATCAGGATAGTTTTCTGTTAAAGCAAATAATTTATTAATTGCTTTAGTAAGCTCTCCATCTGCTTTCATTTGATCTTCTGGTAGAGTTGCACTTAAATATGTATTTCTTGCTTTAACTACATTTTCTAAAGTTTCACTTTCATGTTTTGTATAGCCTTTAACTGTTTCCACTAAATTAGGTATTAAATCAAATCTTCTTTTTAATTGAACATCAATTTGACTCCAAGCATCTTTAACTCTATTTCTTAAAGATACAAGTGAATTATAAGTTCCAATAACCCATAATACTAATAAAACAACTATTACTATAACTACAATTAAAATTATTGTTCCTGTACTCATTATATCCTCCTTATATAATTATATTATCACAAAGACTAATTTATCTCAAGAACTTTTCCTCTTATTAACTAATTTTTTACTTAACTAACCTCTAATACTTCTACCTCTCTAATTCTATTATCCATAATTGAATATAAATATAAACTTATCTTCTTATTACTTACACTTCTTATATATTTATAATAAACATTAAGTTGTTTATTATATTCTGTATCATCAATATTTTTAAGCTTATAATCAATTATTTTAATCTCATCATTATATTCAAGCATTAAATCAATTATTCCATGATACTCTATTTCTTCATCTTCAAATATAAACTCTAATTCTTTATAAATAACTGCATCATCCATTGAAAAATTATTTTTTAAATTATTAATATATTTATTACTACTACTCTTCTTAAAATCTGTTAATTCTAACATTTCATGCATTTTAGTTCCATACTCTAAAACCAAAGCCTCTTCTTTAGTTATAATATTTTTAATACTCTTTGATGCTCTTTTATTTAAAATTAATTTACTATCTATTTGAAGATTTCTAAAATCTATACTTGTATCATCTCCACTTATTTCATAATTTTTAAACTTTCCATATTCATAATCTTTACTAATATCTAAACTATTAATATCTACATACTTAATATATTTACTTAAATTTAAACTAATAGATGCCATTATATCATAAAAAGACCGATACTTTAAACCTACTGCTTCCCTTATTGCTCCTTTTTGTTTTTTAGGATTTTTAAATTCTGGTACTACCATTATCATTTTTTCTTGAGCTCTTGTTAAAGCAACATATAAAAGTCTAATCTTTTCTGATATTTCTTCTTTTAAATAATTTCTCTTTACCAAAGTTTTAGTAAATAAAGTTCCAATACCATCTTTATAAAAAGGTGTAATTATCCCATAATTTTTATCAAACATAAATCTATTAGTTAAATCACCTAAATTAAAACTCTCTAAATAACCTGCAAAATAACAAATAGGAAACTGTAACCCTTTAGATTTATGAATATTCATTATTTTTACACAATTAAGACTACTCTTTGCCTCTTTATATCTAATCTCAAAATTATTATTTAATATATTTTCTAAATAATCTTTAAAATCTCTAATTGTAAAACCTAAATCTTCTGCCACTTTAATTAAATCTCCTAAAGCATCTAATCTAATTATTGCTCCTTCTATATCTCCTACTGTAATTAAATTCTCATAAAAATTAAAATCCTTTAGTATTCTTTCATAAAGCATAACAGGTGTCATATTATCTATATCTTTAACTATTATTTTACACTTTTCATATATTTCACTCTTAAAATAAGTATTTTCATTTATATAATTAAATATTAAAACATCACTTAAATTACCCACAAAACTTCTAGCAATACTAACAAAATAATAACGAGCCTCTGTATCATATTCTTCATTTTTAATCTTTAAAATTAACCCAATTATATTCTTAATAATAAGTATATCATTAGCCATTACTAAATTATCATCTTTATATACATCCATAGGTATATTTAAATATAAAAATATCTTCTTATAAGTATTCATAGTTTTATTTCTATCTAAAATAATACAAAAATCACTATATTTAGCATCTCTTAAACTTTTTGTTTTAAAATCATAAACCTGATATTTATTCTCGACTTTTTTAATTATATCTCTTGCAATAGTAAAAGCTTCTATTTCTAAATTACTATACTTTTTATCTTCATTATTATATTTAAATATTTCTAAATTATTATCATAACCATTATCTCCATATTTAAGATAATCTAAATTACCATAAATCATTTCATGATTATTATTATAATTTACACTCCCTATCTCATCTGTCATAATTAAATCAAATATTTCATTAATATTATCTAAAACTTCTTTTCTTGATCTAAAATTCTTAAATAAATCTATCTTTTTACCCTTAATATTTTTCGCATAATTATCATATTTTTCTTTAAATATTTTAGGATTAGCATTTCTAAAACGATAAATAGACTGTTTTATATCCCCTACCATATAAACATTATTATTTTCAATATTTGATATAAATATCTCTTGTAAATCATTTGTATCTTGATATTCATCAATTAATATCTCATTATAATAATTCTTTAATTCTTCCTTTATCTCTTTATTTTCACTAACTATCTTAATAGCCATATTAGCAATATCTAAAAATTCAAAAGCCTCATTTTCCCTTTTATATTCCTCTAATCTTTCATTTACTAAATTAATAACTCTAATTATTGCTCGTACATATCCCAAAGTACTTTTATACTGTTCTTTTAACTCTTCTTTTGAATACTCTGTTAATTCCATTATTTCTTTAGCAACATTTTTTAAATTCTCTTTTATCTCTATTGCTTCTTCTGAAATATTCCTAAATTGAACTCTACCTAATTCTTTAACTTTATAAATATCTTCATAAGTTTTTGGTTTAATTAATTTAGAATATGTATCATATACCTTTATATATAATTCTTCATCTAATAAATCTTCTAAACTATATAAATTATCCTCTACTTCTAAACACAAATCTTTAATATAAAGAAAATACTCTTCTAAAATACTATCTATATAATTATCACTATAAAACTTATCTATATAACTATCTAAATATTCTTTTTTATCATATTTTAAATCCAAACTTTTTTTAATATTTAAAATAGCATCTTTAATTATCTCATCATCTCTTGTTGTAAAATCCCCGATAAGTTTTAAAAAATCTTCATCTTTTTCTTCATACAAACTCTGAAATACCTGCTCTATTACTCTTATCTTTTCTAATTCCATAATAGAAGAATCCACAATTCCAATATTTTTACTAATATTAAGTAAATAATGATATTTTTTAACTATTGCTAAAGCATAAGCATCAAAAGTTGTAATATAAGCTGAATCAATAAGTTCTAAAGCTTCTTTAAAATTATTTTCTTCTAATAAATCTCTAATTCTATTTTTCATTTCTAAAGCTGCTTCATTAGTAAAAGTTAAAACTAATATTTTTCGAATATCTACTCCATCTTGAACTTTTCTTAAAACTCTTTTTGAAAGTACGGCTGTTTTACCTGAACCCGCGCCTGCTGAAACAATAATATTGCTACCTTCCTCATAAACTGCTTGTCTCTGTTCCTCTGTTAGATTCAATTTTCTCCCCTCCAATCATTACCTCATCTTTTTTACTTACATAACAAATATCTCTAAATTTACAATAAGTACATGAAATATTTATTTTATTCATTACTTTAGGATTTATTCTAAAATCACCATCTAAAATATTTCCTACACATTTATCTATTTCCTCTTCAACCTGATAAGTTAACTCTTCCATTTCTTCATTACTTAAAACTTGAGCTCTTGTAGAAATACTCCCATCTTTTTTATATTTTAAATTCTTTATAAGTGTACTATTTTGATACTCTTCATCTAATAATTCTAATATTTTCTCATCACTATTAGAAAAACCTTGTAATCTTAAATTTTCTTTTATTTGTATCTCTTTACTTTTATCACTTACATCTGGTATCTTATTTAATACTTTTTGAATATAAAAACCACCAATTATTGCCTCTTTAAATCTTTCTGATTTTTTAAGTAAATAAAGATAAATCGGTAACTGTAAATTAAGTCCAAACTCTAAATTAGTTAAATCAACTTTAGCTCCTCCAGTTTTATAATCAACTACTGCAAGTACTTCCTTTTCATTCCAAATTGTATACATAACTTTATCGATAAGTCCTTTAAAAGTTACAGCAATATTTCCATAATCTTTATAAACATATAGCTCTTCTTCAAATAAATAATTATTTAGCTTTGTCTTCTTCTCTTGCTCTTTTATTACTTTAATAATTAACTCTAACTCTTTACTTAACTTTTCTAAATAGAAAAACTCCTTAGCTCCTAAAGCATAATCTTTATCTTTAACAAACTGCATTATCTCTGCATCGATATTTATTTCTTTTTTTAAAGCTATCTCTAAAATATGATGAACTATCGTACCTATAATAGTTTTAAAACTTTCTTCATAAATATCTATTTTTAAAACTTTACTAAGATAATAATGAAAAGCACACTCATTATACATTTCCATATTTGTATAAGCTAAAACTAAACCCTTCTCTAAACTTGCTAAAAACTTATCATTATTTATTCCTCTAAATTCATTACTATATTCTCGATATTTAATATTTAAATTACTCTTAAATAAACTCAAATCATTCCCAATTTTATTAAATTTATAAAGTTCATCTAACTCTTTCGCATACTTAATACTAGAATTTAACTTTGAATAACTTATCTCTTCATTAGGTTCTATTAAAACAACTTCCATACCCATTTCTTTAACCAAAAATGATGGAAAACAATTACCATTTCTACTACTTAATTTATAAGTTAGAACTAAATTTTTAATATTTCCTAACTTTAAAATTAAATCATTTTTATTTATTCTATTTTCTAATATACTTGTATCAATACCTAACTTTTCTTTTATATCATCACTTAAATAATCTTCATCTTTTTTAATAACCGGATAATTATTAATATTAAATCCTAACCAAAAAACATAATCATCTTCTAAAAAGTCTTCTGAAGAATTCCCAATTCCTACTGCTTTATCATAAATTTCCCTTTTTATTTTAGTTCTCTTTAAATCATGAATAATAAACTCTTTTCGTAAAGTCTTATTTTTAACGTCAACAGATTTATTAATTATAGTTATTAAATCATCTATATTTCCATACTTTTCCTTTAAACTCTCAATTAACTCTTCAAGTAATTCATTATCATATCTCATCAAAAATTCCTGACTTAATTCCAAACTATAATAAGAATTATCACCATCTATATTATAAGGTATTTTATATATTTCTAAATATCTTTTTAATATATTGGTGTATTCTGAGGTCTTAACTATTCTAATTTTATTTAAAGGTACACCCTGATAAATTAATTCACATATTTTTTTAATAACAAAATCTACTTCTTCTTCTATATTTTTTGCCTCATATACAATATGCTTATAATTATTCATCTTTTTACTATTATACTCTAATTTAGTATCTAAGCTATTTAAAACAATCTCCATTTTTTTACTTATATTATTATAACCATAAACAATAACTCTTTTATTTTTAATATACTCTTTAAACAAATCATCTTTTATCAATAAGTCATTGTCTTCCAATTCTTTTTTTAAGCTATTCAAAAATTTAATTTTCTCATTATCTAAATCTTTCAAATAATATAAATTATTTAAATATATTTTAGCTACATTAATATTAACTTTATACTTAGCCATAACATATTCTAAAGCCCTATTATCATAACTAAAAAATATTTTATTTTTAATCTCATCAATTGTATAAAACTTTAAATTATATAATAATTTATTTTTACTAAGTTCTCTTAAAATATTTTTTTTATTACTATTACTTGTTATTACAATTACACTTTCCATCTTTAATCCTTCCCAGCCTTTTTTATATAAAAAAATAGCCTAAAAACTATTCCAATAATCTAATTTTATTGTACAATAAAAAACCTATTAATTCAAGTAAGTAATTTTTTCCAACAAAAAAATTATATCAACCAATAAGAATATTACTAAATATCAACAAAAATAATTAATTTAAACTTTTAATTACTTTTTCTTTATTATATAATAATTAAAAAGAAATGAGGTTTTTATGATAAGAACAGCTATAAGTCCCCGTTTAGAAGGCACAATAAAAAAAGATGAAAAAATTGAAAAAAGAAATATATCTGATATAGAATATCAAAAGCAAGCTGCTTATATAAAAGCATCAGTGAGCAATTTTAAATATAATAATTGGACCGTTTATGATTTCTTACAATTATTTTGTAATGTATGTCAAGATTATTCAATAACGTCATTTGACATAAACAAATTAATTAATCTTATCAAAAACTGTTTTAAAAATGGTGAATTTTCTAATTTACTTACTTTTACAAAAGATTATAATTTTGAATTTAAACTTTTAGATTGGATATCTAAAAATTTAACAATAGATAATAATATAGCTTATATTAATAAAATTTATTTTGATTCTGATTTTAATCAAGAAATAGATTACTATAAAAATGAAATGAACTATTTTGTACAATTATTTAATTCCTTAAATAAAGAACAAAATAATATCAAATTAAAACGATTCATTTAATTACTTATTAAATACAACTTTTAAATACTTAGTAAGTTAGCATCAATTTTAACTTCATTTAATATAGTTTTAAAATACTATTCATTTTTTTAAATCAATTTAAAACTAATCTCTTTATTTTAAAATCTGCCAAAAAAATTTTTGCGACACTTTCACGAGTATTCTTAAAAAAAGCTATCGTAAATACATATACTTTTGGATATAAAAAAACAAACCCTTTACTTATAAGGATCTGTTTAATATTCTAAATGGCGCCCAATGTAGGACTCGAACCTACGACCTAACGGTTAACAGCCGTGCGCTCTACCGACTGAGCTAATTGGGCATTACTACTAAATTATAGTATTTATTATTTCTCTTGTCAATAATTTTATACATAATTTAGTAAAAACTTTTTAAAATTTATTATCTTTCAGATGCAGCTGCTTCACATTCCTCACCAGGATGAGATATACAAGTTGCACAAATACCATATTCAGTTTTATATGGTTCCTCAGTAAATTCTGTAACCAAACTAAATACAGCCCCAACTATAATAGGTACAAAGAAAATAACTATACCAGCGACTGCTCTCATCGCTAATGATTTAACAGACTTTTTAATTTCATCATCTTTACTAGCTACTACTGCTTTTCCTAAATCAATTACTCCAAAAAGGATAATTATAAGCGGAATAACTATTTTAAAAACAAATAATACCCAACCTATAATTTGCCATACTTCCCATAACTCAGAGCATATTGAAGGTACCATAATTAACATACACATTTCCTCGCTTTCCTCTGTATATTTATATTTTAAACTATAACTCCTATATTGTCAAGTTTTTAATGTCAAATCATGTCTAATAAGAAAAAAAGTAATGATTACTAATTTATTATCATTACTCTATACATTCATAAGCATTATAACCGCTAAAAGTAACAAAACCATAACTCCTAAACCGGTTGAAATAAGCATACTTGTAGTTTTACCTTCCATCTTCTCCAAACGGTTTTTATACTTAGTCTCTCTCGCCTTTTGTTGTAAGTTAGATATAGTCTTTGAAAAAGCTAATAATTGTTCTTGCTTTCTTTCCTGTCTACCTAAACTTAAACGATAAAGAAGACGCATCATACGCATTGAATCACGAACAGGATATTGTCTAGCAAATTCCATATAAGGTTCAATTGTATCATCACCAGCATTAATCTGATTTATCAACTGTTTTAAACCATCTTTAAATATTTCAGGAGCATCTTCCAAAGATTTACCAATTGCTACTGGAACCGTATAATGTTGAATCAAAATCTCTAATCCCTTTAAATAATAAGGAAGCATAGTATCAATATCATTTAAATGTTTTTTATAATATGACTTTAAATTCATATAATCTACTTTAAAATAAGCAAAACCAATAACTATACAAGCTACTGCATAAACATAAGACATATTTTTAAGCAATAAACAAAAAGCCAAACCCATAACAATTAAAGCGTTTTGAACTCTTTTATTAAACAAAATATCCGGATTTACTCTATCTCCATATTTTGCTTTAACATAAAAATCCCAATCACTTTCTTTCAATCTTCTTAAATACATTTCATTATCAGCAATTAACTTACTTATACTAATTTTACCTGTTTTAGTAAAAATATAAAATATAATAATTGCTACAAGAGCTATTTCTATCTGCATTATTCTACCCCCACATCATCATTGTAATATTTCTCACCCGTAAGTAAAAAATAACAATTTACAATTATAATCGCATGAAGTATTAAATGCACATACCATAAATCTAAAAGTTCTAAATAACTATCTCTACCTAACAATAACTGCATTACTAAAACAAGTAAAAATAATACCAAAGCAAATGTTAAGAATTTAGTATGGAATTGTTTTCTATCCATTTGGTCACGATAAACACCTTCAACTAAAGCATCTATATCCATACTCATATTTTCTAGTGCTTCTCCTGAATCTTTTGCACCCTCTTTAGTAATTTGTAAAAATAATTGATGCATATTCTTAACCATATAATAAGGATATTTTTGATTAAAATAAATTATAGACTCATCAATTGTTCCATTTTGATATGACATATCAATCATCATTTTAATATCACTCAAAACTGGATCCTCAACAATTCCTGAATCTCTAACACCCTCCAGAGATTTAACAAAACTTTGAGTCGTATTAAATTCCATTATAACATTTGTTGTATATACTTGTATTTGCTCAAATATATATTCACTATAAAGCCTTTTACTTCTTAAATAAGCTAAATAAGGAATAAAGGCAATTGCTATTCCACCATAAATTGCCACCATAATTATACTATAAAAATACAAAAAAGCAATTCCACCAGCTAACCCACCTAAAATAACAATTTGCATAATATAATCTTTAAGCGTATAATCTTGTTTTAACTCTTTCATTTTAGCACTCATCGCTTGGAAACTATATGGAGCATAACGACTATATACAGCCCCAATTTGCTTCTTTGCAAAATTATAAACCGAATCCGTACCATTACTCTGTCTATAAGCAAATATAAACAATGCTATCGCAATCCAAATTACAAGCTCCATAAATACCTCCTACTATAATGCTTCTACTACTTCATCTGTTTTTTTATCATTTAAATGAAATAAATCATCATCCAATATAACTCCCTGAATTGCTAAATAACTCTTTAGATACTTAGTTGGATTATTTAAAGTAAACTTCCCATCTAAAGTCTTTTGATATATTGTATTAACTTGAGGTTTATTATCATCATCAACATAAAACTCACATATTTCCATAATCTCTCTTTGAAATCTTCCAAGCCTTTCACTCATATAACCTTTAACATAAATTCCTATTTGCACATATCTGTGAATTGTTGTTACAAATTGTTCAACATCAATATTTGACTCAATCAAACTATACATACGCATTGGAATTAAAGCAGCTTTATCAGAGTGAATTGTTGAAATAATATGGTGTCCAGAAGAAATAGAGTTACGAACAGCCATAACGGCCTCAGCACTACGAACCTCGGAAAGCAATATCCAAATAGGGTTCTGTCTCATACAAGTAACTAAAACATCTGAATAAGAAGCAATATTATTAGTTTTCATCGCTACTATATCTCGATATGGAAAAATACGATCTAAGTGTAACTCCAAAGTATCCTCAATTGTAATAATTTTTTCATTTTCTTTTGTTGTACTAGCAAGATACTTAACAAGCTCAGTTTTACCTGAACCAGTTTCACCACTAACAATTATATTGGCGTGTCCTTGAACACATTTAAGCAAAAAGTCTAATAAATCAGCACTAACATATTCTTCATTAAGTAATTTTTCTCTATTTAACCGAATCTTAGCCGGAGTTTTACGTATAACCAAAGCAATTCCATTCGTAGCAATTGAATCATGCACGAAATTAAGACGTAACTCTGTACTTTCAGCATCCAAAAAAGGATGTGCCATATTGAATGTTTTTCCCATAACGTTTGAACACTGAAAAGCAAGTTTTTCAATTAATGGATTATTGATATCTGGTCTATCTACTCTATAAACACCTTTAGATAAACTCTTTAACCAAATCTGTCCTCCATTAGTATAGGAAATATCGGTTATATCATCAATATCCAAAAACTCTTTTATTGGCCCAAAATCTATTTGAGAAAATATTGCATCATTCAAATATGTCACCTCCTTTACTTATTCTTATTACTATTCTTATTGTTCTAAATTAGGATTTGTATATACTTCTTCATCAGGAATACTAGCAGTATAATCCATAATTTGATCTTTTATCCATTCACTATTAACTCGAGTTTCACCTTTTTCACTAGAATAAGCAGCATTCTTAGGAACCGGAATAATCTCAACTACTCTATTTCCTAATAAGATTGCTTTACTTAAAAGCAAATATAAATTTACTCCATCAACTTCATAGTTAGGAACCGCAAATGTTAACAATGAAGGAACTTTACTAGCCGTTGTATCATAAAATACACTTTTAGCACTTGAATCTCTTACATCCAAAATCGGCAATTTTGATATAAATAAACCATAAACAAGTTTTCCCGCACTATCTGTCATTTTAGCATATAAATCAATATAATCTCCAGGGAACATTGAATTACCATATGTCTTTAATAAATCAACAGGTACAGAAACTGGTTGATAACCTTCAGGCATAGTTCTCAAAATATTATTTGTAACACTAGTACAAGGTTTAACTTGTTCTTGATAAAAGAAACCACCTTGCGGAATACTAGTCATTTCTGAAACACAAAAAGCTTGAGAAGTGCTTACAACACTATTTACATTGGAAATAATCGACTTATTACTAGTAACCATCGATCTTAAAACTTCCATTGTACCAACTGCATCAGCCGTAATTGCCGTCGTAGAAGTAAGAGTTTTCTTCGCATAAGGAATAGACACCTTTTCTACTGCGTGCTCAACTCTGTAATTATAACCTACAAACAACACTACTAATCCAAGTAATACACCCAAAATAGTTACAGTATTCTTATTTCCTAAAAATCTCTTAAATGTATTTACTATATTTCCCATTTTATCCTACCTCTCTTTATTTAGCCCAAAAAGTTGCTCCTGTAGAAGAAACACCTGTTATTCGATGATGACAATCATTATCTTGATAATGCCACCACTCTGATGACAAATCTTTTAATTCTGTACCATTCGTCATAATATTATGTAATTTTAAAACGTCAGAATTAGTAGATAATTTGCTTTTATCAGGGCGTAAAGCCGCCCAAGGCCCCAATTCATGCATAGCAGATGGAGTACTAGCACCTTCAAAAACAATATCAACCGCACAAGCAGTATTATGAGCTGAAGTTCCTAATGCAACGAAATCTCCAGTTGCAAAAGTATCATCATTTACATAAGCATTTACTACCGGATCAGACTCAACTAAATTTTCAAAAGCACTTTTTAACTTAAGAGTAACACTATGTGGCCTATAAGCGTCATTAATAATCAACTTAACCCCTGCCGCATCAGCATTCTGCTTAGCCGTTAGTAATTTTTTAGCAAAAGAATACACTGCAATAGGTTTATAACTACTATTATATAACTGTCCTAAATTCAAAGGCTTATTATGTGATTGATACTTACTAGTAGAAGCATTAAATATAGAAGTAGTAATTCCTGTAAAGGCAGTTATATCAACTGCTACATAATTACTATCAATCCAACCACAATCATAATTATCGGATTTAACAGCCCACCATCTGGAATCAGAATCACTCATACCTAAAATTTCAAACTCTTCAGTATC
Source organism: uncultured Bacilli bacterium (assembly GCA_947581835.1). Taxonomy (GTDB): domain Bacteria; phylum Bacillota_I; class Bacilli_A; order RF39; family UBA660; genus Caccenecus. Next base: position 45,655 of record CANPVV010000005.1, read on the forward strand.
AGTATTATTCGTTTTAGTAGTACCAATCTGATTATTATGCTCTTTGGAATCATAAACTGCAATAGCAGACATAGGATAAGCCTTTAGCCCTTTAGCATCTAAACTTGTATCAATACCATCTTTACAAGCAGAAGTAACCTCCGGCTCAGGTTCATCTGGTTCATCACTAGGTTCATCTGGAGTAGGCTCTGGTTCAGCTTCGCCGCTACCACTAGAACCAACTTCAGCCGCATGTACAAGTATTATAGCATCATATCTAGTAACTGTATCATATTCATCTCTACCAGGAATATAATTAGCACCACTATTACTTAATACTTCAACACTAACCTTTGGAGGAGCCTCATATATACCATAAAAATTAACTTTATAAGTACCATTAGCATTTTGATTATTCATTGAAAAAGCTTCAAGGAAAATCTCCATAAATTTTTCTTTATTCATCTTAATTTCGTTATAATCACGATAATAAGCATAATCAACTGCTAAAAGCATAGCTTGCTCCGCAGTTTCTTTTATATTTAAATAATCTTGGGTAGAGGTAGTTGTTAATCCGTTAACAGCCATCATTAAACCAACGATTGAAACACCCATAACAATTAACCAATATCCCCAATAACTATGTGACATTTTCTACCTCTCCTTTCTACTTCCAAGCTGGTCCTAACATTTCAAGATCATTTATTGTACCAGACCATAAAGTAAAGTATTCATTAACATTTGGTCTATCAAAATTTCTACCTCTATCTCTTACAGCAGGTCCACTAGCACTACTAGATGCTTCAATATATTTGTCCAAGTAATCACTATAGCAAACGGCCTTTTCATAAGTATTACCACTAGCATCACTAATATCTACACAACGCATAGTCTTCGAATTAGCATATCCACTATCATCTAAATCTTTCTCAACATTTTCTTTCATTTTTCTAGTTAAAGCTGGATCAACAGTAATACTTAAAATTGGATCAGATTCATAAATACCATTACCAATTTCCTCAATTTCTTCTCTAGTAGCAGAACCTTTTTCATTGCTCCAGTTATATGAAGCAGGTTCTTCCGAATCATCTAAACTTGGGAACATATTATTTAACGAAATAGGCTTCTCATAATAAGTATCTCCATCATCATATATACATCCTATAGAAATACATTCTGAAATACAATCATCGCCTTCACAAGGAGGACCACATGGTGGAATACAACCACTTGGACAATCAGGACAACTAGGATCTTCCTCATCTTCACAAGTAAATGTTTTACCATCAATTACAATATTAACTAAATACTTACAATTATAAGCCAATTTACCAGCCATATCATCAGTAGCAAAATAATCTACATATCTACCATAGGTACCAACACGGCCTGCTTCATAATATTCTCCAATACCTTCAAGATTTATATAATAATTAAATACACCTTTTCTATCAGAAGTTCCATCAGAAGTAAAATGATCACGTGCTACTGGCAATGCTCCGTTACCGTCTTTATCATCTACTTTTGTAAAGCTTACTTCACTTGGATCTGGCTCATCAACAACTACAGAACCATCTGGGTGAATTTGATAGAATAATATTTTTGGTACATACTTAGCTGTAATTTTAGTTTCTATCTTTTTATATCTAGCATCTGATACTTCTTGAGTTCCTTCATTTAATCCTGCCTCACACTTGCTTTCATCGCATGATACAAATTTAATAGGAGTTTTCCGTTCAGCAGAACCAGGATCTTTAGTACACTCAGTATAACCATCGTCACCTTTATCACTTATTTCAGCTGTAGACTCATTACCAGTACCAGGAGTAACAATAGAATTACAATACCACTCTTCTGGTGAACCCTTAGTTACAGTTGCTTCCATATTTTCAGTATTGCCTCTAATTAAATCCATATATTCTTCATCATATTCATAAGATACAGTACCATTATAATTATATTCATAAGTCCATTCAGAACATAAATTAAACTCTTTTGTAATTGTATTTAAACGTTCCTTAGCTGTATTAAGATGAGCCAATAAAGAACTTAACTTATTCTTTAAATCATCTTGCATTTTAGTAGGATTACCATCATCAGCAGCATCATCTACACCACAACCATCATCAGAATAATCAGTATCAGTATGATAATCATCACCCTTTATATGTTCATCATCTTCACCGACTGTTAATGAACCATATTCAGTTTCGTGTGACTCAGCAGCAATTTCAACTACACCAGTATCTTCATGTTTTGCAGTAATCCTATAATAAGTATAAGTAGCCTTAGCATAATATTCATTCCAGTCATCAGTTGCAGGCATTCCTTCACAACCTTCTGTTCCATCACCATCAGCATCTGCTAAGCAACAACCAGAAGAACTAGATTGAGGATTAGCTGTATAACTAGCAGGATCTACCTTAGATAAAGCCAAATATTTAGCATATTCATTATAAGCATCAATTATAGCTTCTTGAGCTTCTATCATATCTTTATTATAAATTTCTCTTTGAATAGTATTAGTATAACATGTTTGTGTACCCTCTACTTTTGCTCTAAATGAGAAATATCTTCCGGCATTTACTAACTTAGCTGTAGGCATCTTCATTAAATAATCTTCCTTACAAGATACAGTACAGTATTTATTACCGCCACCGCTACTACCATTATTAGCCATTACCTGTGTAATATAAGTATTATCTTTACTATCAGCACTAATTTCTGGATGAGTTTCAACCTCAGAACATCCATTATCGCCTTGACAGTTTTTATCAATTATATCAACAAAACAAGCATAATTCGAATGAGGCCCATATATATAAGCATCTTGATAATCTTTAACTTGATTACCACCACCAGCACCGCCTCCGACAGTACCAGTAACTTCACTTTCGGCATCTAAAGCATCTGGATCTCCAGCATTAACAGTTGAAGAGAAAATTACATTATTATTTTCATCGCAACAAGCAAACTGACTCATTTCTGGATCACAAGTAATTGTTAAAGGTTCACCATCACACTCATCTTTATAATCTTGACAATATTCACTACTTGGATCACCACTTGCATTACATAAAGCCTGTAAAGAATCACATCTATCACAAGTTCCATCTTCAGCATAATCATCAAGTGTCTGACACATTGGATCACTTAAATCTCCAGCTGCAGTACACTCATCAATTAATTCTTCACAAGTAACACATTTTTTCGCTGGATCCTTAAATTTTTGACAATTTTCATCAGTATCTGGATCATCAGCATTCTCACAAAGGGCTTCCCACGTAGTACAACTCTCTGGACAATCATTATCTGGATCCTTTAATTCATCACATGCATCGGTATCGCCATCTTTACAATCTTTCTCCCATGTTTTACAACTAGGACAATCATTATCATCAAACTTTTTGCAATTTTCATCGTTATCTGGATCATCAGCTTTTTCACAAAGTACTTCCCATGTAGTACAATCATCAGGACATAATTCTTCTAAATCATCGCACGCATCACTTTCAGGATCTTCATCACATTCATTTACTAAATCAGTACAACAACCGTTATCTTCATCTTTAAAGTTTTTACAATTTTCGTCATTCTCTGGATCATCTGAAATCTTACATAAAGCTTCCCACACGATACAATCAGGACACTCTCCGTCTTTTTGTGCATCCTTTAAGTCATCACATGCTTCAGTATCGCCACCAACACAATCTTCAGCTAATTCTTCACATTCAGCACAATCTCCAGTTAAATTAATTTCACCAGTAAGTGAACCAGTGTAATCCTCGCCATCCTTATCACTATCTTCGTCGGTCTTAGCATCAGGAGTATATGTCAAAAATCTTTGACGACTATTTTTAGCAGAGTCATAATCACCAGCGCCACCAACAGTATCATCAGTGCTACGCCATACTACACCAACATCATCAGAAAATTCATTTGTAGAATTAGAATCATCTCCAGCACTATAAACATAATTCAAAGTATATTTCATTGGTTGTTTATCACATAATAACTTATCAAGAGTTACACCATCATTCAAAGATTTATAACCTTTAAATTCAATAGTTATTGTAATAGTCATTTCTTCAGTAATAGTAACTCCATCAGCTTTTAACAAATTTTTATCTTCGCCGAGCCATTCACTATTACAACTTCCACTTGAAGGCTCACTTTCACTACCTCCAACCTCATCACAAACAACTTTACCACCAACATCAATTTTTACTATTGCTGGTTCTTCTGAGGCACCATACTCTTTAGCACCTCCATCATAAGTTAAATCCTTAAGAGCAAATTTAAGTTTATCATTATCTGGGTCCAAACCTTTTAAAGTTAATTTATGTTCAACTCTTTGAAAAAGCATTGTACCATTTGAATCTTCAAATGGAGTGGCTTTAGTTCCAGTAGAAGTTGCAGTTTCAGCTTTAACTTCCATTTTTCCACCATTTTTAGCTTTTTTAGCATACTCTAAAGCAGCTGTTAAAGCAGAAGCATAATAACTCTTAGCTCCTGATACAGTCTGATCAGTATTAGAAGCTTCAACCCATACATAATCATTCCAACAATAATCATTTTCAGATTTACATGTTTTATATTGATCACCATAAGCATTAGTTTTTAAACCACCAACTAAACCATTTAACTCTTCATATGTTGAACGTAAACTTGCATCATAATGTAACCAATTATTTACGTTATTATAACAAGCACGAAGTAGCTCTTTAGCCAAATCGCCAGATTTACGTTTACTTTGTAAAGATTGTGGAGTATCCAACATACCAAATGTCGCAGCAATGCCTCTAATTGCTAAACTACGATTTACATAATCAGAACTACTTGTAGTAGCATCTTTTAAAAGATACATTAAAGCGTAATCAGCAACATCCCACTTACTGCCTGGAGTAGTTGGCCCCAAAGTTGTAACATCTGTAAATAAAAATCTTTCAGCATACATACTTGATTTTGAAGTTAACGGAGCATCCAAACAAAAAGCAGGCTTACCATCTATTGTATGTATATAATATAATGGTTTCTGATAACCCATATCACTTATATAAAGCACAACGCCAAATTTATCAGAAGTATCTTTATTTACGACAGTCTTACTCTTTTGAGTCGGGCCTTCGCTCATACTCGTTGCAGCAGTATAAGGCCCCCATGTCTTCTTAGCAGCCCATACATTTTTTTGCCAACCAAAACTTATTGTAAGTAAAATAAGTATCAAGCTTAATAATCTTAAACTTTTTTTCATATTATACTACTCTCCTTTTTCTTACTATTATCACTACTGCTGTAGCCACCCCTGCAACAATAATTACAACACTTGTCGCAATTATTGTGTTTTTATTCTTTTCAAAAAATCCCTTTTCTTTCTCTTTTTCTTCCTCTTTTTCTTGATTTTCTTTATTAGCTCTATAAGCATCCATTCGATTAATCATTTCCTCAGCTGAAAGAGTTTGTTCATATTCTACATACTCATGACACAAATAATACTCAGAAATGCCTTCACATACTCCATAAGTACTAAACTCATTACGCCTAGGAAGAGTTTTTTTAATCGTCCTTATATTATTTCTAATGCAATCACTATCAACTGCTTTTACATCAATAGTAAATGTATTTATACGAGACAAATCATAATCTTTTACAATAACAGTACCATTTTCACTATCCTCGTAAGTATATTTCTTAGTTTTCCCACTAAAAGAATCCTTAACTTCTACATAAATATTTTCCGTTAAATTAGTTATATAAATCTTAAAAAAAGTTACATAAGAAACATAATTTTTTTCGCCTTCCTCAGTAAGACCATCTGGTGGAGTATAAGAATCCTTAGGCTCCTCTTCTTGTGTCACTTCATAACTCACTTGTACTTTATAGGCTTCATTTCTAATTTGATTAGACACTGATGCCTCACACGCTGCTGATACTTTTGTTACTGACATCATGAATACCATCATGAAAACCACTAACATTCTAATTTTTTTCATAGTATACACCAACCTCATAACTAAGATTATAGCACGTTGTAAACATTTTTTCAAGTATTAATATTGCACTTAAAAAGAAGGCCCTAAAGCCTCTTTAAATAATTGTCATTAATATGAAGATTATCATTAAACAAATAAACATACCAATTAAGAATTTAAATATATACTTTAACCAGTCACTATATTTAACATTTAAACTAGTAAGACCAATTCCTAAAACTATACTTGTTGGAATAAATAATTGAACAAATCCATAAGTAGATACAAGCATTACATATATTGGATTAACATAATCAACATATTCACTAACTAAGAAATTACCAATAATATAACCAGTATAACCTAAATCTGTATGGAATATATTAAGGATAAATGTACTTAAAGTCATAGTCGCTAGATTAAATCCATCTGTTAAAGTTAATAATTTATTAATAATAGTTGCGATATAAGGAGACATATAAACTACAACCATCAATATAAATGCTGCTAAAGTACATAATATTGGATAAAGCATTTTTTTAGCTCCTGCAACAAAGTTTTCTAAAAACTCATTAAATGAAACTCTATAACAAACCCCAATTAGAATTGTTAATAAGAAAACTATCGAACCAATTGAGAATAAATCCCAATCTCCAAAAGCTCCCATATTAGTACCTAATATATCTCTTATAATATAAAATTGATTACCTATCTTTAAATTTGTAAGTGTCTCATGGAAAGTATCAAATATTCCAATTCCAAAATTAGTATTCCATGCAACATAACCTAATATAATTAAAATAAATGTAAATAAACCAATAATAATCAATGGTATAGTACTTCTTTTTTTAGTATCTTTAATATCTTCAACTAAAAACATATCTGTACTTTCCATATTTTTTTCTTTTTTATTCATATGTGTTATTGTAAAGAAATTAAATAATACTAAAGCAATTCCTAAAATTCCAAATCTAATCAACACTGCCGCATTAATTAATTCTCCTTCACTTTGAGTTCCCACAAGCATATATTGATTTAAATATTGAATGCCCTCAGTTCCATATGTAGCCCCAAGCGTACCTATTAAAATAGAACCAAAAGTTACTGCCATAATAGTCATTTTATCTAATTTCATTCTATTAAGTATTGCAATTATAAATGGTATAAATACCAAAAGAACGAAACAATTTGTTAAAATACTTGTAAGCAAAGTAATTATTACTGAAATAATAACCACAAATAATTTTTTATGCTTATCTAAAGCTTTAGCAATTCCTGAGACTATTCTTTCATATGCCTCTAGTTTAACTAATACTCCATAAAGTCCCCCAACTATTAATAAAAGCATAATTTTATCTAAAGCAAAATATGCACCGTAATAAAATAACCATGCAAGATCATTAATACCTACTCTTGACATTAATCCCTCAGTTATATATTCTCCTTCATATGAACCATTAGGAATTAACCAAGATAAAACAATAGCTATTAAAATAAAAACCATAATGGCTTTAAATAAACCATATTTCTTTTCTTTTTTCTTCATTAAAATTCCCTCCTTCACTCATTATAACACAAAATTTTCTAAATAAAAGCCCATTTTTTATTAAAAACATGAAAAAAAGTCTAAAATTTACCAAAATAAGCCCTTAAAACCCTCAATTATCCTCAAATCAAGTGTTTTTATCTAACATATTTTCAAAATTTTAAACTCTAAATTTCACCAAATTTTACAATCTTTAAAATAATTCAAAATATCTTAATATCTTTATCAAATATCTTTATCTTTAAACGAACCATATACTACAACCATATATTTCAAATAGTTATCTAAATAATTATCTATCAAACAACCAAAACTTAAATCCATTTTATTTATCTTTATTTATTTTATATATATCTATATTATCTATCTTTACTCTCTTGGCTTCATTGTTGGAAACAATATTACTTCTCTAATTGTATCACTTTCTGTCATAAGCATAACTAATCTATCAATACCATATCCTATTCCTCCAGCTGGTGGCATTCCATATTCAAGTGCTTCAATAAAATCTTTATCGATATCATTAGCCTCTTCATTACCTAAATTTTTTTCTTTTAATTGTTCCTCAAATCTTTCTAATTGATCATCAGGATCATTAAGTTCTGTATAAGCATTTGCAAATTCTTTTCCCCCAATAAACAATTCAAAACGGTCAACAAATCTTGCATCATCTTTATTCTTTTTAGTTAAAGGTGATATTTCTATTGGGTGTCCATATAAAAACGTTGGTTGAATAAGAGTCTCTTCCACATATTTCTCAAAAAACAAATTAATTATATGTCCCACACTCTTTTGGTGTTCTTCTACATGAATATCATGTTCTTTTGCTAATTCTAAAGCCTCTTCTACCTTCATTTCCTTTTTAAAATCAATTCCCGTTTTCTCTTTTATAGCGTCTACCATACTAATTCTCTTCCATGGTCCTTCTAAATTAATTTCATTACCACACCAATTAAAGATCATTTTTCCAATAACATTTTTAGCAATAGTCTGATACATTGCCTCAGTAAGTTCCATCATACCTTCTAAATCTGAATAAGCCAGATATGCCTCCATCAAAGTAAACTCGGGATTATGTTTAGGATCCATCCCTTCATTTCTAAAAGTTCTACCAATCTCATAAACTGCTTCCATACCTCCAACTAATAATCTTTTTAAAGGAAGTTCCAAAGCAATTCTAAGATACATATCAATATCCTGAGTATTATGATGCGTCACAAAAGGTCTAGCTGATGCTCCGGTAAGTAAACTAGTTAAAATTGGTGTTTCCACTTCCACAAATCCTCTGTTATCCATAAAATTTTGAATGCATCTAATAATTTTTGGTCTAACAAAAGCAATTTCTCTAGCCTTATCGTTCATAATTAAATCAACATATCTTCTTCTGTATCTTTCCTCAACGTCCGTAAGTCCATGAAATTTCTCTGGAAGTGGTCTTAATGCTTTAACCAAATGGGTATATTTTATCGCATGAACACTTATTGCTCCTGTATTAGTTTTACAAACCCAACCTGTAATTCCAATAATATCTCCTAAATCACAAGCTTTATAAAGTTCATATTCTTCTTCTCCAACGTCACTAATACTTATATATATTTGAATTACCCCAAATTTATCTTGAATATCCATAAAACCAGCTTTACCACTACGTCTTTTAGATACAATTCTTCCTGCAATAACAACTTCATTTTTGGCTTCTTCTAACTCTTCTTTTGAAAATTTATCAAATTTATCTTTAATTTCTTTTGAATTACTTGAAACATCAAATCTATGTCCAAAAGGATCTATTCCCATATTTCTTAAATTAGCAGCTTTTTCTCTTCTAACTAGCTCTTGTTCTGTATACTCTCGCATAAAATCAACTCCATTAATCATAATATATCATAAATTTTTAAAAGTAGCAAACAAAATATCACTAAAACTAAATATTTTTATTTCTCTATTTCTAACTTTTCTAAAACATTTAAATAATCATCTAATATTTTTAAAAATTCTTCTTCACTCTTAGCCTTACAAATAAGTTCTTTATATATTTTTGCTTTAGGCATACCTTTTAAATAATATAAAGCATGAGTTCTAATCTGCAATACTGCTGCCTTTACTCCTTTATCTTCTTTTATAAGTTCATAATGTTTCTTAATCATTAAAATCTTTTCTTTATCAGTTGGCCTATCTATTATTTTTCCTTCTTCTAAATATGCCAAACACTCTTTAAATATCCATGGATTACCTAAAGCACCTCTTCCAATCATTATTGCATCACAACCTGTCTCATCAAGCATTTTTTTGGCCTCTATCGCACTAGTTACATCCCCATTTCCAATAACGGGAATTTTTACAGCATCTTTAACACTTTTTATTATTTTCCAATCAGCCTTACCTGTATAACCCTGTGCTCTAGTTCTTGCATGCACTGTTATAGCTTTTGCTCCATTTTCTTCCGCAATCTTTGCTACTTGAACAGCATTTATACTATCTTTATCCCAACCACTTCTAATTTTAATTGTAACTGGAACATTTACTGCTTTAACAACTTCTCTTACAATCTCTCCAATCTTTTGAGGATTTTTAAGTAAAGCACTACCCGCTTGAGCCCTCAAAGCTACTTTTGGTACTGGACACCCCATATTAATATCTATTATATCTGGTCTTTGCTTCTCCATAACAATCTTTGCAGCATCAACAAAAGTTTCAATATCACTCCCAAATATCTGTTGTACTATTGGTCTTTCACAATCTAAAGTCTTTAATAAACTCAAAGTTTTATCATTTTCATAAACTAAAGCATTAGAACTAACCATTTCTGCAAAAATAAGCCCTGCTCCCATCTCTTTAACTATCCTTCGAAAAGCCGAATTAGAAATACCAGCCATAGGAGCTAAAACCAGTCTATTATCAATTTCTATATTACCTATCATCCATTTCATATCCATCACCAAAATTAAAAAAGAATATCTAAACTCTTAAAGATATTCTTAATTATACTCTAAACTAAAGATTATTGCAATTATTTCTCTATCTCTATTATTTCTCAATTTCTACTGTATCTCCAGTATTAAGCATAAAGCAATTAGCATCATCTTTATCAATATGTATTTCAAAGTAACCATTATCTGTTACTTTTACAAAAGCCTCCATAACTCCACCTTTATCATTTTCAACTTTAAGTTTAACTAAATCTTCATGTTTAAGTCCTAACTCTATTGCTTTACTCTGATTCATATGGACATGTCTTTCAGCTTGAATACAACCTGTATCTAAATGTAGTTCGCCCTTAGGTCCAATAATTGTTATAGCCTCACTATCTTCAACATCTCCACTTTGTCTTACTGGGGGATTAAGTCCTAATAATATTGCATCACTTCGTGATATTTCTACCTGATTATACTTTCTAAGAGGCCCAATTAATCTTACGTGTTCAATAACTCCTTTTTCAGTCTTAAGCGTAACTGTCTGCATTGCAGCATACTCTCCTACCTGATTTAATGGCCTTTTAATAGATATTGGCTCATCAAATAATTTTTCATAATTTTCTTTCGTAAGATGCACATGTCTATTACTAACTGCAATAGTCCCGTATATTTTTTCTTTTCCCTGTTTCATTTTAAAACCTTCCTTCCTCTATATTTTACCATTAATTAATACAAAAAAATAGTTAAAAACTAAAAAATGAATCTTAAAGACCCATTTCTTTTCTTACCTCATCTAATACTTCTAACTCATTAAAATATATTTTTTCTCCCTTAATATCCTGATATTCTTCATGACCTTTTCCCACTAATAATATCAAATCTCCATCTAATGCATTTAAACAAGCATATTTTATTGCATCTTTTCTATCAGGTATCATAATATATTTAGCACCTACTCTATCTAAACCTACTTTTATATCTTTATTAATAAGTTCTATATCTTCAAAGCGGGGATTATCTTCAGTAATAATACATAAATCACTTGCTCCTCCGATTATTTCTCCTAAATTATACCGTCTTTCTTTAGGGCGATTTCCTCCACCTCCAAAAACACTAACTAATCTCTTAGGTTTATAATCTCTTAAAGTTTTAACTAACCCCCTCATTCCATCCTCTGTATGGGCATAATCAATTAATACTTTAAACTTAGGTGCAACTAAAGCTATCTCCATTCTTCCTCTTACACTAACATTTAGTAAAGCATCTTTTATCTTATCTAAATATACACCTAATTCCCTAGCAACCATTATTGCACATAAAGCATTATAAACATTAAACTCTCCTGGCATACTTATTCTAAATATATCATTAACTAAACCTGAAGTCTTAAATTCTGTTCCTAAAAATTCTGAATCATTTAAAAATTTAATCTCATCTACTTTTAATTGAGCATCATTTTTTATCGCATATGTTTTAATCGGTACCTCTACATTTTTAAATACCATCTCTAAATACTTAGAATCATTATTACTAATTATTTTTTTACTATTTAAAAATAATTTATTTTTACACATAATATATTCTTCTTGACTTTCATGCTCACCAGGTCCAATATGATCTGTAGTTAAATTAGTCAAAACCCCTATCTCAAAAGTTATACCCGCAAGCCTATTAAGTTTAAAAGCTTGACTAGATGTTTCCATAGCAACATACTTAATTCCTGCATCAACCATTTCTCTAAAAGCTTTATGTACCTCATAAGACTCTGGTGTTGTATTATCTGTATGAATAACTTTATCTTTATACTTTATTCCAATACTTCCAATTAAACCACATGGATATCCAGCATTATTTAGAATATCTTTAATCATATGTGTAGTAGTAGTTTTACCAGTTGTTCCTGTAACTCCAATTTTCACTAATTCAGTATCTGGATTACCAAAATAATTACTTGCCATATAAGATAAAGCAATTCTTGTATCATCAACTTTAATAACTGTAATATCTGAATCTATCTCTAAAAATTTAGAAATAACTATAACTGTAGCTCCTTTTTTTATTGCATCTTTAATATATTCATGTCCATCAGTATTATAACCAACTAAAGCTACATATATATCCTTACTAGTTACTTTCCTACTATCATATTTAATATCATTTATTTCTTTATCTAAACTTCCTTTAATTAAAGTATAACTAACATTCTTTAAAATTTTTTCTAACTTCATTTATATCACTCACCTATAATATGTGAAACATCGATTTCACTTTCAAATACAAAATGTGATGGTCCCTTCATATATAATTCTCCTGTTTCTATTTCATATAAAATCTCTAAAGGTCCCCCAATTTGTTCTACCACACATTTATTAGAAGTTAACCCTAATTTATAACCAAAAACTACTGCTGAGGCACAACCTGTTCCACAACCAATTGTCTCTCCTGTACCTCTTTCCCATTCTCTAATCTTAATATATTCTCTATTTACTATTTGGGCAAAAGTAACATTAGTCTTCTTAGGAAATACCTCTAATTTATGTTCAATCGCTGGTCCATATTTTTCTACCAAAAAGCTATCTACATCATCTACAAATATCACGGTATGAGGATTACCCCAAGATAAACTATTCACCTCAAAAGTTTTATCAAGTACTTCTATTTTTTCTTGCATAAAAGTATCTTTATCTGTCTTAACTGGAATTAAAGCACTATCAAAAATTGGTTTTCCAATATTTGCTTTAATATTACTAACTACTCCATCCTCTACTGTTAATTCCAACCGTTTTATTCCACCCAAAGTTTCAATAGTAAACTCTGTTTTATCCGTCATTTTATGATCATAAACATATTTTCCTACACTTCTAAGCGCATTCCCACACATTTCAGCTTCACTTCCATCAGGATTAAACATACGCATTCGAAAAAAAGCTTTAGTCGATGGACAAATAAGTACCATTCCATCACTACCTACTCCAAAATGACGATCTGAAACAAATTTAGCTAATAAATTTAAATTAGGAAGTTTCTGATTAATCGCATCAATATACACATAATCATTCCCATAAGCCTGCATTTTTGTAAATCGCATTAATTTCACCTCTTATTTTAAAGCTTGTTCTAAATCATCAATAATATCTTGAGCATCTTCAATTCCCACTGATAAACGAAGTAAAGTATCTGTAATTCCTAATTTTTCTCTTATTTCTTCTTTAATCTCTGTATGTGTTCTACTAACTGGATGGGTAATTAAAGACTCAACTCCCCCTAAACTTTCTGCAAAAGTAATTAATTTAACTTTAGTAAGTAATTTATTTACTGTTTCCATACTATCAACTCTAAAAGATATCATACCTCCAAAACCTGTAGTTTGTCTTTTAGTAACTTGATAATCTTTATGATCTGGAAAACCTACATAATAAACTTTTTCAACTTTAGGATGATTTCTTAAATATTCTGCCACCTTCATTGCATTTTCACTATGCTTATTCATTCTTAAAGCTAAAGTCTTAATTCCTCGCAGTAAAATCCAAGAATCCATAGGTCCTAACCCAGCCCCATTTATATACATTTGAATTTCTAACTTTTCTCCAATACTTGCATCTTTAACTACTACAATACCCGCTAAAACGTCATTATGTCCTCCTAAATACTTAGTTCCACTATGAAGAACAATATCTGCTCCTAATGTTAAAGGCTTTTGATAATAAGGAGTTAAAAAAGTATTATCAACTACTACTAATGCTCCTACCTCATGACCAATCTTTGAGATTAATTCAATATCTGCTACTTTCATCATTGGATTAGTTGGTGTTTCAATTAAAATCATTTTTGTATTAGGTTTAATTGTTTTTTTAAGTAAATCTATATCTGATAAATCAATACTATCGTTTTCTATTCCATAAGGCTCTAAAACTTCATTAACGCATCTATAAGTTCCACCATATACGTCATCGGAATAAATAATATGTTCTCCAGGATTTAAAAGTGAAGTTACTAACGAAACTGCTGCCATACCTGAAGTTACTGCAAAAGCTCTTTCTCCTTCTTCTAATATACACATTGTTCTTTCTAATTCTTCTCTCGTTGGATTAATACATCGTGAATAATTATATGGATCTGTCTTCTCTAAACCATGATGCATAAAAGTTGCTGTCTGATAAATTGGATAACTAATTGAACCTGTATAAGGATCAACTCCATTTGCCCCATGAACCACTTTTGATTCAAACTTTAAATTTTCCTTTCTTGAATTTTCTTTGTAATCTTTAAAATTTTTCATATTTACCTCCATTTCAAGGATTTCCCTTAAACTAAGTATACCGATAATAATTGTTATTTGTCAAGTAAATGCCTATCAAACTTTACACTTAAATCTAAAAATTTTTGTAATTTCCAGTACTATTCCTTATCTAAATTATATTCTAAAAACCCAAATAAGTACCCAAATAAAAAAAATACTTCTTATTTCAAATCCTAAAATTCAAAATATTCGTATTTTCTAATCATTATCTTTTATTTATTATTCTTTTTATTTTATCCCTTTTATCTATTATCTCTTATATCTCTTGTTTACTATTTATTATATATCATTTAATATATTTATTATTTATCATATATTAATTTTTATTTATTGTATACATAATTTAATGTATTTATTAGTCTATATTTATTATATCTCTTATCTATTATTTATTTGAAACAATCTATCTATCTTCTCATAAGCCTCATCAAAATTATCCATTGCTAACTCTAAAACTTTTATATTATCCAGTTTTTTAACCTCAGTAAGTACCTTTTTATAAGCTTCCTGCTGTTTAACACTACTCTCCAAACTAAAAGCCTGATAATTATGATGCACTCTCTTTAATCTCTCACTATATATATTAACGTCTTCTAAATATAAAGATATATAATACATTTCATAGTCTAAACCTCCAAACATTTCTAACAATTCTTGAAAAGTATCATCATAATCATATTCTTTATATCCCAATTTCGCATAAACATAATCTGAGAAAAAAGTTCTATCAAAAATTAAATTAACCTCACAATCTTCCATTTTCTTCATATATTCTAGTAAAGCTAAATACATTCTTCTACTTTTTTCTTTTCCACTTTTAGTTTTATCTTTATTACCTGTAAGCCTATATAAATTAGAAGCTTCTAAATTTTCTCTTAAATAATTTGCCAAAGTTGTTTTACCACAACCTTGAGGCCCCTCAATAATAATACATTTCATTACAAACACCTAGCTTTCTTATCTTTCTTTTTTAATTCCAAAATTTGCTTGATTCTACCACAAGACTCTTTACCTTCCCCACAAAACATTTCGGTAACACAAGTAGGCCCTAAAACTTTACTAAATATTTCACAACCTAACTCTTTATTTAACTCTTCATGCATTCCATAAGCCATTTCTCTAGTCTCCCATTGTGCTTTAGTGCATTCTCTAAGTCTTAAAATATGCTCCAAAGTCTTACCATTCATATTAGTTACAACATTAACCATATTACCTGAAAGAGTAAAGTAAATTAAATCTTCTTCTCTTATATTATAATCATTTTTAAAATGTAAAAATACCTCATTATTTTTCCTAAATATCTCCTCATATTCCTCTAAACACTTAAACCTTACTTTAGGTGGTATCTTATATTGTTCTAAATCAACTATCGGTACAAAATCAGGTATTAAAATATCATGTGTTCTGTGTCTTGTTAAATGAGTCAAAACTGCAAAAGATATTGGTATTTGAAACTGAAAATTAACCTGGGTAAGTTCAAGCTTATCTCCCTGAAAAACAATTTTTCTCATAAGTTCGTAACTAAATTCTTTATTTTCATCCTTTAAATTTTTATAAACTTTAACTGCCTCATCATAAGAAAACTGATATCTTCGCATTATTGCTCCAATTAAAATAGTATCATCAATATTTTTACTACAACTAATTAATTTAGGTTTATCTAAAATCTTATACTCTCTATTGCTTATTTGTTTATTTAAATATTCTAATACTTCATCTTTATCCCTTATCGGTTTATCTTCTATTAAATCCATAATATAAGGCACATTTTCTCTGGCAATATCTTTTAACTTTTCCCCAAACTCTTTTATTTCACTAATCCTAGCATACTTAGTTTTCGTAAATTTAATAATCATATCTTTTAAAACATGAGCATCTATTCCCATCATAATATTTGAGTGATATGCATAAGGTAAAACAAATCTTGCATCTTCTAAAGGAATACCTAACTTAACTAAATCATCATATTTTTTAAATAAATATCTCATATATTCTTGATATTCTTCTCTAACTTTATCATTATCTTCAATTAAATTACCCAACTTATCATGAAAATTAGGTGTATAAAAACCTACTTTTGAAAAATCTACTTCTCTTCTTGATTTAATTGTAAAAGAAGCAAATCTCTCAGCAATAATTGTTTGCTCTATAATTGGTGAAACGTCTTTTATTGCAAATACTAAATAATCATGATCAGTAATTGAATCATGTCCCATCTTAATAACTCTTTTAGCAAATTTAACATTATCATCAAAACTTGCTTCTTGATTTATTTTTAAAATATCAAAAACACTACCCGGAAATCTTGATAATTTCCCTGCCGTTGCTACTTTTAGTGTTCTCTCATATTTTTCTAAATTCTTAATTTCCTCAATTACCTCTGGATTATCTATTCCTTTACTCTTTAATAAATCTTCTATTTTTTTATAATCAAGAGCCCCAAGCAATTCTATTTCCATACCTCTAACCTCTACTCTCTACCAATTATTATATCGATAAACACTAACCATTTCAACAAATTTGACAATTATTTACAATCATCTATTCTTAAAAATTAACTTTTTTAAAATTTTTTAACTTTTTTTAATATCGTCGACATGGTTCGACATTTTTCGACATGGACTTGTGTTATAGTAGAATCATTTCTTTTATTTAAAAGAAATTAGAAAGGAGATTTTATGCCAACAAAAGAAAAAATTTTTATTAGTTTGAGTGATGATTTATTATTTAAAGAAACTTTCTCTAATATCT
>CANPVV010000006.1 GCA_947581835.1 uncultured Bacilli bacterium
ATTAGCATGTTTTAATATTAACTTTAAAATAAATTTTAAAATTTTACAAAAAACTATTGATTTTTATTAGCAAGTTTCTGTTCCATAAAATATTTGAGTTTTTCTTTTTCTTTTATTCAAAGTGCCGCAGTCTATAATAATTTTATATTTATTATATGCGACATTTTGTATCACTCCTTTGTTTTTCCTTTCTTTTGCAATATTTATTTCTATTCTTACAAGAAAGATTACAATATAACTTGTTTTTTCTTCCTAAAAAAAGCTCATTACAACATTGACATCTTTTTAGGTCTTTAGTTGTTCTGTTTAAATCAGATTTTATGTAAGCTAATATCATAAGAGATATTAAACTGAAAATATCGGTTGTATATTGATTTAGTTTAAAAATATTATCTTTATAATTTATACTTCCACTGAAAGTAAAATAGTCTATATTAAAACAGTTGTTCTTTAAATAATTACTATACATTTTATAAATTTCTAAAGAAACATCTAATATTTTTAATAAACTTTCAATAGTTAGTATAAAAGGTCTACTTTTAATAAATTTTATAGTTTTTTTAATATTTTTTAATCTTGTTTTCGTTTCTTTTTTAATTTCTTCAGTATATTCTCCTTTTTTCTTTTTTTCTTCAATGTAAGATAGTAAATCTTTTTCTTCATTTTCGAAAATAGTGATGTTAGTATTATTATTTATTATGTCATTATCTGATAAACCACAAACTTTTAACCAGTTAATTAATAACCTTTTAAGCTCTTCATTTTGAGCATATTTAGGAACTGGTATTTTATGTTCATAGTAGTAGTCATAATCTATGTTAAGTTCCTCAATATTTAGATTTTTGTAATTATCAGTTAATTTGTAATATTTAATATTATTTTTATTAATACTTGAATTAGACATCATTACGTTATTAATGTGCTCGATATTTTTATAAATAAGGTAACATTTAGCAAAATCTTTAATAATATCAGTATTGTTATTTACGAATTCTCCTAAGCTGAAACTTTTAGTTAGAATATTATTATTTTCTTCTGTACTTAAAGTATCTCCTATAATTATATCTTTAGTTTTAAAAATATTAGCTATTGTAATTTTCTGTCCTTTTTCGTTGGTGATTTTTTCTTTAGTGCCTGTAGAACAATTTAAAGCAACGCCGTTAGTAAATATTTCTAAAGATTTTAAATTTTTAATCTCCCTCCTTCCACATAATTTAATCATAGGAAATCCTAAAGTCTCAAGTCGATTTTGCATTTTCATAATTTTACCCCCATTTTTAACCCTTTTAGCCATATAAAATGGGTAAAAGTGTATGCTATTATAGTACAGGAAAGGAGAAAATGCAAGAAAAATAATTAAAACTATTATCTAAGCATTTTTAAAATTAAATGGAAAATATTGTATTAAATACAAAAGAAGTAGCTAGTTATTTAAGTTGTTCTGTTGCTTCAATAAGAAGATTTGTAAAAAATAAAAAACTTCCTTTTTTTAAAGTAGGAAGTAAATTATATTTTAATTTAACTGATGTAGAGAAGTGGAGTGTTGAAAATGGGAAAAGATAGAAATATTCAATGTTATAGCATAGACTTTAGTGAAAAATATGTTTCTCTTGAAGAGGCTGAACGTATTATGAAAAACAGCTATAACATAATAAAAAGAATTATTTCAAGAGAAGATAAATTTAAAGATATATTATTTTTAATTGGGGTTTCTAATACAGATAGCGCTACAGCTGTTAGAAGTTACTTATATACTGGAAGACGCGGAAGACCTTTAGTGCTTATAGAAGGGGCTAAAATTGAGCCTCATATCCATTTATATGTTTTTAATAAAAATAAAAATTCTTATTTGCTTTCTACTTTTTGTGACGTTGCTATTGAAAGATTAAAAAAGTATGGTGTATGGGAAAAGAGAGCTAACGATAATTTAGAGGTTGCTTTACAGTATGTTTTAAAGCAGTCTGTACATTATCGTAGTAATTGCAATGCAATTTTAGTCTCATTAAATAAAAAATGAAGCTATATAATACTTATTTGCTTTATAAGCTCTTACTGTATGTAATATATATATAATAATATATTTAATATATAATATAACTTAATAATTATATATAGTATATAATATAGATAGTATTAGTGATTAATGGGTTTGTTCTATTCCTAAGTTTTTTAATTCTTGGCTTATATCTTCCTTTACAAAAAGTTCTATGGGGATATTAAGTTTAATAGATAAGTAATATAGTACACCTAATGAGAAAGTTTGATTTGTCTTTGGAGATTCTATATTCGCAATAAAACCTCTTGAAAAAGTTGAGTCCATGCTTAGTTGTTCTTGTGTCAAGTTCCGATATTTTCTAAAAAATTTTATTCGCTGGGAGGCTCTTTCATAAATATAACTTATATCTTTTTTGTCCATATTATGCACTTATCTTTCTGTATATTATTTTATCAGTAAATAGTTGCGAAAAGTGTCAGTGTATAGTTGCAAAATAAATATAATTTATGTTATACTTGTTATATTAGAAAGGAGTTTATGTATGAATAGTGATGTAAATAATAACAATAATAGGAAATGTAAAAAGTGTGGTATGGTAATGCCTTTAGAAGCAAACAAGTGCCCTAATTGTGGAACTTGGCAAAATATACCGGTTTTTAGAATAGTTTTAGTGGTTTTTATAGTGGTTTTATTATTTGCTTTTATTCTTTATGATAAAGAAGATAATTTCAGTAATAATCAAAATAATAATAGTGGTAATAGTTCTAATTATCCTAATAAACCTAATTCTAGTGAACCTCCAACTAATAATGAACCACCTATTTATAATGAGCCATCAGTTACAGATAAAAGTTATGGTTTTAATGAGATGTTTGTTTTTGACAACTTTGAAATAACAATTAGTAGTAATTATACTTTTGATGTTGTAAATAATAGGTATTCTGATTATCATAACCAAAGTGTAGTAAAATTGCCTGTCACTGTAAAGAATATAGGTAGTGAAACCAACTCTTTAAATTCATTTTACTATGAAATATTTGGTTCTGTAGGTGTAGAGCTTGAAGAATTAGGAGCTTATTTTGACGATTCTTTAGACTTTGCTGGGAACTTAAGAAGTGGAGCAAGTTATACTAAATATTTGTATTTTTTATATGATGGTAATGGAACATATGCTATAGAGTTTGACAATTTTTCAGACAAAGTAGAAGCTGAGTTTGAAATTTTAAAATAAGGGATAAATATTTATGATAAAAAAGAAAATTTTTAATATTATTTTAGTTGTTATTGTTATATTTTTAGGGATATCTCTTGCAACAAAAATTTATAATAGTAGCTTACCTATTGAAGTTAATATATCTATGACAGAATATTCAGGACACGTAGATTATATTTTAGATGCTTTAGGTTTAGATTTTGATTTGGTCACAATGGGAGCTAATTGTTATACTGGAGTTCAAAAAAATTCTTTTAATACAGAAAAATATGGTGTTTTATATACAGAGTTTAGGTATTGTAAAAGTAATGAGACTTTAATATTTAGAGTTTATAATAGCTCTAAAGACCAAAAATTAAGAAAGCCTAAACAAAATGAGTTGTTAAGATTTGATATTTATGGAAATATTATTCGTTATTATTAAAGATAAGAAGTGGTGTTATGGAAAATTTAGAAAATGAGAAACAAGCAAACAATAAGACTTCATATGAAGCAAATAGACTTATAAGAGTTATTAATTCTTTTATTATTTTTTTAACAGTTATATTTATAATTATTGGCTTTATTATATTTCTTGGTATGATAATTAATTTTAATGGTAGTTTTGTTAGTATAGAAAATATTAATATTAAAACAATACTGTTTTTAATTATATATATGTTTTCATGTTATGGAGTGATATTAAATTTAGAATTTAAAATGTTGTTATTGAAGAATTTAAATGAGATTAATAAAAAAATAAATTCTAATTAAAAAAGGCTTTATGCCTTTTTTTGTATGATATATTTTTGAATATTATTATCGACATTAATATTAATTTTATTATTAATGTTACTTATTAATACAAAAGAGTTTTTATTAGCTGTACTAATTATTATTTTTTCTTTCTCTTTGATAACTATTTTTTTAATTTTTTCTTTAGTTTCCATATTGCACCTCTTGAATATAGTATAACATATATATGTTTCAAAGTACATGAATATCATGTATAAATTAATAGCATTTAAATGTTAATCTATTCTCGAGGTGCTATTAATATGAACATTGATAATAAATACGTGTATGATATTGCAGCTATGAATATTAAGAGAATAAGGAAAGAAAAAGGACTTACACAAGCTCAATTAGCTGATATAACTGGCTATAACGTAGGTTCTTTAGCTAATATTGAGAATAGAAGTGAAACTACTTTTTCTTTAGAATTGTTATATATAGTTGCAGCAAGTTTAGAAACTCCACTAAAGGAATTTTTTATAACTGAAAATGGAGACGATATTTAGTTTTACAATATTTTTACGTTAACTTAATGTCAAAAATCAATTTTAAGACTATTTTTAATAGGTTTAGAGCAATTTTTTTAAATTATTAGTATAAAACTATTACTAACATAAAAATGTGCTTAAAATAGCTTTTATTTAAAAAATTTTTATGTTAGATAAAATTTTAGGGGTAACGAGGTAAAAAAAGTAAATAAAAAAAGGGGGTGGGAGTACCTCATTTTTATAGTAGTAAGTATAATATTTTTTTAAAAATTTCTGTTGGCAATTTGAATAAGTAGAATAGTATATAATAAACTTGAATAGATGGTTCGTTTGACTTTTAATCAAAGGGTCGAGAGTTCGAATCTCTCGCGAGCCACCATTTGTTTATTAAGAGTTTATGGACTTCCATAGACTTTTTATATGCGTTATTTTAAAGTAAAAAGTATCATGGGTGGCGAAAAAGTGGCAAAAAGGTGGCAGTTTAACTATAAATAATCACATTTTTAAAAATAATATTATAAGTTTATCTTAAAAAATTCATTATTAAATCTAACAACACATATTTTTTGGGGTTGTTATTGCATTAGTTTTTTAAATTTTTAAAACTAATTATAATGTTTGTTAGTTTAATAAATAAGGGTTTTATCATTATAAGTTATTGGAATATTGGTGAAAAGATTGAAATAGTTTAGAATATTACCATTTAAGTAGTTTTCTAAAGGGTTGATATTGTTAGTGATAATAACTTCATCATTAAGATTTATAGTTTCATCAATAATTATTAAAGAGTATTCTTGATTTATTTTAAAGATATTATAGAAGGTGTTGTTGATTAAAACTTTGGTGATATTTTCAAGTAAACCATTGTAAAAACCAAGAGGAATAATACCATAGATTATTTCTTTTTTCTTTTTAGTTTCACATATAATATTTATTATTTTAGTTTTTAAAGTAAATATTTGTTTTAAAGGTTGGTCTTCTTTTTTAAAGATAGATTTTTTATATTTGTTTAAGCCATAAATAGAGTAATCTAATTTAATAGTATTAGATATTTTAATTTTATCTTTATTTTCTTCATTATTTAAACAGATGATATCTAAGTCTTTTAGGGGTGAAATTAGATATTTTAATTCATCATATTCTTCTAAAGTGATATTACTTATAATTCCTTTTAAATGGATATGTTTGTTAGAGTTTAAAATATCTATAATATCTAAAATTTGAGTTTTAGAATTTAGGCCAAGATAGTTTTTAATATCAATATTTAAAATTATTTCTAAATTGTCTTTGATATTAAGATTTTGTAAGTCTTTTATATTTTTAATGATTATGATAGTATTATTAATAATTAAATCGTAGATTATATCTTCAGTAAGATAACCAGAATAAATTAGAGGAATTTCTTTGTTGTATTTACGAACTAAAAGGATATCATTAAAAATACTTGTATATAAAAAATCAATATTAGTGATATTATTTATTAGAAACATACCATGATTAAAAGCATTATTACTGATATCCATAATAAAATATTTGTAATTATAGTTAGTTCTTAGATATTTTATATTAGAGTTTAGATTGTCTAAGTTTATATTTATATTATTTATCATTATCTCACCATAATTAGATTTTAACAAAATATTAGTTTTTAGTCTATTAGTTTTTGAAGTTTATATAAAATATTGTAAAATAAAGGTAATTGATAGAAAATTATTGCTTTAAGGGCTAGTTTTTTGATATACTTAAATATATAGGTGATATGATGGCAAAGATAGTAAATATTATAGGAAGAGAAATATTAGATAGTAGAGGAAATCCCACGGTTGAGGCAGAAATTGTATTAGATAATGGAATTAGAACAGTAGCAAGTGTACCTTCTGGGGCATCAACAGGTTCTAAAGAGGCTTTAGAACTTAGAGATAAAGATACTAAAAGATATAATGGTAAAGGAGTACTTACGGCGGTTAATAATGTAAATACAGTTATTAAAGAGGCTTTAGTGGGAAAAGATTTAGAACAAGTTGATATTGATAATACTTTGATAGAATTAGATGGAACACCTAATAAGAGTAGATTAGGGGCGAATGCTATATTGGCTGTTTCTTTGGCTTCAATTAAAGCAGCGGCTAAATTAGAGAATAAAGAACTTTATGCTTATTTATCTGGGGGAAAGGTAAGTCTACCAATACCGATGGTTAATATTATAAATGGAGGAGTACATGCGGATAATAATTTAGATATTCAAGAGTTTATGATAGTGCCAGTAGTAAAATCAATTAAAGAGAAAGTTAGGGTAGCTAGTGAGGTTTTTCATAGTTTAAAGGAAATATTAAAATCACAAAAACTTAGTACAGCAGTAGGAGATGAAGGTGGATTTGCACCAAATTTAGAGTATAATACTTTAGCGCTTGATTTAATTATGGAGGCGATAAGAAAAGCAGGGTATACACCGGGTAAAGAGGTTTTTATTGCTCTTGATGTGGCGGCAAGTGAATTATATAGTAAAAGTAATAATAAATATCTTATTGATAATAAAGAATTATCTAGTGATGAACTTATTAAATATTATGTTACTTTAGTTAATAGATATCCGATTATTAGTATTGAAGATCCTTTTCAAGAGTTTGATTTTGAGTCTATGGCTGTGTTAACTAAGCTTATTGGAGAGAAAGTAATGATCGTGGGAGATGATTATTTTACAACTAATATTAAATATTTAGAAGAAGGAATAAAACTTAATGCAGGGAATGCGATATTACTTAAAGCTAATCAGATTGGAACAGTAACAGAAATGATTAAAACTATTATATATGCGAGAAGACATAATTATAAAATGATTATATCTCATAGAAGTGGAGAGACAATGGATACTTTTATTGCAGATTTTGGAGTTGGGCTTTCACTGCCATTTATTAAGACAGGTTCTATGAGTAGAGGAGAGAGAATTTGTAAATATAATAGACTTATGCAGATAGAAGAAAATTTAATGAAAAATTAAAAAGAATAAATAAAGAGGAGTGATACAAATGTTTATAGGAGATAGTCCAATTCATATTAATAAAGATGCTAAGATAGCAGAGTTAGTGGTTATGCCAGGTGATCCTTTAAGAGCTAAATATATTGCAGAGAATTTTTTAGAAGAGGCAAAATTAGTTACAGATATTAGAGGAATGTATGGTTTTACAGGGAAATATAAGGGTAAAGAGGTAACTATAATGGCTCATGGTATGGGTATGCCTAGTGCAAGTATTTATGTGTTTGAATTGATACATTATTTTAAAGTTAAAAAAATTATTAGAATAGGAACTTGTGGAGCGGTTAGTTCTAAAGCAGAGATTGGAGATATTATACTTACAAGAAAGATTTATTCAGAATCTAATTTTGCTTATACTTATAGTAATTATGTAGGAAATGTGGTAGAGGCTAATTTGGAACTTAATAAAACTATTTTAGGGGTTGCAGATAGTTTAGATCAAAAAGTGTTATATGGAATGACTACGACAATGGATGTGTTTGGACCTTATATAGATTTTGAGAGGGTTTTAGGAAGAATACCTAAAGAATATGAGATACTTGCAGAAGAGATGGAGGCTTTTGGGTTAATTCATGTGGCTAATTTATATAATGTAATGGCAACTACTTTAATGACGGTGGTGGATTCAAAGTTTACTTCGGTAGTGCTTAGTCCTCATGATAGAGAAACTAAGCTTAATCAGATGATTACACTTGCTTTGGAGAGTATCGTTAAATAATTTGATTATGAAAAAAATGTATGTTATAATAAAATAACTTCTTAGAGGTTTTTTATGAAAAATTTAGAGAATTTAATTAATCAGATTTTAGATTTACATAGTTATATTACTAAAAATTGGCCTTTAGATAAAAATTATCAAAAATTAAATATGGTTAAGACTAGAGTTCATGATGTTTATAATAATCAGGATATTTTTTTTCGTATATTAAATTATAGGGATTTTTTGATAAAAAATAATGTTGATGCATATTTTAATAGTTTAAATGATAATTATATAGAGGCTCGAATTAAGAATAAAAATTCTATACAGTATAAAATAGAAAGTTATACAAATAGTAAAGAACATGAATATGGACATATTCCATTAAAAAAATGTTTAAATGATATATTTGGTA
Source organism: uncultured Bacilli bacterium (assembly GCA_947581835.1). Classification (GTDB taxonomy): domain Bacteria; phylum Bacillota_I; class Bacilli_A; order RF39; family UBA660; genus Caccenecus. The sequence goes on from CANPVV010000006.1 coordinate 8,621, forward strand.
TTAGAATTATTTTAAAAGATGGTTCTCAAGAAGATATTTGGAATTGGTTGAAAACTCGATTTTCTTCATTAAAAATAACTAATTCTAATAAAAATAAAGGTGATTATCGAGCTATTCATGTTTACTTTGGAAATGGTAATAATAATATATATCAATGGGAATTACAGATTTGGTTAGATAAAGATAAAGAAAACAATTATATTTCACATGAAAAATATAAACAAGATTATGTTAAATGGGAAAATGAAGGAGGTGTTTAATATGTTTAGACATACAATTTTTTTAGCTAGTGCTTATAATATTCGTTCAAGAATAGCTATGAATTTTGTTGATTTAACTGCGAAAGAATATGATAGTATTTATAAACAGATAATTGATAAATGTGGAGTAGATATAAATTTATCTGTTCATTATATTCCAACAGATAGTAAAACTTTTAATTCAGTGGTTAAGCATGACCCTTATTTTAAAGACGTGAAAGAAATTAAAGATTTAAATACATTTATAGACTTAATATATAAAGATAGAGAATTAAAGGGAATAGATATTGCGAGATATATAATTTCTAAATGTAAATGTACACATTTAAAGTTAGAGAAATTAACATATTTTTGTTATGCAGATTATTTAAGTGAGACTAATAAATCTTTGTTTGTTGATAAAATATATGCTTATAAGTTTGGACCTGTAGTAAGTAGTGTTTATAAAGCTTATAAAAAAAATAGATTAGGTAGTGAAGATAATAGAACTATTTATGAAAGTTTTGCAAATAAAATGGCAAGACAAAGTAGAATAGTCGCGGCACGAGATGGTTTAGAAAAACTAATAAGTATTAATAAAACTATAGAAAAGTATAAAGATTACACGGCTTTAGAATTGGTTAATTTAACACATAAAGAAAAAAGCCCTTGGAGTAATTGTGGAGAGGGTAAAGAAATTAATAAAATTATGTCTGATGAGGTTATTAAAAAGTTTCATAAATATGAAGAAATATAATTATTCGTATGAAAAAAGTGCATTGTATACACATTATTCCTATGAAAAAAGTGCGTATTAGACATATTATTCGTATGAAAAAAATGCATTTTTTATAAATATATTGAAAAATAGGGTATTTTTTGATATAATTTTTTTGGAAAATGGTGAGGCAAATGCTTAAAAGAAAGATTATGAAAGATTTAATTAACTGGAAGAATAATCCTGATAAAATGTGTTTATTAATTAAGGGAGCAAGACAAGTAGGAAAGACTTATATAATTGATAAGTTTTGTAAAGAAAATTATAAGAATTATATTTATATTAATTTTTTTGAAGGAAATAATTATAAAGAGATATTTGAAGGAAATTTGGATATAGATACAATATGTAAGCAGTTATCTTTAAAATTTCCTAATATAAGTTTAAGTGATAAACCAAATGAAACAGTTTTAGTTTTAGATGAAATTCAGGATTGTCCTCAGGCGATAACAGCTTTAAAGTTTTTGTCTATAGCAAAGAGATTTGACGTTATTGCAACAGGTTCTTTATTAGGTATTAATTATAAAGAAGTACCTTCTTATCCTGTGGGATATATAGAACATTTAGAGATGCATTCTTTAGATTTTGAAGAGTTTTGTTGGGCTAATGGGATTAGTGAAGAAGCTTTTGGGTATATTAGAGAATATTATGAAAAGTTAGAGCCGGTACCAGCTTTAATGCATAATCAAATGATGGAATTATTTAAAGAGCATATTGTTGTGGGAGGTATGCCTAGAGTTGTTGATGATTTTGTTAAAAATCATAATTTTGCAAGTGTACTTAAATTACAAAGAGGTATATTACAAGATTATGAAAATGATATTATAAAATATGGAGATAATACTGAAAAACCAAAGATTCGCAATGCTTTTTTATCTATTCCTAAACATTTAGCTAAAGATTATAAAAAATTTAGATATAATTTAATTGAGAGTGGAGCTAATAGTAGAAAGTATGCGAGTAGTTTAAGATGGTTAGATGATGCTAATATTACTTGTTTTTGCTATAATTTAAGTACACCAGAGTTACCTTTAGAGGGTAATGCTAAAAATGATATTTTTAAAATATATATGCGAGATACAGGATTATTAATGGCTATGTTAGAAGATGGATATCAAGAAGAGATTATAAGTGGTAATTTAGGAATATATAAAGGGGCTATATATGAAAATATTATTGCGGATATATTTGTTAAAAAGAATAGAAAATTATATTATTTTGAACATAATTCTACTTTAGAGATAGATTTTATAATTAAATATAAAAATAAAGCTACAGGAGTAGAAGTTAAATCTTCTAATAATACTAAATCTAAGTCTTTAAATACTTTGATAAATAATTGGAATTTAGAGGGCGGTATTAAATTATCTAATAAAAATGTAAGTATAATATCAGATAAAGTTATTAATTTACCTTTATATATGGCTATATTTTTATAATATAAAAGAAGTAGATTAACATTTTCTACTTCTTTTTTCTTGTTAATTTAGGAATGTTTTTTTTCTTACTTTTATTGTTATCTTTCCATTTTAAAGGCTCAACGTCGGCAAGGGCTTCACTCGCTGTTATTGTAGGACGTTTAATTTGGAAAAAACCTTTAGGGAATTTAGTGATATTTTTATTCATGGCAATAACCTCCAATTAGTACTTTTATTATACTTAAAAATAATTAATATAACAAGATAGTTTAATTGTTTTTTATATTTCAGTAAATATTTTATATTCACTTTCAGCAAGAGTTATTTTAGGTGTTCTTCTAATACATTTATTAGTATTACCTATACACCAGTCGGCACTAAAACCAAAGTCATTACATATTTCTTTTAAATCAGAACTAGATATAGTCATTTTACCATGTTCATAATAGCTGATATTACTTCTTTTAGTGTGAAGAATACTAGCAAATTCTTCTTGAGTTAGTTCTTCTATTTTTCTAATTATTTTTATTTTTTGACCTAGATATGTAAGATTTAGGTCTTTTTGATAGTTATAGATAGTTTTATCATATTCTGTTGTTAGTCCCATCATGTAATCAATAGGAACTTTGTAAAAATATGATAGTTTTATTAAACCTCGAAGAGAAATGTTTTGATAACCATTTTCCCAAGAATTTATTAAAGCTTGAGAAACACCTATGTTTTGGGCTAGATTTTTTTGGGTTAAACCTTTTATATTTCTTAATAATTTTATTCTTATTTCTATTACTGTTAAACTTTTAGATTCTTCAATTACCATAATTTACCATCTTTCATAATATAGATTATTACTTTTTAAAAATATTTTAGCAATATATTACTATATATAATATTTATTAAAAAATAAATAATCACAAAATTACTTGAATTTTTATTAATATTATTGTATATTAGAAATATAAAGTATAAAAATATAGGATATTTTGATATACTTTGTCGAAGATAATGAAAATAAAAATAAGAAGTATTAAAATAGGTAAGTAAAGGTGATAGTAATGAAAGATAAGATGGTTATTTTATTAATTGTTATAGGAGTTGTATTAACTTCAACATTTGTGGCTAGTATAGCTTATAATAGTATTGGAGGTAAACAAGAATTTGCTAATACATTTACAAGTGGGTGTTTAAATATTAGTTTAGAAGATAAGAGTGGGGCAATAAATCTTTCTAAAACCAAGCCTATAAGTGACGTTGAAGGGTTAGAAACTCCAGGTTATACTTTTACTGTTACTAATAATTGTCATGAAGATGCTAATTATCAGATAAATTTAGAAACTTTGTTAGATCCTAGTCAAGAAACAACTTTACAGGATCAATATGTTAGAGTAGCTATTAAAAGTGATAGTAATGATTATTTAATAACTGATTTAAGTGAAAATACTGTATTAGATACACCTAGTATTGAAGGTGCTAAAAAAGCTTATAATTTAACTAGTGGAACTTTAAAAGAAGATGAAATTAAAACTTTTACTTTAAAAGAGTGGATGGATTATGATACAACTAAGGAACAAGGAGCATCAAAGTCTTTTCAAAGTAAAATTAGTGTTATTGGGGGAACTAATTTTCAGGTTAAAGAGTTAAGAGAGATACAGCACACTATTAAAGGAGCAAATATAACTGGAACAGTAAGAGGAAATATTACAACAGCAAAATATTGTATAACTTCACTTAATGAGTGTGTTCCAAGTAATGAAACAAATATAACTGAAGGAGGAGTAACATTTCAGGTTAATGAGAGTGATAAAAAACAGATAGTATGTACAAGTTTAGATGATGAGGTTATATGTAGTGAACCGGGTGTAACTAAATTAACTGATTCAGAGAAAACTTTAGCAAAATTGGGATTAACGCCTTCTGATGAGAGTGCTTGTCCAACTTTAGATAAAGACGGGAATGCAAATATAACTGGTATAAGTCAACCAGAAGATAAATTGTTGTGTAAGGCACAAGATGATTATGGAATAACGTATTACTTTAGAGGAATGCCTGACAATAATTGGGTTCAGATTGGTGATACATATTGGCGAATAGTCCGAATAAATGGAGATGGAACAATAAGATTAATTTATAATGGAAATAGCACAGATATATTGGATACAGGAATAGCTGAATCTAATGTAGCTTATAATACAACTAGAAATGATAATGCATATGTTGGATTTAAATATGGTGCAACTGCTCAGGCAAAAGATTCTACAACTACTTTACCATATGAAAAAACCCATGAAAATATAAATTCAAGTAATATATTTACGGAATTAAATACATGGTATGAAAAAAGTGAAATTTCAGCACAGTATAAGAAATTGTTAGATGGAAATGCTGGCTTTTGTAATGATAGATTACCATATTCATTTAGCGAAATAAGAGCTGGTTTAACTGATAAGACACAATATGGAATGGGGTTAGAAGTAACGTATTATGGTGCGTTTTATAGAACAATGATAGCTAGAAAACCTAGTTTTAAATGTCCACAGTCAGAAAATGATTTATTTACAACTCAGGGAAGTACAAATGGAAATCAGAAATTAACTAATCCAGTGGGGCTTATAACGGCTGATGAAGTGGTATATGCAGGAGGTTTAAACAGTAATAATACTAGTTATTGGCTTTATAATCGTCAAAACTACTGGACAATGTCTCCGCAATACTTTAACAGTAGTGCTTTCGTCTTTTATGTGAGTAATGGTGGCTACCTCCGCTTCGACTACGGATTCGTTGATTATACTTATGGTTTACGCCCAGTAATTAACCTTAAATCAGATATTTCTTTTGAATCTAATGATGCAGATGGGACTATTGATAAACCATTTATAGTTTCTTCTTAGCTATTAATAGTGTTTATGAGAAATAAAAAGAATTAAGTTCTAAAATATGAATTTATCTTAGCTACGGACAGTTTTGAATAAACCTAGTATTTATAAGGGATAAATTGATAAAAAGTACGCCCAATTAGTAAGAAAAATCTAAGTAAAAAGAGTATCAAAAATAAAAAAGAAAAAATGAAACTAAAAATGAGAAAATTAAGCCATATAAAAAAAGATTTTCTCATTTTTGTTTGTTATAGAGTTAAATATCCGAACTCATATATCATAAAGTTTAAATGAGGTAGGAATTCTAATATAAACAGGTGAATTAAAAGCTAGTTTAAAAAGGGTTAAACCTATATTAAATAAAGACATAATTCTTTTTTTAATTTTTTTATTGTCTATAATATAAATTTTATGAGTTTCAATTTTAACTTTTCTATGACATTTAGTATTCTTAGAAAAATCTATGCCTAAAATAGTCAGATATAAAGTACAAACACAAATATAAGTATATACAACTTCAAAAGATTTTAAGACTTTGGCAATATCGGAAGAAACACAAGATTCAATCATACTCAAAATTTTGAATTAAATAAAAAATTTAAAATTCGGCTTAAATTCGGCTTATTATATTAGCACTTATTGTTGACAAGTGCTAATTTTTGATATATAATTATTCTTGGAAGGTGATAATTATGTATCCTAATATGAATCAAAATCAAGATGAGAATGTTTTAGAGAAGTATGGGCGAGATATTACAGAACTTGCTTTAAATAATAAGATAGACCCTGTTATTGGACGTGATGAAGAAATTAGAAGTATTATACGTATTTTATCACGTAAAACTAAAAATAATCCAGTTTTAATTGGAGAACCTGGGGTTGGTAAAACCGCTATTGTGGAAGGTCTTGCAATACGTATTATTAAAGGGGACGTTCCAAGTACTTTAAAGGATAAAAAGATTTGGTCTTTAGATTTAGGGGCTTTAATTGCAGGAGCTAAATATCGGGGAGAATTTGAAGAAAGACTTAAAAAAGTTTTAGAGAAGATAAGTAAAAGTGATGGTAATATTATTTTATTTATAGATGAAATTCATATGATAGTTGGTGCTGGAGCAGAAGGGGCTATGGATGCTGGTAATATGCTTAAACCAATGCTTGCTAGAGGTGAAATTCGTTTAATTGGAGCAACTACTTTAAATGAATATAGAGAATATATTGAAAAAGATGGAGCTTTAGAAAGACGTTTACAAAAAATAATTGTAAGTGAACCAAATGTATTAGATACCATTACAATTTTGAGGGGTTTAAAAGAAAAATTTGAGTTATATCATGGAGTAAATATTAAAGATAATGCTTTAGTTAGTGCAGCAACTTTGGCAGATAGATATATTACAGATAGATTTTTACCAGATAAAGCAATTGATTTAGTGGATGAGGCGTGTGCAACAATAAAAATGCAGATGGCATCAGTTCCAACAAGTTTAGATACTTTAACAAGAAAAATTATGAGTTTAGAGATTGAAAGAGAAGCAATAAAGAAAGAAAAAGATGAAGTATCTAAAAAAAGGATGGAAGAACTTGATAAAGAAATTAGTGAATTAAAAGAAGAAGAAGGAATAATGCGCGCTAAATGGTTAGAAGAGAAAAGTTTAAATGATGAGATAACCAAAAAGAAAGAAGAAATAGATAAAGCAAGATTTATGTTAGATAAAGCCGAAAATAACTATGATTTAGAGACAGCAGCAAGACTTAGACATGGAGATATTCCAAAGTTAGAGATGGAACTTGATTTGATGCGTAAGAAAAGTAATTCAAAAATGCTTAGTGATACAGTAGATGATGAAAGTATTGCTAGTATTGTTGCTAAATGGACAAATATTCCGATTCAAAAATTAGTTGGTAGTGAAAAAGATAAACTTCTTAATTTAAATAAAGATTTAAAGAAAAGAGTTATGGGTCAAGATAAAGCAATTGATTCAGTGAGTGAGGCTATTATTAGAGCTAGAAGTGGAATAAAAGATCCTAATAAGCCAATTGGTTCATTTATCTTTTTAGGTCCAACGGGTGTGGGTAAAACTGAACTTGCGAAAGCTTTGGCGTATTATTTATTTGATGATGAAAGACATATGATTAGAATTGATTGTTCAGAGTATATGGAAGCTTTTAATGTTTCGAGATTAATTGGAGCGCCTCCAGGATATGTTGGATATAATGAAGGCGGGGAGCTTACAGAAGCTGTTAGAAGAAATCCTTATAGTATAGTTTTATTTGATGAAATAGAAAAAGCTCATCCAGACGTATTTAATATATTACTCCAAATACTTGATGATGGAAGAATTACAGATTCAACGGGTAAGTTAATTGATTTTAAAAATACAATTATTATTATGACTTCTAATTTGGGTAGTGAGTTTATTTTAGAAGATAATAATCAAGAGAAAGTAATGCAAGAGTTAAAAGGGGCTTTTAGACCAGAATTTATTAATAGAATTGATGAAATAATTATTTTTAATTCTTTAAATAAAGAGGTTATATATGATATTTTAGATAAAATTATTGGAGAAACAGAGAAGAGACTAAGTAATTTAAAGATAAAGATTAAACTTACAGATGAAGCAAAAGATTTTATTATTGCTAATAGTTATGAGGCAGCATATGGGGCAAGACCTATTAAGAGATATGTTACACATTATGTAGAAACACAACTTGCTAAGTTATTAGTTTTAGGGGATATTAAAGATAATCAAAATGTTTTAGTAAGAGTTAAAGATAATGAACTTGTTTTAGATATTCAAAATTAAAATGCGCATTTATCCTTTACAAATAACGTATAATTTATTATAATGTTATTGGTCACGATTTAGGAGAGTGTTAAATTAATGACTAAGAATAAAAATAAAGAGTTTGAAAGTTTAGTTAGTGATATTATAAATAATGAATATTTTTTGGAAACAAAAAAAGATTTGCATCATGGAACTAGTAAATATGAACATTCGATGAGAGTTGCAAAGTTAAGTTATAAATTAGCAAGAATTTTTAAAGCAGATATTAAAGATACAACTAGAGCGGGTTTGTTACATGATTTTTTCTTGGGAACGAGGAAAGAAAAACCAGAAAATTCTTATTTAAGACATCCAGTTACAGCAATGAATAATGCTAAAAAGTATTTTAATGTTAATGATATAGAAGCAGAGGCTATTAAAACACATATGTTTCATCAGGTTTTACTTAAAAAATTATTTCCTTTTATTAATAGAAAAGAAAAGGTTAGTGTCAAAGAGTTTAAGCCTAAAAGTAAAGAAGGTTGGATTATATGTGCATCAGATTTGTTAGTTTCGATTATGGAATGTGAAAGATTTCAGTTTACATATGTTGCTAATGTGGCTTTGCTTTTGGTTTTTAATATATTAATGTTTAAAAATTAATGATTAGAATAATGCTTGAGAAAGGCATTATTTTTTTTGCTTGACAATCGTATAAATGTTTGATATAGTGAGTATACAATAAACAAGTTAAAGGGAGGTTTTAGTTTATGAATAATGGTAATAGGAAATAAGATTTATAGTTTTACTGATGGAATTAAAGATTTAATTAAATTTTGTAATGAAATGTATTTTTAGCTCTTAGGTGTATAATGAAGTTTTAAGGTTCCAATTTGGAACCTTAAAGATAGAAGTGGATAAGCATAGAAAGTATATTCTTATTGATGGAATAAATGTTTTCATATCGGTAAAAAGGGGGATTGGTGAGTTTTTATAGGATATTATTTTTAACTTGCTTTAGAATAAAGTACAATTCTTTAAGGTCGAAAATTTCGACCTTAGACGTTAAATAAGAAAATTGGGTATGTACTAAAGATTTAAATAAAAGACATATGATAAATTTAAGAATTTGTTCACTTGAAGTTCCAAAAATTAAACTTGAAGTTCCATTTTTGGAACTTCAAGTTTGAATAATTATGATTGTGTTAGTGATGAAATAAAGGTTTTGATATCGGTAAAAAGGGGGATTGGTGAGTTTTTAGAGAGATATAGTTTTTAACTTGAGATTCAAGAATTTAAAATTTGCGGTTTCAATTTGAAACCGCAAAATTGAAGAATAGGGTATAATTAGAACTAAGTTTTTATTCAATTTGAAGTTACTTTTAAATTATTAGATGATGAAAGTTATGTTTTTTTGGTCGATAATATCGACCAAAAAAATAGAGATTAGAGGTAGCAAATATAAAAAAACAACGATATGATATAAGTGTTTTTGTATTAACAATAAGAAAAGAAAATAATGAAATTAGTGATTTAAAAATATTTTCAAGGTTTCAATTTGAAACCTTGAACGGAGATAAGAAAAGCTAAATAGAATAATAATTTAGAGATAATATATGTTAGATGGTAGTGTATCACTTTGGAATTTCTTTAAATTATGCAGGTAAAATAAAAAATATTAAAGGAAAATGGGAGGTTTTAGTTTATGAGTGAAATAATAAATGATTGTCAAGAAATAGAGGATAAGATTTATAGTATTAGAGGAAAGTATGTAATGTTAGACAGTGATTTAGCTAAGATTTATAATTATACTAATGGTACTAAAGATTTAAATAAATTGGTGAAAAGACATATAGATAAATTTTCTAGTGAAATATATTTTCAGATTTCTTTGGAAGAGTACAATGAGGTTTTAAGGTTCCAATTTGGAACCTTAGAGATAGGTAGAGGAGGGCATAGAAAATATTTTCCGTATGTATTTACACTTGATGGATAAGTATTTTAGTATCAATTATTAGAAAAGAAAATAAAGAAATAATTTTTCAAAAAATAGAAAAAGGATTTCAAAATAAAAGTGGTTTAATTATTGTAAAAGATGCGGTAAATACTAGGAAAATAGAGGATTTAATATATGAAGTAAGAGGGGTACAGGTTATGCTTGATAGTGATGTTGCAAGTTTATATAAAGTACCTTCTAAAAGAATTAATGAGGCAGTAAAAAATAATATCGAGAGGTTTCCAGAGAACTTTTGTTTTCAACTTACTTTAGAAGAATATAATTCTTTAAGGTCGAAAATTTCGACCTTAGACGTTAAACGAGGAAAATTTCGAAAATATTTACCATATGTTTTTACAGAACAGGGAATTGCGATGCTGAGTGGAATTATAAGAAATCCTATTGCTGTTAAAGTAAGTATTGCTATAATGAATGCTTTTGTTTTGATGAGAAAAATTATTTCTAAAGACTTGCTTGAGCAAAAGTATTTTAAAAATATGCTTTTAGAACATGATGAGAAAATAAAATTGTTGGAAAATTCTTTTTTAGAATTTAAGAATAAAGACCAAACTAATATTATTTTTTTTGAAGGACAGATATATGATGCTTATTCAAAATTGGTGGATATAATGAGAGAAGCAAAGAGAGAGTTAATTATAGTAGATGGTTATGCTGATAAAGTGGTTTTGGATATGATAAGAGAGATAAAAGTTCCTGTATATTTGATAACAAAGAAAAATAAAGTATTAAAAGAGTTAGATATAAGAAAATATAGAGAACAGTATGATAATTTAGAGATAATATATAGTGATAGTTTTCATGATAGGTATTTAGTACTTGATGAAAAAGAGGTATATCACTGTGGAACTTCTTTAAATTATGCAGGTAAAAGAACATTTTCTATAAATAAATTAGAAGAGGAAGAAATTAAGAATGTTTTGATAACTAAAATAAATGAAATTAGAGGTTTATCTAAAATAGATAAAAATGAAAATAGATAGAAGAAGACAATAAATAGAGAATTTCCAGAGTTTGCCTTTTTTTACAAGATTAGATAACCATTGATATGTGAAGTAAGTTACTATTAAAGAGGCAACTAAACCAATTAGATAAGGAATTAAAAGAGTATTTAGAGTTCCAGCACTAATTAAATCATTTACACCTAAAAGCATAGTTGCAACACTTATAGGAAAATATAAAATAAAAGTATATTTTAAAGCAGTTTTTCTTTTTAGACCCATAAGAAGACAAGCAACTAAAACAGTACCACTTCGAGAAATTCCAGGAAGAATAGTGATCATTTGAAATAAACCAATAATTAAAGCATCTTTTAAAGTTATATCTTTATCTTCTTTAGAACCAGTTTTATTTCTAATTAAGAAAAGCATTAAGGCAGTTATTAGAAAAGCAAAACCTAAGAAATATAAATTTTGAAATTTTTCTTCAATAAAATCTTTAAGTAAAAATCCAACTATACCAACAGGAATAGTAGAGACGATAAGATATAAACAGTATTTAAATTTAGAGAGATTTTCTTTTCTTTTCTCTTTTTTAAAGATATAGGTAAAAAAGGCTGTTACTAAATCAATTATACTTTTGCGAAAAATAAAGAGAATAGCTAAAAAAGAACCAAAGTTAGCAATTATTTCAAAATTTAAATCATTGAACATATTGGTATTAAAGATATTTTTAAATAAAAAGATATGACCACTAGAGCTTATTGGTAAGGGTTCTGTAAATCCTTGGATAATTCCTAAAATAAGATAAATTAAATAATTCATATATATCACCTAGAATAATTATATAATATTTTTTTTATTTAAGAAATAAAATTATTAAGGGAATAATTAAATGTTTAAAATTGCTTTATATTTTATGGGGATAATATTTACAAGTGTTGGCATATTCTTTACAATTATTTATCTTAATTTATTAAGTATGGGGTATACTTTTTTAGAATTTGTTAACTTTATTAGTAGAAAAATAGAATTTTATTTTATATTGATAGGTTTAATATGTATAGGTATTTCGTTAGAAAGGTGGATTAAGGATGAATTATTATTACGACGTAATCTTAAATTGGAGCGAAAATGAAGGATATGAGTTTTATGAGTGGAATGATACAGATTATTTAGAGTTAGTAAAGAAAATACCTTTAATTAAGATTAAACATAAAGATTTTTTGAATGTTTTAACTAATAAAATTAGAATAACTAGTGATTTATTAAAAGAGATTAAAGATAAGACTTTGCTTAGTTCTAAAAAAGTGATTAGTAAAATAGAATATGCTTTACTTATTACTGATGGTAAAAATGTGTTAGCACTGGAGTTTAATAAAGAGGGTATAGAGTTAAATAGAAGTAAGTTACTAATTGAAGATGAGTTAGGAATATTGGAAATTGCTTATAATTTAAAAGAGGCAATATTTATTTATGAAATGCTTAATCCTTTGAAGAAAAGTTTGGAATTAAGACAGGAAGAAGAAGCAAAACATTTGATTTTTTTAGAGATTAATAATTTATATCAGAATAAAGATATAGCTAAATTGAAATATTTATATTATGAATATAAACAAGAGGAAGAAAGTAATATAGAGCTTATTTATAAAAATATTATAAATGATTTAGAAGTAAATTTTAATAAAGAGTTATTAAAATTGTATTATATTATTAAGTTATCATACCATAATGTGTAAAATATGTTATAATATAGGGGTTATGGAAGTGATTTTTTTATGAATTTACCAGATTTAAAGAAAGCTAAAATTAGAAGTGATGAAGAAGTAAAAACAATTGAGGCAACTAACTTAAAGAGTAATAAATTTGCAGGAAAGAAGTATTTTTTAAAGACTTATGGTTGTCAGATGAATGTTCATGATTCAGAAGAGATTAAGGGAATACTTAAAAATTTAGGTTTTAGTGAAACATTAGATTATGAAGAGGCAGATATAATTGTTCTTAATACTTGTGCAATTAGAGAAAATGCCCATGATAAAGTATTTGGTTTTTTAGGGAGAGTTAAACATTTAAAGAAAGAAAAACCAGATTTATTGGTAGCGGTCGGAGGTTGTATGCCTCAACAGAATAGTGTTGCTAATTTACTTAAAGAAAAGTATCCTTTTGTAAATATTGTTTTTGGAACACATAATATTAATGATTTAGGGAAAATGATTGTTGATGCTAAAAGTAAGCAAGATATTGAGGTTTATTCAATTGAAGGAAATATTTATGAGAATATAGAATATGATAGAGATTCTAAATATTGTGCTTGGGTAAATATTATGTATGGGTGTGATAAGTTTTGTACTTATTGTATAGTACCATTTACTAGAGGTAAGCAAAGAAGTAGAAAAATGGAAGATATTTTAGAGGAAGTCCAAAAATTAAAAGATGAGGGATATTTGGAAGTTACTTTGTTAGGACAGAATGTTAATGCTTATGGAAAAGATTTAGATACTTCATATGATTTTGCGACACTTTTAGAAAATGTTGCTAATATTGGAATTGAAAGAATTAGATTTGTTACTTCTCATCCATGGGATTTCACAGATAAGATGATCGAGGTTATTGCAAAATATCCAAATATTATGCCTTATATTCATTTACCTTTACAAAGTGGTAGTTCTAAAATATTAAAATTAATGGGAAGAAGATATACAAAAGAAGAATATTTAGAATTATATAGAAAAATTAAAGATAGTATTCCGGGAGTTAGTATTACAACAGATATAATTGTAGGTTTTCCAAATGAAACAGATGAAGATTTTGAAGAGACTTTAGACGTGGTTAATAAGTGTAAATTTGACGGTGCTTTTACATTTATTTATTCACCAAGAGAAGGAACACCAGCGGCATTAATTAAAGATAGTATTTCAATGGAAGTTAAAGAAAAAAGATTACAGATTTTAAATAATTTGGTTAATGATTATAGTTTGGAGCATAACAAAGAATATGTTGGAAAATTAGTTAAAGTATTGGTTACAGAAAATAGCTTAAAGGGAACAGATAAAGTTTGTGGATATACAGATACTATGAAGCTTGTAAATATAGATGGAGCTAAAGAAGATATAGGAAAAATTATTAATGTTAAGATTACAGAAGCTAAAAGTTTTAGTTTAGATGGTGAAAAAGTGATATTTACGAATATTTAATATAAAAAGGGCTTTTCAAAATTAGAAAAATGTCTTATAATAGATATTAGTAAAATAGGTGATAATAATGAGAAGAGGGTATAAGGTAACTTTAGGTATTTTAACAATTATGATTTTAATTACAATGACTATTGGTACAAGTTATTCTTTTTATTCAGTTTCAGATGAACAAGATGAATCTAATCTGATTAATTCTACTTGTTTTAAAATAGAATTTAATGATACTAATGGTAGTAGTAGAATTAATTTAGGAAATGCTTATCCAATTGATGATGGTGCCGCTTTAAATAAAACTCCTTATACTTTTACTGTAAGAAATACTTGTACTGCATTAAATTCGAGTGATAATGTCAAATATAAAGTTTTGTTAGGTAAATCTAATAGTGCTGAAAATAGCGAAAATGATTTGACTACTTACTTAAAGTATAAAATTGTGGAATCTACTTCGAATTCTTTGGAGACAGGAGAAATTAAGAAACTTTCTGATGCTAAACCATATGAAGGTGCTAAGCCACAAAATGTTAGTAATGCTTATGAGCTTGTTAGTGGAGAATTAAGTGTTGATGGAACTAAAACCTATAATTTATATTTATGGATTGATAGTACCGCAGGTAATGGAATAATGGGATATAGTTTTAATGGAGAAATTTTCGTTTATGCAGATATTTAACTTCTTTTAGAAGTTTTTTTTATTTAAGTCTTTTCAAATACTCAAAAATCATTTATAATAGTTATAGTGGAGAAGTTGGTGGAAGCTGTGAATAATAAAAGAATGGTTATTTTACTATGTATTTCTATTATAACTGTTATAGTTGCAACAGCAAGTGTAACTTATGCTTATCTATCAGTGGGAGTTGAACAAAAAGAAGCTAATGTTTTAAGTTCAGCTTGTTTTAATATTACTTTTAGTAATGAAAATAATAAAATAGATTATATTGGATATCCAATGAGTGAAAAAACTGGTTTAGGAAAAACTCCATATTCTTTTACAATAACTAATACTTGTGATACAAGTAATAATTATAAATTGTTGTTAAATGTATTTAGCTCTTCTTCTTCAGAGTTACTTAAGTATATAAGGTTTACTATAGATGATAATACTGTTAGACAAATAGATGAAAGTTTAACTACTATTAATTTACCTAGTTCTTTTACAAATGGAAAAGATAGCTTTACTTCTTATGTTTTACTTAATGGCGTACAAATTGATGGAACAACTGGTAGTAATACAAAAATTCATAATTTAAGAATATGGATAGATGAGGGTGCCGGTAATGAAATTATGGAAGAAGTTTTTAAAGCCCAAGTATCTGTTTATAGTGGAGATGAGCCAGCTAGTTAAGACATTAAAGTTAGGCTTTTTTTTATGGGAAAATTATGATAAAATACTTAGAGAGGTGAAGTTTTTATGATTAAGAAAAATATTGAGGAATTTAAAAAATTTATTGCGAGAGGAAATGTTATTGATTTAGCTGTCGGTGTTATTGTGGGAGGAGCTTTTTCTTCAATTGTAACAAGTTTAGTTAATAATATCTTAACTCCGATTTTAGGATTAGTATTAGGTGGAGTTAATTTTTCAAGTTTATCTATTACATTTAAAGATGCTAAAATTGGATATGGAGCATTTATTCAAAGTATAATTGACTTTTTAATCGTGGCAATATGTATATTTGCTTTAGTAAAATTAATTAATAGACTTATGCATTTAAAGAAAAAAGAAGAAGAAACTAAAGTAGAGGCTCCAGTAAAACCTGCTGATATTGTATTACTTGAAGAAATTAGAGATTTACTTAAAGAATCAAAAGAAGAAAAGAAAAAGGCTAAAAAATGATTATTGCAATTGTTGGACCAACAGGGGTTGGAAAGACTAGTCTTAGTTTAGAGTTAGCTAAGAAATATAAAGCAATTATTATAAATTGTGATGCGATGCAAGTATATAAGGAAATGAATATTGGGACAGCCAAAATTAAAGAAAGTGAAAAAGGAGATATTCCTCACTTTCTTTTCGATATAAAAGATATTCAGGATAATTATACGGTTTATGATTATCAAAAAGATGCTAGAAAAATAATTGATTTACATAAGGGTGAAAATATTATTTTGGTTGGGGGTACAGGTTTATATTTAAAAGCTGTATTATATAATTATGTTTTTAAAGATGAAGAAGAGAATCATAATAATTATGATAATTTAAGTAATGAAGAGATTTATAAGTTAGCTTTAGAAAAAGATAAAAATATGAATATTCATCCTAATAATAGGAAAAGGTTGGTAAGATTTTTAAATAAGAGTATAGATAAAAAAGAAGAATGTTATCAAATATATGATGCTAAAATTATTGGACTTACAATGGATAGAGATATTTTGTATGAAAGAATAAATAAGCGAGTAGATGAAATGTTTTTAGAGGGATTAGAAGAAGAAGCTAGAGGTTTGTATAATAAAAAAGGTAAATCTAAAGCTTTAGCAACTGCGATAGGTTATAAAGAGTTATTTAAGTATTTTGATGGTGAAGAAACTTTAGAAGATGCAAAAGAATTAATTAAGAAAAATAGTAGACATTATGCTAAAAGACAGTATACTTGGTTTAATAATCAGATGAGTGTTAAATGGTTTAGAGTTAATTTGGAAGATTTTGATAAAACAATTTTAGAAGTAGAAAGTTATATTGATAATTATTAGTTTTAAGAGAAATGTTTTTATGATATAATTTTAGTAGGTGATAACTTTTGAATAAAAAAATCAGTAAGGTTTTAGAGAAATTAGAAAATAAAGGATATGAAGCTTATATAGTTGGGGGATATACAAGAGATATGCTTTTGGGAGTTAATTCCTATGATATTGATATTTGTACTAATGCTACTCCTAAAGAACTTGTGAGCATTTTTCCTTGTGCTTCTTCTAAGAATTTAGGGGGAGTAGAGTTTAAGATTAAAGAATATAATTTTGAAATTACGACTTATAGAGAAGAAATTAAATATCAGAATAGAAGACCTATTAAGTATAATTATGTAAATAATTTGTTTGTGGATTTAAATAGAAGAGATTTTACAATTAATACAATATGTATGAATAGACAGGGAAATATTATTAATTTATTAATGGGTTGTGAAGATTTGAATAGTATGATTATTAGGATGGTTGGAGATATTGATAAAAAGTTGAAAGATGATCCTTTAAGAATACTAAGAGCTATTAGAATTGCAACAGTTTTAAATTTTCAGATAGAAGAAGAATTAAGATTAAAGATTATTGAATACCGGAGTGAGATTTTAAAGTTATCAGGAACAAGAATTAAAGAAGAGTTAGATAAAATATTGATTTCTAAAAATGTTAAGATGGGATTAGAGCTTTTAAAGAGTTTAGGAATTACAGAAATTTTGGGAATAACTTTTAAAGATTTGGTGCCAGTTGGAAATTTAGAGGGAATGTATGCCCAGATAACAATTGATTTTAGATTGCCTTTTACGAAAAATGAAAAAGAAAATATTAGAGTATTAAAAGAAATATTAAAGGAAAATAGAATTGATGGAAAAACTATATATAGATATGGACTTTATTTAACTACTATCGCAGGAGTTATATTAAATGTTAGTCAGAAAGAGATTAATAAGATATATAAAAGTTTGCAAATAAAGGTGAGAAAAGATATTGATATAGAGGCTCAAGATATTGTAGAGATTTTAGAGATTGATTATTCTAAGAAGTTGAGTAGAATTTTAGAGCATTTAGAGGATTTAATTTTAAGTGATAAATTAATAAATAAAAGAACAGATATTATTAAGTATTTAAGTGAAAATAAAAGTAGGTGGGGATAATGGATACAACAATATTTAAAACAACTAAATATGTAACAAATGGGTTATTTATTAAGAAAGCTTTAGAATTAGGATTATCTTTGGAAGAATTTTTAGTTTTAACTTATTTTGATAATGATAATAGTTTTTTGGATATTGAAAGAATGAGTCATAATCTTAATATGAGATTAGAAGATGCTTTAAAAGCTTTTAATACTTTGGTATCTAAGCAGATAGTTATGATAAAAACAACAAAAGATGCAGAGGGAAGAATGATAGAGAAAGTTAGTTTGGATAGTTTTTATCAGATGATTATGATGGGTGAGAAAGAAGTAGAAAAAGAAGAGGTTAAAACAGATATTTATAGTGAATTTGAAAAAGGATTTGGAAGAACTTTGAATTCAATGGAATATGAAATAATTAATGCTTGGATAGAAAAAGGTTTTAGTGAAGATTTAATAAAAAGAGCATTAAAGGAAGCAGTTTATCATGACGTTAAGAAATTAAATTATATAGATAAGATATTGTTTGAGTGGCATAAAAAAGGGTATGTATCTAAAGAAGATGTTGATAGTAGAAATAAGAGAGATAGTAAAGAAATTGAGGGAAAGGAATTATTTGATTATAATTGGTTAGATGATGAAGAGTGAGATAATAATTGAAGAATTAGATAAGTTATATCCAGATGCGAGGTGTGAATTAAATTATAGGAAAGATTATGAACTTTTAATTGCAACAGTTTTAAGTGCCCAGTGTACTGATAAAAGAGTTAATATTGTAACTAAAGAATTGTTTGAAAAATATGATATTTTTAAATTGAAAGAGGCATCATTAAAAGATATTGAGGATATTATTAGGCCATGTGGTTCTTATACTAAAAAAGCATATTATTTAAAAGAGATAAGCAGGAGGTTATGTGAAGATTATGCAGGTAGGGTTCCTAATGATAGAGAGTATTTAGAAAGTTTACCGGGAGTGGGAAGAAAAACTTGTAATGTGGTACTTTCAAATATTTATGAGGTTCCAGCAATCGCGGTTGATACTCATGTAGCAAGAGTGGCAGTAAGACTGGGTTTAGCTAAAACTGGTGATAGTGTTTTAACTATTGAGAAAAAATTGATGAAGAAATTTCCTAAAGATAAATGGGGGAGATTGCATCATCAGTTAGTTTTGTTTGGAAGATATAATTGTAAAGCAATTAAACCAGAGTGTGCTAGTTGTGGTTTTAAAAAAATATGTAGAGAATACTCTAAGTTAAAAAAGTTGTAATATTTGCTTTTTAGAAAATAAAGTTATATAATAGGTTTGTTTTGGGGGAATAGTTATGATAAAAGATTATATAAAAACTCCGGATGGAGTATTTATTCATGATGATATTAAAGGAATGTATGTAGTTGATTATCAAGATAATATAGATGAACTATTAAAGATGAAGTATGATATTGAGGTTATGCAGCGACTTCTTAATTTTAAATCTATTCTTAGAAATGATGCTCAAAGTAAGATTAAATTTAAAAGATTTTTACAGATAGCTTTAGGGATATTTGAGGTATTAAATATAATGAATGGCTTTACTTTTTTTAGAAGACTTCTAGTTTCAGTTTTAATAATGATAGTGGGAGAAATTGGCTTAGAAATCAGTGTTATTAAAAATAGAAAAATAGTTGCTAAAGAAAGGGCTGAGATAGCTTGTTTAAAAAAAGGAATAGATTTGGAGACAAGTGAGTTTGAGGAATTAAAAAAGGATAAGACAGCAGTAAGTGATCCTGAAATTGAAATGATTTCTTTTAATTATTATGAGAAGAAAGAGTTATTGGAAAAAAAGTTGGATTTATTGGTATTATATAAATTTATTAAAGAGAAGAATAAAGAAAATAGCAGGGTATCTTTGGTTGATGATAAAGGTGTAGAAGAGTTTGTTAGAAGTTTAATTGATAAAGCTTAAAATTTTAGGCTTTTTAGTTTGACTTTTTAATTTATTAGATATATAATAAAAAGCACTTTAAAGAAGGGATATTCTAATGTTTACAAGTGTATTTTTTAATAAAAATAAAGTTTTTGTTCAAGAAGAAAATGATGGGTTTTATGTAAGAGAGTATCAAGATAATGTTTTAAATATTATAAAATTAGAGAATGAAAGAGAACTGGTAGAAGAGTTTTTTTTGGATAAAAAAGAAGAATATGAGGAGTTTTTAGAAAAAGATAGAAAAAAAATAAAGAGTTTTATTTTGGCAGTTGTTATTGTTTTCTTAAATACTTTAGGGATTGCAATGCTTGGAATAGTTAATTTGGGTTTACTTCTTTTGTTTTCATCTTTTTTACAAGGGCTTATTTTGGTGATATATTCTTTTGTTTATAGAAAGAGTAAAAGAATATTAGACAAACTTAGTTTAGAGTTGAAATTTTTAAGTGAAGAACAAATAGATATAAATAAAAAAATAGAGATATTAGAAAAAGATAAATCAAATTATAAAAGAATTGATGATTTAGATGCTTTAAATTTAGTGGCTTTTAATACGGAGAGAAGATATTTATTAAATAGAAAATTAGAGTTATTAGAAGATTATTTAGAAAATAAAAGAGATTATGAAAGTAATATAGATAAAGTAGTTAATCAAGAATTAAATTCTTTTGTAAGAAAATTAATTAATACAAAATAAAAGTAATACAAAATAAAAGGATTATTCTTGCATAATCCCTTTTATAATTCATCAATATTGTTTTCTTTTAAAAGTTTTTTAAAATCTTTGGCTGTATGAATGCCATCTGATACTAAAGAACCATCTTTAAAATAAAGAATAATAGGAACTTTAGTTAATTTATCAGAACTAATATTTAAAGTTTTAGCGATATCTTGGAGATAGTTTTTATTATTTTCTTTAATATCAGTAACATTTAGATAATAGAAATTATCATAAAGGTTATATTCAGTAATTAAAGGTTTTAGTTCTTTTTCTAAATTATAGACTTTTTGATCTTTAGTGTATCCAATATAAACAAAGTAATTGCTAGGTGTTTCAGAAAGAACTGAGGCAATCTCATTTATTTCAGTCATTTCATAACTTATAGTATTAGAACTTATTAAATAACTGGTTAAATATTTTTCTTGTTCTTTAACACGATACCACATATAGGAATAAATTAAGGCTAGGATAATAAATAGAATTATACCTATTTTAACTAAATAATCTTTATAGTTAATATTAGTTTTCTTTTTATTTTTGGCCATAATTACCAAATCCTTTCATATAAATATTTTAACATATAAGGAATTGTTTTGCAATTTAATTATTCAGGTTTATCTTCTAATTTAACTAAAACTTCACGAGGTTTAGAACCATTGGCTGGACCACAGATTCCTCTTTCTTCAAGTAAATCAACAACTCTAGCAGCACGGTTATAGCCTAGTCTAAAACGACGTTGGAGAAGAGAAGTACTTACTTTACCAGTTTCAATAGCAAATTCTACAATTTCATTATACATTGGGTCATCATATTCTTCTTTTTCATTAGGAGTACCATGTATACCATTGCCACTTACATTTAAATTTTCCATTTCACTGTCATAGTGAGCAGCTTGTTGTTTACAAACAAAGTCAATAATACGGGCAATTTCATTATCATCAATAAAACAGCCTTGAACACGAGTAGGGACATTTTCGCCCATTGGTAAGAATAACATATCGCCTTTACCTAATAATTTTTCGGCACCACTTGAATCTAGGATAGTACGAGAATCGATGTTAGACGCTACAGCAAAGGCAATACGAGATGGAATATTAGCTTTAACAACACCGGTAATAACGTCGGTAGATGGTCTTTGAGTTGCAACAATTAAGTGAATACCGGCCGCTCTAGCCATTTGAGTAATACGCATGATAGAGTCTTCAACTTCTTTAGATGCGACAAGCATTAAATCAGCAAGCTCATCGATTATAGCAACTATATAATGCATATGCGGAGTTTTTTCGTCTTTGTTTTTGTTTTCTTTATCGATTAAATCATTGTAACCACCAATATTTTTAACATTTTTTTCACTGAATAAATCATAACGACGTTCCATTTCGGCAACTAATTTTTGAAGAGCAACACTGGCTTTTTTAGGATCGGATACAACCGGACATAAAAGATGCGGAATACCATTGTAATTGGATAGTTCAACTTTTTTAGGATCGACAAGCATTAGTTTTACTTCATCAGGTTTATAACGCATAAGAATAGAACAGATAATGGTATTAGTACAAACTGATTTACCTGAACCAGTAGAACCGGCGATAAGTAAGTGGGGCATTTTAGCTAAATCAGCAAGTTGAGGTTTACCCATGATATCTTTTCCTAAAGCAACTAATATTTTACCATTAGAATTGTTTTTATCTTCATAAGCTAAAACTTCTTTAAATTTAACCATACTGATTTGAGGGTTAGGAATTTCAATACCAATAGTACTTTTTCCAGGAATTGGAGCTTGAATACGAACATCTTTGGCCGCGAGAGCAAGAGCTATTTCTTTATTGATACCACTGATACGAGAAACTTTGGTACCACTTGGAACTTTTACCTCATATTGAGTTACAGCAGGACCAATATGAATTTCGACAACTTGACCACTGATTTGAAAATCTTTTAAAACACGTTCAAGATTTTCTTTATTACTACGAATAAAGTTATTGGAATTTACTTTCTTTTGTTCTTTAGCATCATCTAAGAGAGATAGAGGAGGAAGAGTATAATTAGAATTAGTTGGATAGTTTTTATCCTCTTTTGTTTCTAAGTTTTCTTTCATAGGTTGTTCTTTGATAGTGTTTAGTTCTTCCATACTGGTAATAACAATTTTATTATCTTTAGGAGGGATTGGAGTAGGTTCATAACTACTTTCTTCTTCATAATCATAGACTTTTGGTTCAACTTCATGATTATGTTTAGGAGTAATAGTTTTTTCTTCAGTTTCTTTATTAGTAACATTAATTAGGGATTCTTTAAACTTTCTAAAGATATCAGCGATAGTAACATTGAATAATAAAATTAAACCAAAAATTGTTAATATTACTGCGACGATTTTAGAACCTAAAGCACCAAATAAACTGTTTAGAGCAACACCAAAGGTAGCACCAATGATACCACCACCTATTTCAATAGAGGTATCACCACTTGTAAATAAAGCAGTATTACTACCAATTGTAGAGATACGGTCCATATATTGGTCTAAAGTAGCTTGGAATATACCACTTGATGCACAAGCATCAGTACATTTTTCAATAAAGCCAAAATGACTGGCTGCTAAAATAACAATTATAATTACATATAAACCTATTAATCTTTGACTTAAAAATTTAGGGAGTTTACGTTTAAATAACATAAATGAGCCTAAACATAATAGGAATATTAAAAGGAATATCCAAGCCCAGCCTCCCACGAGAAACATTGCAAATTTCTTAATAAAAGAGCCAACTGGCCCAAATCCAAATCCGATTAATCCAATAAGAATTAAAATTAAACCTGTAAGTTCAACACTATATTCAAAATTTCCACTTTCGGTAGAACTTGTTTTTTTCTTCTTTGCCATTTTATAACTTCACCTATTTTTAATTATACCTTAAAATGACTTTTATTGCAAATGGTTATTAGTAATATTATATATTTTATAGAGAGAAAAATTAGATAATAGATAAGTATTCTGAAGGAAAATAATTGCGATACTTTTAGTTATGTGTTATGATATCTAATGGTGAAGATTATGGGCTTATTTAATAAATTTAGAGAAATGTTTAAAAAAGAAGAAGAAGGAAAAAATGAAGAAGAATTACAATTAAAAGAAGAAGAGAAAGAAATATATGATAAAGGATTAGAGAAAACTAGGAAAGAGTTTGTTAATGAATTATCAATATTGGGTGTTAAATATAATAAAGTTACAGAAGAGTATTTTGATGAGTTAGAAAATATTTTAATTATGGCTGATATTGGAGTTAATACAGTTATGTCTTTTTTAGATAGATTAAAGGCTAGAGTTAAAAAAGAAAATATTACGGATACAAAATATTTACAAGAGGTTATTGTAGATGAGTTATTTATTATATATGTTTCAGGAGAATCTTTGAGTGATAAGATAAATATTAATCCAGATGGACCAACAGTTATTTTAATGGTTGGAGTTAATGGAGTTGGTAAGACAACAACAATTGGAAAACTTGCATATAAATATAAAAATGAAGGTAAAAAGGTTATGCTTATTGCGGGAGATACTTTTAGAGCAGGAGCAGTTGCGCAATTAGAGGAATGGGCGAAGAAAACAGATACTTTATTTTATGGTAAAGAAAATACAGATCCAGCAGGAGTTATATTTGATGGTTTAATTAAAGCAAAGGATGAAAACGTAGATATTGTATTAATAGATACAGCAGGTAGACTTCAAAATAAAGTTAATTTAATGAAAGAATTAGAAAAGATTAATAAAGTAATTGGAACCCATATACCTAATGCACCTCATGAGACATTATTAGTTATAGATGCAGCGACAGGGCAAAATGGAATATTACAAGCGGAGGCTTTTAAAGAGATTACAAATATTACAGGAATTGTTTTGACTAAACTTGATGGAACAGCTAAAGGGGGAATTGTTTTAGCAATTAAAGAGGCAGTAAATATTCCCGTGAAATTTATTGGTTTAGGAGAAGGAATGAACGATTTAAGAACTTTTGATATTGAAACATATATTTATGGGTTATTTAAGGATATGATTAATGATGGAGAATAGAGAATATTTAAATAGACTTTTAGATATTTATGGGGAATTATTGACAGATTTAGAAAAAGAGACTTTTGGTAATTATTATAGGGAAGATTTAACTATAAATGAAATTGCAGAGGAAAGAGGAGTAACTAAAGCAAGTGTGTCAAAAATGATTAATCAGGTTCTTAAGAAATTAAAGTTTTATGAAGAAAGATTAAGAATTCTTGAAATGAAACAAAAAATTGATAAGATATTAGAAATTGATGATTTAGAGAAAATAAAAAAAGAGATAAGAAATTTATTAGATTAAGACTTAGGTTTTAAGTCTTTTTTAGTAGAATAAATTAAAAATGATTGATTTAGAAATTGTTAGAGATTATAATAGAATTTTGGTTGGTGAGAAATAGATGAAAAAATATAGTTTAAAAAGAAGTTTGGTAGCTTTAGGTTTGGTCGGGGTTATAAGTGTTAATGCTGGGTGTTCAAAAGATAGATTTGGATATTTTAAGGATAGTAAAGAGGATGAGGTAACTTGGAGTGAAGAAGAAATAGAAGATACACAAGTTGTTAATACATACTTAGCTAATGAGTTACTTGTTTTGGATAGTAAATATTTATATGAATCACAGATAGATAAAGATTACATAGGAAAAATTGGAGTTCCAAGATACAAAATTATAGATTTAAAAAGAGAGTATTATGATAGTTCTTTATATTATGATAGTTTGTTAGAGGATAATACAGCAGTTTTTGTTAGTCATAATTTGGCATATGAAGATGGTATTTATAATAGTTATGGAACTTTAAATTTAAGAGTAAAAAAGAATAAAAAAGAATTTATTTTTGAGGCTAAGTATTTATTAGAGGGAGTTATAACTTTAAATAGTTTTTTAGAAAAATATGGATTAGATAGTTTTAAAAGTAGAGAATATACTAAGGAAGAAATAGAGGAGATTTATAATTATATAAATAGAGTAGAGTTAGATAGTACATTAAAGTTAGATAATTTATTTTTATTAGATATGCGGGAGTGTCAGAATGAAAATATAGATAGAAAGTATTGTTTAGTTGAGATGCAAGACTTAAGTATGTTTGATAGAGATTGTAATAGAGTTATAAATGAGTGTTATAATAATCAAATAGGTAGTATATGGAATGGGTGTTTAGTTGATAGAGGAGATGCGATAGCTTTTACAGGTGGGATAGATAATCCGGAGGCAGTTTATTTTTTTAATAGAGAAAAGATTAATCAGGATAATAACTTTTTTAGAGTGGTAAAAGTGCCTTATCAAGAAGGATTTAAAGTAAGTAGTTTAGAGAGTTTTTTAAGAGAGTTAGGTTTAGATGATTTAATAAAGGAAGATTATACAAAAGAAGAAATTATAGAAATATATGATTATATAAATAGTTTAGAATTGTATAGATAAGTAATAAGTAGACTAAAAAAGTTTACTTTTTTAATTTTTAGATAATTTAGACTTTACTTTTTTAGTGTTTTGTAGTAAAGTTGTTTTTGTTCGTTTTTTTAAAGAAAGGGGAAAATTTATGAAAAAGACAAAAATTATTTGTAGTATAGGTCCAGCGAGTAATGATTATGAGACTTTTAGAGATATGGCTTATGCGGGTATGAATGTAGCAAGAGTTAATTTTTCACATGCGACAATTAAAGAAAGAGAAACAGTTAGAGATTTGGTTTCTAAAGTAAATGCAGAAGAGGCTATGAATATTGCTTTATTATATGATACGAAGGGTCCAGAATTTAGATGCGGAGAAGTACAAGAAGGGGGAATAAACTTAGTTTGTGGCAACACGATTAGAATTGTTAAAGAAAATGTTTTAGGAACAGAGGTTAGTTTTAGTGTTAATCATAAAGAGGCCATAGATAGTTTAGAGGTAGGAAGTATTGTACAATTAGAAAATGGACTTATGAAGATAAAAGTAGTAAGTATTCAAGAGGACGGAGTTACTTGCGAAGTTATTAATGGAGGTATTTTAGGAAGTCGCAAGAGTTTATTTGTACCGGGCATTAATTTAAATATTCCTTTTATAAGTAAAGATGATGAAGAAGATATTAGATATGCTTGTAATAATAAGGGAGATTTTTTGGCACTTTCTTTTGTTTCTACTAAGGAAGACGTAATGGCGGCAAGAAAGATAATTAAAGAAGAAAATTCTAATATTAAAGTGATTGCTAAAATTGAATCAATGACGGGGATTAATAATTTAGATGAGATATTAGAAGTTGCTGATGGAGTAATGGTAGCTAGAGGAGATTTAGGGGAAGAAGTACCTATTTCAAAGTTAGCAGTTTATCAAAAATTAATTATTAGAAAAGCAAGAGAACATGGGAAAATTTGTATTGTAGCAACAGAAATGCTTGAGAGTATGAAGAAAAATAGTAGACCTACTAGAGCAGAGGTTACTGACGTTGCAAATGCCGTATTAGATGGAACAGATGCGATTATGCTTAGTGGAGAAACTACAACAGGGTTATATCCGGTTTTAGCAGTTAAGTTTATGGCAAGTATTGCAAGTGATACAGAAAATGAGGCTCATAATCATTTTAAATATTTAGGTAAAATAGGAAGAACAGAGTGTATTGCTAAGGGAGCAGTGGATTTAACCGAATATGTTAAAGTAGCTGCGATAGCGTGTGCATCAATTTCTGGTTTTACAGCAAGATTTATTAGTAATTTTCGACCTCATGCACCAATTATGGCAACTTGTACAAGTAAAGAGATTGCAAGAAGTTTAGCGCTTAATTATGGAGTTTATACAAGTATTGTACCAATAGTAAATAATACTGATGAAATGATTAAAATAGCTAGAGATAAAACTAAAGATTTCTTTGGTTTAGATGAAGGAGAAAAAATTATTATTACAGGGGGAATACCTATTACTGATAAAAATAGAATTACTAATTTTTTAAAGATTGAAGAAATAAATTAATATCTTAGAAATAAGGTATTTTTTTATGAAATCTTATATTTAATTAGAGTTGATAAAGTTAAGGAATTAGGATATAATGAAAATAAGAAAAGATATAGAAGAAATAGAAAAATATATGATGGGAGAGATTGTTTTGGAAGAATTGATAGAATACATTAAAGAGTGGAATGATGAGCTTGATAAAGATATAAAAGGAAATTATATGGAAAATTATATTTCAGAGAAAGTAGATGAAGCAGAAGAAAGAGCAGAACTTAAGGCTAATTTAAAAATTGCTAAAAATTTGATTAAATTGAATATTTCAGTTGATGATATAGTGAAAGCAACAGGATTAACGAAAAGACAGGTTTTAAGTTTAAAAAATTAGGGGGATAGTAAAATGGATTATGAGAAGTTAGATTTTTTACAGATAAGAAGATTGTTAGAAAATAATGGAAAAGTGGAAGAGTTAAAGAAAATTGTTAGACTAGCAGTATTAAAAATAGAAGGGGTTAATCCAGAGTTTTTTCAAGATTTAGAAATAGAAGAAGAGTTATTAGAAAAAAATAAAGATAATAGTGAGGTTATGTTTGTTTTAGCAGTAAATAAAGCTTTACCAAGTAAAAAAATAGGAGAGTATGCTTTAGGTTGCTGTGGATATTTACAAGTTAAGAGTTTATATATTAAAGGAATAATTAAGGAAGATGAATTTGTAAATAAAGTTAGAAGTTATAAAGAAAAGAAATGGATTATAGATGCAATATTAACTTTTCCTAATTTAAGAGATTTTTTAATAGAAGATATTGGGAAATATGAATTAACTACTTTAGATTGTGTAGAAATATTTAAGTTGCCATATAGAGATAGTAATTTAAAACTTGCAAAAACAATAGCTATAAACATGAAAAAAAATAATATTTTTCAGTATGGTTCAAATATTTTATATAAGTTGTTTGTTTATTTTAATCCGGAGTCTAAGTTTTTATTTTTGAAATCAAGACCTGATTTAGAGTTAATTTTTAAGAATTTGCCTAATAATTTTAGAAATAATTTTGAGGGAGATTTAGATAAGAAAAGAGTTATAGAAGGAGAGTTTAGAGATTATGCTAAATATTTAGATTTTTTTAATGATTCTAATATAAATTGGGTTTCTTTAAGAGTAATCCTTCTTAATAATTGGGCTAAAACAGGGAATATTTTAGCATATTCAGTGTATGCTGATTATTTTCTTACAGAGAATAGAGATTATGAGGGAGTAGGAAAATATTTAGATTTAGAGTATAGTTTAGAGTTAGATAAAATAGATAAGGAAAGTAAGGAATATAATGGACATAACTTATAAAATAGATGATACTTTATTAAATTATAGAGTGGCTGCAATAATTAGATTTAATAATAAAATACTTATAGAAGAAAAAAGAGATGCAAAACATTTAACTTTACCAGGGGGAAGAGTAAAATTAAATGAAACCTCAATTGAGGCTTTAACAAGAGAGATTAAAGAAGAGACGGGGTATGATACTAAATATATTAAAAGTAAGGGAGTAGTAGAAAACTTTTATGTTTCAAGATATACAAAGGGTAAGTGTCAGGAAATACTTTTTATTCATGAATTAGAATTTAGGGATAAAGAGGCATATTTAAAAGATATAATTGTTAATCAGGAAGAAAAGAAGAAAGCTGTATTTAGATGGATAGATATAGATGAGTTAAAAAATAAAGATTTTAAGCCTAATTGTTTAATGAAAGTAATAGAAGGAGAAGACTTTGAATATATTATTGATAGAGATTAGTTTTATACAAATTTAAAGTTGTACTTTAAATTTGTATAAAATTGTAGTATAATTTAAATGGAGGAAATTACTATGAATAAATATATTGAAAGAAATATTGAAGAAAAAATTGTTGCTTTAGCAGAGTCTTTTCCTGTGGTTATGATTACTGGACCAAGACAGGTTGGGAAAACTACTTTGTTAAATCATTTAGTTAAAGAAAAATTTAAAAATGTAAATTATGTTACATTTGATAATATGCGGGATAGAATGCTTGCGATAGAAGACCCTGAATTGTTTTTAGATAATTATCCAGCACCTCTTATAATAGATGAATTTCAGTATGCACCTAATCTTTTATCTTATATTAAAATGATTGTAGATAAAAAAAGATTGGAGGGTTTGCAAAGTAAAGAAAAGACAAATGGTTTATATTTTCTTACAGGTTCTCAATCTTTTTTATCTATGGAAGATGTGAGTGAATCTCTTGCGGGTAGAGTAGGAATTATAGATTTGTATGGTTTATCTTTAAGAGAGATAAATAATAGAAAAGCTAATTTATTTATACCAAATATAGAGTATTTTAAGAGTCAAGAAAAACAGAATTTAACAGAAAAACAGTTATTTGAAATTATTTTTAAGGGTAGTTATCCAGAAATATATAAAGATAATAAGATGGATTTAAGTGCTTTTTATGAGAGTTATATTAGAACTTATATTGAAAGAGATATAAGAATGCTTATTAATGTTAAAGAAGAACTTAAATTTAGAAAGTTTATGGTTTCGGTGGCGGTTAGAACAGGAGAAGAATTAAACTTAAATGAAATAGCAAGAGACGTAGAAATTAGTAATCCAACGGCAAGTGAGTGGTTATCTATTTTAGTTAATACAGGCTTAGTTTTTTTGTTAGAGCCTTTTAGTAATAATATTATTAAAAGAGTAGTTAAAAGACCTAAGTTATATTTTATGGATACAGGTTTAGCAAGTTATTTAGCAAAATATCCTAATTCAGAAATACTTAGAGAAAGTTCTTATGCAGGACATATATTTGAAACTTTTGTGGTTTCGGAAATTATTAAATCTTTTACTAATAATGGACTTAATGCTTCTAATTACTTATATTATTATAGAGATAATAATGATAGAGAAATAGATTTAATTATTGATTATAATAATAAATTATATCCAATAGAAATAAAAAAAGGAAAGAATCCTAATAGTAGTATAATAAATAATTTTAAAGTTTTAGATGAGACAAAAAGAGATAGAGGAACAGGATTAGTTATTTGTATGATTAATGAAGTTTATCCAATAGATTGTAATAATTGGTATGTTCCAGTATATTTAATATAAAAAATTACATTTAAAAATACTTAATGTAATTTTTTTATGGGAAATAATATTAAAATATCTTGATTAATTAAAAATATTATTGTATATTTATTATATAAAATATTACAAATAGCATAACAAATTATTTTTGGTATCTTTTGTCGAAGATAATGAAATAATATTAAAAATGTTGTAATATATTAAAAAAAGTAAGGGAAAGTATATGAAGAAAAATATTGTTTTAATAACTATTGGAGTTATGTTTTTAAGTGTATTATTGTTTTATAAACAAAATAATAATACTTATCAATCTATAGAAAGATTAACTAAAAAAGGGAATACTATTGCTTTTATGATAGAGCAAGATGATGGAACATATAAAAATGAAGAAGATTTGCCTACAAGTATGGTTGGTTATGAGTTTAATCAAAGTAAGAGTACTTGTACAAATGGTGCAACACCTTCATGGGATAGTAAAACTAATAGTTTAAGACTTAGTTTAACTTCAAAGAATACTAGTTGTTATTTATTTTTTGGAAAATCACAGTCTCTTAAAAAAGTTGAAGAACTAGGACTTGGAACACCTAAAGGAGATTTAGGAGAAAGTGTAACAGGACCTTCATGTGCAAGTGGTACTAATGATAGTTCTCATAGTAGTGGTGATTGTACATTACAAGAAAATGGATTATATGCAGCAGAAGATGATTATGGAACAAGTTATATATATAGGGGAACAGTAAATAATAATTGGGTAAAATTTGGCCAAACAAAAGATAATAAAGATATATGGTGGCGAATAATTCGAATAAATGGAAATGGAACAATAAGATTGATATATTCAGGAGCTGGAACTAAAGAAGAAGTTGCAGATGCAAATGGTTATTGGTCAAAAGCGACTACCTCTACAAGCTCATCAGTAAGTCAGATAGGAACGCAAGCATATAATACAAGTAAAGATGACAATGCATATGTAGGATTTATGTATGGTGATACTGGTCAAAGTGATTATAATAAAACACATACAAATACAAATAAAAGTGATATAATGAAATACTTAGAAAATTGGTATAATGGAACAGAAGATTTTTCAAATAATGGATTTAATTCACTAAATTCTAAAGCTAAAATAGATGGAAGTACAGGATTTTGTAATGATAGAGAAGTTGTAACAGGTCATGGAACTTTTGCTGGCAATGGAACGGGAACTGAAAAATCAGGATATGCTCCAACAGGTAGAGTGTGGGAATCAACTAGTACAAGTTATGATAAATCAAGTCAAGAACCAACACTTAAATGTGCAAATAAAATAAGAGATTTGTTTACAATGAGTGGAAATGAACAAGGCAAAGGGAATGGTGCCTTATCTGTTCCAATAGGATTAATAACAAGTGATGAAGTAATATATTCTGGAGGATTTACAGGGCAAAAAAGTTATGGTTGTTGGCTATATACAGGAGCATCTTACTGGACGATGTCTCCATTTGACTTTGACAGTGGTGCTAACATTTTCATTATGGATGGTATTAATGGTTATCTTGGCTATACTACTGTTGGTTGGACTGCTCCTGGTGTGCGTCCAGTAATAAATCTCAAAGCTGATACTGTATTTGTTGAAGGTGGAAATGGTACAACTGAAAAACCTTTTGTTGTTCAGGAGGTGACTGAATAATGAAAAAGAATAAAAGATTGAGTATTTTAGTTACTATTTTGCTTATTGGTGTAGGTATATCTTTTGCTTACTTTTTAGGCCAAACATTATTTAATGGTGATGGTGCTTTAATGAGTGGTACAGCAGCAAGTTTGGATGGAGCTAAATTAGAAATAAAAGGAACATTAACATTTACTGATTTAGCTATATATCCTGGACATAAAACTGTATCTGCAATAACTGCGACAGCTACAGGGGATAATGTAGTTATGCCTTATAGTATTGTTTGGAAAGGTCAAAATGGATTAAATACTGATTTAAAATATAAAGTATATAGATTTGATAGTGAACAAAGTGTTAAGGCTAGTTGTGAAAAGAAAAAAGAAATAGTAGAAGGTAAACAGCATTTATTTGAAAGTTGTACAATAGCTGGTGTAAATGAAGATAATTTGGTTGGAAGTGGAAAAATTCCTAGTGATAGTGATGGTAATATAACTATTGTGGAAAATGAATTTATTACTGCAACTAGGGATCCATCAACTACTGCATATTATTATGTAATACTTGAATATCCTAATGAAGAAAGAAATCAAAATGCAGATTTAGAAGGAACATTTACAGGAACTGTAGAGGTCCAAATAAGTGATGCTAGTGCTGATATAAATATTTTAAGTATTTATGTAGATAAAGATGGTAATGGTAGTTATGTAGAACAAGATAAAATACCAGAAGATGATACTTTACAGCTTAGTACTAAAAGTTCTTGTACAAATAATGCAAAAGTTAGTTGGGATAAAACCAGTAAGAATTTAATAGTAAATTCTTTAACTAAAACTGGGACAGATTGTAATTTATATTTTACTTCAAATGTTGCTAATGATACTTTAAAAAATTTAGGAGGAGATTTAACGGTATCTGAGGATACAGAAAAATGTCCGGAAGTTGATCCTTCTACAGGTCAAACTAAATCAGCCATTACTGGTCCGAGTACAGAACCTAATACATTATTATGTAAAGGTTATGATGATGATGGTGAAACATATTACTTTAGAGGCACAGCAGAAAAAAATTGGGTTTTAATTGATAAGACTTATTGGAGAATAGTAAGAATAAACGGAAATGGCTCAATAAGATTAATCTATAGTGGTAAAGGAAGTGCGGCAGTAGAAGGAACCGGTACTATGGTAGCTACTGGTATAAGGTTTAATGATTCTTATAATGACAATGCATATGTAGGTTATATGTATGGAAAAGCTGGGCAAACTAAAGGAACTGGTGATTTTGATGCATATAATAAAACACATGCTAATCAAACAAATAGTACCATACTAAAACAAGTAGTCACTTGGTATAATGGTGCAGATTTTCCTACAAAAGCGAAAGAATATATAGATAAAGAAGCGGGCTTTTGTGGAGATAGAACACCTTATGCAAATGGCTCTGGTGGTAATATTGATAAAAAAGAATATGGTTGGGGAACAAAATATACATATTATGGAGGATATGTAAGGATATATACAGATAAGAAACCTACCCTTAAATGTCCACAAAAAGAAGATTTATATACTATGTCAAATGATGGCAACAAAGGAAATGGAGCATTACCAGTGCCTGTAGGTTTGATCTCTGCAGATGAAGTAATGTTTGCAGGAGGTGTGTACGGCACAACTAATAAAACCTATTATTTATATACTGGTCAATACTACTGGACAATGTCTCCGTATTACTTTTACGGTAGCACTTGTGCTAACGTGTTCTATGTGCATGAATATGGCTACCTCAGCAACTACTACGTGTATTGGACTACTCCTGGTGTGCGCCCGGTAATAAATCTTAGGGCTGATACACCATTTGAAAGTGGTGGAGATGGTTCTAAAACTAATCCATTTACTGTTAAATTAAGTTAATATTTTATTAGAAGTGATTGAATAAATTACTTCTTTTTTTATCTTAATATACATAGAGTATATGGGAGGATATTATGTTTAATAACTTTGGTTTTAATGGGAGTAAAATACTTAAAAATGCAGAAATAGAAAGAAATATGCTTCATCATCCTTATGTGGGAAGTGAACATTTAGTTTTAGCAATATTAAAAAGTGATTCTAGTTTATGTTTAAAACTTAAGGAATATGGTTTAAATTATGAATTATTTAGAAAAGAATTAATTAATATTGTTGGTATACCTAAAAAGAATATTGATGCTAATTTATATACACCTCTTTTAAAGAGAGTGCTTGCTAGTGCTTTAAGTGATGCGAAAGAAAATAATAAAGGGATAGTTAGTGATATACATTTATTTTTAGCACTATTAGATGAAGGAGAAGGTATTGCGATTAGAATTATGTTGGGTATGGGTATTAATTTAGATAGTTTATATGATGAACTTAAGATTAAACCGCAGATAAATGCTAAACAAAAGTTAGAACTTTATAATGTAGGTACTGTTTTAAATTTAAAAGTAGATATGAAAGAAAAAGTTATTGGAAGAGATAAGGAAATAGATAATGTAATTGAAGTATTATTAAGAAAAAAGAAAAGTAATCCTATTTTAATTGGACCAGCAGGAGTTGGAAAAACCGCGATTGTGGAGGAACTGGCAAGAAGAATAAATAGAAGAGAGGTACCCCCTATGCTTGATGATGCTGAAATTGTAGAGTTACCAATGGGAGATTTAGTAAGTGGAACAAAATATCGGGGAGAGTTTGAAGAGAGACTTACCAAAATTATTAGAGAGGTTATTCAAAATAAAAATATTATTTTATTTATTGATGAGGTACACGCGATGGTTAATGCTGGAGGAGCAGAAGGGGCGATAAACGCTAGTGATATATTAAAACCATATTTAGCTAGAGGAGAGATTAGAGTAATTGGGGCTACTACTACCCAAGAATATGAGAAGTATATTCATAAAGATAAAGCTTTAGATAGAAGATTTGAGAGAGTATTAATTAATGAGCCTAATTTAGATGAAACTAAAAATATTTTGATGGGTTTAAAAGATGAATATGCTAAGCATCATGGAATAGATATTACCGATGAGAATATTTGTGATATAGTAAATTTAGGGAATAAATATTTGTTTTCTAAAAAGAATCCAGATAAGACTTTAGATTTATTGGATAGTATTTGTGCTCATGTAAAAAGGAAAAGTATTACGAAAAAAGAGGTTATAAATATAGAAAAAGAAGTGGATAGTTTGATTAAAGAAAAAGAAAGATATGTTAAAGATAATTTGTTTGATAAAGCTTTAGATTTGTGTTTAAAGATTAAAGAAAAAGAAGAAGAATTGAAGGCTTTAAAAAATAATAGTAAAACCGTTATTAGTAGGGAAGATATATTGAAAGTTATTGAAGATAAGAGTAATATTCCAATGTTTTTAAAGAAAGAGGAGTTAGTAGATAAGATTAAAGAGAGTTTAGATAAGAAAATATTTTATCAGGAAGAGGCTTTAAAAAAATTGGTTAGTAATTTAAAACTTTATTTTAAGATGGAGAATAATTTAAAAATATTGTTGGTGGGGCCATCGGGTGTTGGGAAAACCTCGAGTGTGAAAGTGATAAGTGAAGAGTTGAAAACTAATTTAATTAGGTTAGATATGTCAGAGTATAATTTGGAGACTTCGGTTAATAAACTTATTGGGGTTTCGCAGGGGTATGTGGGGTATGATGATGATTTTATATTTAATAAAGTGAAGTATAATCCATATTCAATTATTTTGGTTGATGAAATTGAAAAAGCTCATCCGGCAGTGCTTAATTTATTTTTGCAGATTATGGATGAGGGAGTTATTCATGATGCCCATGGGGAGTTGATTGATTTTTCACATACGATGATATTTATGACTTCAAATGCGTATAAGAATAAAAAAGTGGGTTTTTTGGATAATAAAAATAAATTAAATGAGGCTTTTAGTGAAGAGTTTTTAGGAAGATTTGATGAAATAATTGATTTTAAGAATTTGGAGAGAGATGAAGTATTGGGTTATGTAAAAGAAAAGTTAAATAATAGAGAGGTAGATTATGAGAAAATTTTAGAAGAGATTAATTATGAGGCTTATGGATTTAGATATGTGAATAAGGTTATTAATAGGTATAATTTAAAGATTAATAATTAAAATTAAAAGCTCTTACCAATACTTGATAAGAACTTTTATTTTAACACTTATTTTAAGGAACTAATTTCTTTTAAAGATAGACCTGTATATTTGGCTATACTTTTTAAAGGTAATGAATCTTTAAGCATTTGCTTAGCAATTTCTAAAGCTTTTTCTTGAGATCCTTGCTCTATTCCTTGCTCAATACCTTTATCTTCGGCAATTTTTTCTGCCCATTTTCCAAATATCTCTTGAGTTTCAAGATCATTTACATACATTTCGAGATTTTTATCTAATTCCATTAATAATTCATCTCCTTTGGCTGCTTCTGTTCGCTCTTCCGCAGTCTTGGCTCCAATGAACTTTAACCATTGAAGCTTTTTGTTACCTAAATTGTACTTTATGCTTCTTGCTTTGTC
>CANPVV010000007.1 GCA_947581835.1 uncultured Bacilli bacterium
TTGCATTTTCTCTTGATATTAAAAGAATTTATTACAAATTGCATTTTACTATTTAACTAACTTCCTGCAATTTGACTATTATATTTTTCTTTTTTAGTTTCATCTGTTGCAATGGCAATTGCATTATCTAAAAATCTGTTTATATTTTCTTTATATACTAATAATATTTTTTTGGTTGTTTCTATTACTTCTAATGGTTCTATTCCTAAAAATTTAGCAATAGATTCAGTTGAATAATATTTACCATCTATATATCCTAATCTTAATGATATTATTACTGCTTCTTTTACTGATAAAGTACTCATCATTTGAGCAAATGTAGGTGTTCTTAATAATTCTAATACCTTTATGTAATCTTCTTTTGACATTTGATTATTGTTATTAGTAGGTTGTTCTACTGATTGTTTTGGTAAGTTAGTTGATTTGATTGTTAAGTCTTTTTCTTGGTGTTCCTGTTGCTCTATCTTTTTTTGCTCGTCTGAATCTTCCATAATTATAGTTGAAATAACTTGATTTTCATTGTTTTCTGGTGGTAATGTTTCTTGTAGCTCTTTTGGAACTTCATTAGTTTTCGTTTGGACGATACTTACAGTTTGATTTGCTACTGGTTGTTTGGCTTTCTTTTTTCTTTGGTTTGAATTTCTTTCTTTGGTTGGATTTGTTAATAATCTTTTCATTGTAGGTATTAATGTACCATAAAATCTATTAGTTTGTTCCTGAGTTAGTTTGTTTGATGCTGGATTATTTAAATCTTCTCCATATCGAATTATTAATAATGCTTTTTCTTCTTCTGTCAATTTTGTTAACATTTCGTCAATTTGTTCTTTAGTATAATCTTTAAAATATTCATATATTGTTTGTAATTTTGGCATTTCTTCTTCATCTTTCCCTTCTTTATGTTTATAATCATTTAAAAGTGTTTTATAATATGGATTTTTCATTTTTCGATATTTTTTTCTAAATTCGTTGATATTTTGTAATGATTTGTCCGGATAATTAGTATATACAGCTAATTCTTTGACGTATTTGGATCTTCTAATTTTCATTATGGCTTTAGCTTCTATTTGTCGGACTCTTTCTCTAGTTAAATTATATTTTTTACCTATTTCTTCCAAAGTCATAGGTTCTCTATTATTAAATCCATATCTTAACATTAATATATCTTTTTCTCTAGATTCTAAATTACATTTTTCAAATATCAAATTTATTTGGGATAGCAAGGTTTCATCTATTGTTTTATCTTCTGGTGTCTTTTCAGAAGAAGATATAAAATTTTCTAATTCAGTATCTTCATCTCCTATAGTAGCATTAATGCTTAGAGTATCCCATTGAAGTTCTTGTAATTTGGATACTTCAGATATTGATAGTCCCATTTCATTTGCTATTTCACTTACGGTTGCACTTCTGCCTAATTTATCTTCCATTTTAGTTATTGTTTTTTTATATAATCTAACTTTTCCATATAAATGTACCGGGATTCTTATATTTCTTCCTTTAGTTTCAATTGCTTTAATTATAGATTGTTTTATCCAATAAGTTGCATAAGTTGAAAATTTATACCCTTTATTTGCATCATATTTATCTACTGCAATCATTAATCCTATGCTTCCTTCTTGGATAAGATCTAGAAGGGATAAGCCTCTATTAATATATTTTTGAGCTATACTTACTACTAATTTTAGATTGCTCTCAATAAATATTTCTCTAGCATTAGAATCGCCTTCAGCAATTTTTATAGCAAGTTGTCTTTCTTGTTCAGGAGATAATAAAGGTCTTTTTTCAATTTCTCTTAAATACATTTTATATGAATCTGTAGTTTTATCTTTGGTTAGGTCATAATTTTCTAAACTTATATTTTCTGTTTTAGCTATGTCAATATTATTTAACATACAATATGCATTTATTGTTGATAATAATAAGCTATCATTAAATAGTTCTTCAACTTTACCAGATATAATTTGCGTATAATGCTCTTTAAAAACTGTAGCTACCATTTGATTAAAAGTATTATTTTTATTAATAAGTTCAATTAGTAAATCTGGGGTTGGTATATAATTGTAGGTTTCTAAAAAGTTGCTTAACTTATTAAAAGATTGAATAACATTTATATAATCTGAAATATTAATAATTTTTGCAGTTATGTAATTATTTAATAAAGTAAAAGAGGTCTTTGGATTAAAAATTTGTTTTTTAGTTATTTCAGATAATTGAAATCTTATTTTTCTTTTTATATAATCTGAATATTTTTGATCTCCCTTATATTGTTTTTTAGAGTCTGAAATTTCTTTTATTATTAATTCTTCATATTCTTCATTAGAAATTGATATATATATAAAAGATAAATATAGCTTATTTATAGTAGGTTGTAATAAATCATATATTTGATTAGGATTCAATTGTTGTACTTTTTTTAAATTTAATTCCATGTATTATCACCACTTATTACTCATTTGCATTGAAAATGTCATATGTAATCTATTCATAGTAATAGTTAAAAAAATCATATAGCTATAAAGTATGATACTACAAAAAAAGGAAAAAATCAATACTACCATTTTATTGCAGGAATTTGATTTTTTAATTAAAGTTATTTAAAAAAGTGATAAATTTTTAGTTCTTTATCACTTATTCCCCTCTTTTAGTTTTTTCTTCTTATTAATTTAGGTCCCTGTTCTTCTAAGTTTTCTTCTTCATTATAACCTAAATTATAATAATATTCCAGATTATTTTGTAATTCTTCTAATTGTTTTTTATCATCTATTTGAACAATTTTTACTTCTTCTAATTTGTTTGAATTTTTTTTGGCTTTTTTTAATTCCTCTAAAATTTGTTTTTCTTTAATAATTTGATTTTTTAAATATTCTAGTTCTTTATTGGTTCCATTTTGGTCTTTTTTGGCTTCTTTATAAGTTTTATATATAAAATACTCAGAAATAGCTCCGATAGGTATAAGTATTGAAGAAAAAGCTAAACTCCAATATGTTGCAAAATTTAAAGTACCAAATATAGTATTAACTTGTTCGGTTAAAGGATTAATACCAGTATAAAAATAAAATATTAAATTAGCACCAATGGTCGATATAAATGTTAAGGCAGGCAATACGATAGGAATATAATGTTTTCTTGTTCTAACATTTTGAATATTTTGTTCTTTAGTTAATTCAGTAATTTGATTTTCCATTTCTTCTACTAAATTCTCTTGAACTAAAACTTTATTTAAATCTTCATAATATTCTTCTAATTTTTGATTTCCTTTATTGTCTGTTATTAATGCTTTACCATCAATATAAGCATATTCTTTATTCATTAAATAATCCCTCTTTCTTATTCGGGTATGTATTGTACAACTAATATTAAAAATTGTCAATATTTTTTAATTTTTAATTTTGGTGAAAAAAATAATGAAAGATTTTATAATTATCTTAGGTTTTATTCTTTAGAAGATTTGTATCTTAAAAGATCTAATAATACACCAATGGCTGTTTTAAATTATAAACTTTAATTATATAAAAGCTTGCTTCTCTTAATTCTTCTTTTCTAGTTTATGAGTATAACTTGATTCCGTTTCTTTAGTTGGTAATTTATTCTTTAATAAGTCTTTAACAGAAACATTATAGGTTTTAGATAGGAGTTCAAGAAGTTTCTCGACAAATTCCTTAATATTACAACTTTCTAAGATATCGTTTACATATATGTAACCATTTTTTAGAGAATCTTTTAAATTTAGTAACATAACTTCACCATAATTATCAGTGGCAATGGCAAATTGAGTTGGTTCTAAATAAAAATTTTGGTAATTTTCGAGGGTGGTAATTATAAAGTTTTGAAAGTTTTCACTTAAATTTAATTCTTTTACAGTATTGATAATATTAGTAAAATCAGATTTGATAAAACTAGAATTACTTTGAGGAATATTTATTTGGGTAAGA
Organism: uncultured Bacilli bacterium; assembly: GCA_947581835.1. Taxonomy (GTDB): domain Bacteria; phylum Bacillota_I; class Bacilli_A; order RF39; family UBA660; genus Caccenecus. The sequence continues at coordinate 3,930 of CANPVV010000007.1, forward strand.
ACTTCGTTATAAAATTTACCTGTTACTTCATCTTTTTTTATTTGGTTTATAAGTATTTTATAATGGTCAGAGAAGGTATATTTAAATATAGAAATACAATCATTAGAATTATTACCAAAATAAGCTTTTGATAAACATTTGATAAAAGCTTTTGATAAACTGCGGATATTTTCAAATTCTGGAAGTTGATAATAGTTTTTAAAACAATTAGGCAAATATTTTTTATTTTCGGATAGTTTTTGCTTACCACTCGGGAAAATTATACCCCAACAACCATTTGTTTCAGTGCAGTACATAGGATTAGCGCTAAAACTTCCATCTTCAATACTTTTGTCATAAAGCCAAACATTTCTTCTTAGAGCAGAAACATTGCTAAAATTAGGATTAAAAGTAAAATAAGTGCTATGATCAAACTCGTCATACCTAATTATACTTATAATATCCTGTATCGATCCTTTTGGTTCCACTACTTCATTTAATGGGGTTGGGAATTTTCCTTGGTATAGAGCTAGAGAGAATGAATGCATGGAATTAGAATCCAAATAATTATTTCGAAGTTCTAAATAAATATCACCATATTTAGTCGATGCATTGGCATAGGTATAATTTATACCATATTTTTCGGGATTTCTTCGGGCTTCAATAGCATTTTTAACGTCTTCTAAAGAATTGGAACCTTTCTTATAAAGAGTATACTCATCAATATGAAGATTTTTCTTAGGAATAAAGGTTAATAAGCCAGCAAGATTATAAGTTTTGGAGTTTAGAATAATTTTTTTACAATTTAGATCAGAGGTTACTATATAATTAGTTCTTTTATCTTTATAAGTTATTTTATTTTCACCACGAGAAATAATTTCAATGTTATAAATTTCATCAGATGATACTTCTAAGCCTTCTTTAAAAATAAATTTTTTGACGTGGCTGGGGTAAAAAAGAGCTGTGTTATAGTTAAATTCTTTTAAACTAGATGGCAAAACTACTATTTTATCACAAGTTAATTCCCGCGTTTTTATAGCAGTTAAATTTAAAGAACTAGTTCTAAAGGTTATAGTATCGTTTTTAACTCTAGTAATTCCCTCAGGTAGATAATATAAATTATCATCAGGATAAATAATATTTTTTAATAATTCGTAAAGTAATGCATCATATCCAACATTTTGAGATAACATAAGGCGATAAATAGTTTCTAGGGGTAGTTCGTCTTCCCAGTCAAAGATACTATTACAAAAGTTAAAATAAATGTAATCAGCTTTTTTTACTTTAAAATTTTTTAAAAATGAAATTAAGTCTTCTTGAGAATTTAGGGATAATAAGAAATTTAATAAATATTTATTAGATAAAATAGTAGGTATATCTAATTTAGTTTTACCTTGTTTTAAAATATTTTTAAATATTTCGATAGCTTTTTCAGTATTTTCAAGAAATATAGCTTGGAAATTAGGATTTTTGCCCGTTATAATTAATTCAATTTGATGATAGATTATTTTTTCATAGTATTCTAATTCAAAATCATCTGGGTTAAGGGGCTCTATAAACCCAATGGGAGCCATAGTTAGGATATCAAATTTTAAATTATAAAGTTCTTTTAGGTCTATTTCGGTGATTAAATTGTGACCATATTCATAAAATATTCTAAATTTTAATTCTAAATTAGTTATTTGGTTTAAAAGTTCTTCATTATAATTAGAAGTTTCTTTTTTAGATAAGTTATTTAAGTCTAGTGTTGTGATATATTTAAGAGAAATTTCGGTTAATTCTTGAAAAAGAGTGGCGACTTCTGTTTGGTGTTTATAGACATATATTTCTAATAATTTTTGAGTGGTAGCAATATCTTTTAGGACTAATCCTTTCTCTTCACTTATAGATATTATTGTTTTTTTAAATATTGCTTGTTCATATTTTAATAATAGTTCTCTTTTTTTAGAGATTATACTTTCTTCTTCAGCAAGAGAATTCTTGTTTGAGTGATAATCTTTAATACCATTTTCTAAATAGTTTTGAGTTTCGAGGGTTAAGGCAATAGTCTGATTTTGAATTATTAAGTAAATATTGGTTAAAGTTTCAAATAAATTTTTGATAGTATTTTTTTTACTAGAAGATAAAAAAATGTTTTCTTGAGATATTTCTTGTAAAGCAATAAGTTTAGCAATTAGAGTATTTTTTAAGTCATTAATATTATTTAAATATAAATATAATTTTTTAGAAATTATTAAATAATTAAGTCTTTTTTCAAGATTAGGCATATTAGTAATTAATTCAGAATCTAAGAAAATATTTAAAGTTAGATCAATAAGCATTTTCATTTCTGTTTGTAATTCATTTTCATTTAAGTTGGGATTTTTTAAGGATAATTTAGTTAAATATTCTGTTTTAAAATTATCTATTTGAGTTAAAATTAAGGGATTATCTTTATATAAATTCTTGGTGGGAATTGATATTAAATTATTAGGATTTATTAAATATTTAGGTAATTCTTTAGATTTAAAAAACTTTTTTAGAATATTTAAGAAATTCATTTTTATCCCTCTTTTTGCAATATGATTTATTATAACAAAAAAGTTTTTTAAATGCAAATTTAAAGAACTTTATTCTTTTGTTGCACTTGATTTTTTAATTAAAGAATTATCGTAAGATTAGTATTACTTAAAAATTTAGAAAAAATATTTTTTACTAATATTAAAAAATCAAGAAAAAACTTGTATTTTCTCTTGATATTATGAGTATTTGTTGCAAATTTTATTTTATTATTTAATAATTTATCTATATAATTCTAAACTATTAATATAATCATATATTTCTATAATTTCATCTTTGGTATAATTTTCTTTTATTAAATCAGATAAACCTAACTCTCTTAAGAAGCTTTCTAAACTACTTACTTTAAATCCTTCTTGATAAGTTGCATTGATAACATTATAGTAATAAAATCCTATAACTTCTTGGGAATTAAAAAAGTAGATCGCTTGAGGATTTTCGGTATCTCCAGTTATAACAATATCTAAATTTCCTTTTACCTTTTTTAAATAATCATTAGGAATTAAAATATCATTATATTTAATATCTCTATAATTATAAATACTTCCTATTTCATTACCATAAACATTATTAATTACTTTATTATGTTCTTCATCTATAGCTCTGGTAGCTTCTTTTGCCATAATATAATAGTTTCTTGTTCCTTTATCATTTAACCAATTAGCATTTAAACTCATATCCGCTACCATAAGATTTTCAAGTTTATAGTTATCATCTTTATTAAACTTTTCATTTAAATAGTTATAGATTTCTTCTAATTCTTCTTCTTGATATTCATCTTTAATAAAAGCTTCTAAATTGTACTTTTTTAAAAAACTATTTAAAGTTATTACTCCCTCTAAGGTATATTCTTGGTTAATTATTGTTTCACCAACATTATTTTTTTCTTTATATTCGGCATATCCTAAACTGTTAAATTCACCATCTTGGTCTAAAGTTAGTTTGCTCCATATTGAAATTGTAGCATTATTACTAATATCTTCATACCAAGCAAAATTTTCATCACTTTTCTCTTCAAATTTTATAAGGCGATATTTTGGTAAATTGGAAAGTTTAATACTATTTGCATTAATACTAGAATTGCAAATATAATCACTATCTAAAACTAATAAATCATTTGCTTTAGTTTTAATTTCTTCTGTATCCACAAAGGTATCTAACTCATTATTTTCATTAGATAATACAGTATTCCCTATTGTATTATTACTAGAATTATCTAAGTTATTACTTTTATCTTCATTTCTTGAACAAGCGGCACTAACTACCATAACTCCAGCTAAACCTAAGGCTACAAATCCTTTTTTTAAATTATATTTTTTCATATTTTTCCCCCAATTTCTAAAAGAACGGAGATATTATAACTCTACTTAAAATAAAAGTCAAATTATTTATATAGTGGTATTACTTAAAGATTTAACTAACTTTTAAGGCTTTAAAAAAAATACAAAAAGTGAGTTATTTCTCACTTTCTTCTAACATGGTAGTTATAAATATACCATAACCTGATTTAACATTATCAGTAATAACATGAGTTACAGCTCCGATTAGTTTACCATTTTGAACTATGGGAGAACCACTCATGCCTTGGATTATTCCGCCAGTTTTATTTAAAAGATTAGAATCTGTTATTTCAAAAGTTAGGTTTTTTGTTTCACTATTTTCATTGATACTTTTAATATTGATAGTAAACTCCTCCACTGTTTCATTGTTTAAAACAGTATAAATGGAGGCAGGACCTACCGTTATTTCTTCGGGTTTGGCTATACTTATTAAATTATTAGGATCTAATTTAGCAGTATATTTACCATAGATACCTACTTTAGTATTTTTAGTTATATCGCCGTAGGTATTTTGATAATAAAATTTAGCATTTTTACTACCGGGATTACCATTAGAACTAGGTTTTATACTGGTTATACTGTTTTCAAAGATAGATCCACTTTTTATTTCAAGTTTTTGATTGGTATTTACTTCTAATATTTCATGACCTAAAGCACCATAGATATGGGATTCACTGTCAATAAATGTTAATGTACCTATACCAGTGATACTATCTTTTACATATAAACCAGTTTTATATATTTCTTTATCTTTGATTAAATCTAAAGTAGTAATAAATTCTTTACCCGCTCTAAGATAAGTGATATTAATGGTATTTGATAATTTTAAGGCTTCTTCAATGGCTAGTGTTAATTCTTTAATAGAGGCGATACTAGTTCCATTTATACTTTTTATTATATCTCCTTCTATTAGACTAGTTTTAGGATAATTTCCCGAAACTTTATAGAAACCTACTACCATTACCCCATTTGATTTTATATCAATACCAATTGTTTCACCACCTAAATAAACAGTATCAGAATAAGCATAGATATTTAAGGGGAAGGATAAAAACATTAAAAAAACAATAAATTTTTTCATACTTCTCACCCATTTATAGGATAGCTTATTAATTGTTTTATATGATAGAAATTATTGGAAATTTAGTATTGGCGGCCAAAGTAGAGACGATATTTAGCAGGTTTGTTACAGCAAACACAGGGTCCTGTTATACTTTCATTTTCGATTAAACAACGAGATTTCATACTAAAATCATCTTTTATTTTGTTTTCACAAGAGATATCACCACACCAATTAGCTTTAATAAAGCCAGGTTTAGTGGTAGCAATAGAGGTAAATTCTTCATAATTGTGAGCTTCATAAATCATAGAATCACGTCTTTTTAAGGCACGATTATATAGATTTGTTTGGATATCTTCAAATAGTTTAGTTAAAGTAGTTATAATATCATTTTTAGAAATGCTTATTTTTTCGAGGGTGTCTCTTCTTACTAGGGTTACCTTATTTTCTTTTAAGTCACGAGGACCTATTTCAATTCTTACGGGATAACCTTTTACTTCGGCAAGAGCAAATTTATAGCCAGGAGTTTTATCTTTATCATCAGTTTGATAAGTAATACCGGCTTGTTTTAGCATTTCTTCTATTTCATGAGTTGATTTTGTTACTTCTTCAGTATTATTAATAGGAATTAAACAGACTTTATAAGGAGCAATTTTAGGAGGAAGAACTAAACCTTGGTCATCACCATGAACCATAATTAAAGCCCCAATCATTCTGGTAGTTACTCCCCAGCTGGTTTGATAAGGAGTTACTAATTTATTTTCTTTATTTAGATAAGTTATACCAAATGATTTAGCAAAACCATCACCAAAATAATGGCTGGTACCATTTTGTAGAGCCACTCCATCATACATCATGGCCTCTAGGGAATAGGAAGCCTCAGCTCCAGCGAATTTTTCTTTATCTGTTTTTTTACCAACAATTACGGGAATAGCTAAATAATTTTTTTGAAAATCCTCATAAATATGAAGCATTTTTAGGGTTTCTTCAAGAGCTTCTTCTTTAGTCGCGTGCATAGTATGCCCTTCTTGCCACAAAATTTCTCTACTTCTTAAGAAAGGACGAGTGGTTTTTTCCCATCTAACTATCGTACACCACTGATTATATAATTTAGGTAAATCACGATAAGATTTGATTATTTTTTTATAGTAATCACAGAATAAGACTTCACTTGTTGGACGAACACATATTCTTTCATCAAGTTTTTCTTCGCCACCGTGAGTTACCCAGGCAACTTCAGGGGCAAAACCACTTACGTGTTCTTTTTCAATATTTAAGAGACTTTCAGGAATAAACATAGGCATTTGAACATTTTCATGGCCTGTTTCTTTGAATTTTTGATCTAAAACTTTTTGCATTTCTTCCCAGATAGCATAACCATAAGGACAGATAATCATACTACCTTTAACATTAGAATAATCTACTAATTCAGCTTTTTTTACGACGTCAGTATACCATTTAGCAAAATCAATGTCTCTTTTAGTTATTTCTTTTAATTCATTCATTATATTTCCTCCTTTATTTGTGTTTAATTAATTTTAAAGATATTACTTTATTTTCTAAAGGTGTAATATTATCAGGTTCTTTATTTAAGTTATAACTGATTAAAAAGTAGGTACTATCATAGATAGCTTTAGAACTCGTTATGTAGTCTGTTATTAAATGTAAGTAGGATAAAGCTTTTTGATAGGTATGAAAATTAGTGATTTCATTTAGATCAACTTGAGTTAAGTCAATCCTTTTTTCTAAAACTTTTTTTAATTCAGTTTGAGTTTTTAAATCTGATTCAAGTTCTTCTTGCTCTTGCTTTATCTTGGTATAAAATTTTAGTTTAGTATGAGGGTATTTTTTAAAAAAAAGACAAAGAGAAAAAATGATAGGAATAAGCGTAGTTAATAAAGATGCAATGATGGCAAAGGCGCTAGGTACTAAAAAGGCTGGTATTAAAGAAATAAGTAAACCTATTAATAAACCTTTAATTAGATAAGTATCAAGAATACGAATATTTTGTTCATTTTCTTTAATCTCGGCAAGTTTCTTAGTTATATTGGTTATTAAAAGATTGGTATTATCAAGAGTTGTTTTTAAAGTTTCAAGTTTATTTTTAGTACTTAATTCTAAACTTTTGCGCTTACTTTCTTTTTCTTGATATTTTTTTATTAATGTATTATATGTAGCAAGTATATCTTTTTTCATAGAAGCCTCTTATTCGCTTACTTCAAAATCAACTAATTCTTTATTTTCAGTTAAGATTTTATTTACTTTTTCAGTGGCCGTATTTAGTTTTTCATTACAGTATTTAACTAATTTCATAGCTTCGGTGTATTTATCAATTGCACTATCTAATTCAACATTACCACTTTCTAATTCTTTTACAATTGCCTCTAATTCTTTTAAGGCATCTTCAAATGATTTTTCCATATTTTACACTCCTTAATTTTAATTTATTTTTTATTTAATTTCTTCATAGAAATTACGGGTTAGTTTGATTGTTTCATTTTGTTCAAATGATTCGTCAAGTAATTTTTCGGCTTTAGGTAATTTGATTATTTCAGCGATAGCTTTAGCTTTAGTATCTTCAACTAAAGTTATGCTTTTAAAACAGTTTGTTATTTCATTTTCAGTGATAGTTAAATCACGAGTTAAATCCTCATTAGTTCTAATAGTTGTTTTTAAAGACTCATTTAGGCTTTTTAGTAATTCGGCATTTTGTTCAAGTTCCATTTCAATAGTTTCTTTAGAACGATTGTTTAAGCGATATTGAAATAATTTGAAGCAAGAATGATAAAAGATAAGAGAAAGAAGAGAAAAAAATGCGAATAAGCCTAGACCTACAAAAGTTAGTGTAGGATTGATAGTAATAAAAATTAGACCAGGAATTAAGAATACTAGACTATAACCAAAGCAAAATCTTAAATTTTTTATTACCTCTTTTATTAAGTTTAGATGGAATTTAGGTTTGTTATTAAAATATTCAATAAACTTTGATAGTTCAGCTTTTTCTTGTTCAGAGCTTGATATTTTATTTTCTAAGTCGTTTATTTCAAGATTGTTTGCTTTTATTTGGTCTTCTATTATTTTTTTGTTAAAGTTTTCTTTAATTTCTAATTGGTGTAGTTTTTGAAGTAATAAATCGTATTTATTCATGGGACAAAACCTCCTTAATTTCGGCTTTAATGCGACCTTTGTGAAATTTTACTTTGATAATATCATTTACTTTTAAATCTTTGGTATCTTTAATTACAGTATTGTCTTTAGTTACGAGAGAATAACCTTTATCTAAGATATTTAAGGGATTAACTAATTTTAAAGTATTTACTAATATGTCATATTTATGATTATTTATAGTAAGGGTATTAGTAATATGGTTGGTTAGATTTTTTTCAGTAAATAGTAGTTTTTCTTTTTTTACTGCAAATAAACTTAAAGGATTTTTTAAAACATAAGATTGTTTAAGATTATTTAAAATTAGTTCATAGTTTCCTAAACGTTTTTTTATGTTGTTATTTAAAGTATCTATAAAAGTATCTAATTTTTGTTCTTTTAATTCATATAAAGATAATGGATTTTTAAGAATATAGGAACTAGTGATATTATTTAGTTTTAATTTACTTTTATGAATTAGATTAGTAGTAAATTCATTTAGACGAATTTCATAAGAATTGAGAATATTATTTATTTCAGAAATAGTTGGAACAGCCATTTCAGCAGCACCAGTTGGAGTTGGAGCACGCATGTCGGCCACAAAATCCGAGATAGTAAAATCTATTTCATGACCTACAGCACTAATTATAGGAACACGAGCATCATAGATAGCCCGAGCAACTATTTCTTCATTAAAGGCCCATAAGTCTTCAATAGACCCCCCTCCCCGACCAATAATTAAGACGTCTAAATTATATTTACCAGAATCGGCTTCTTTAATTTGTTTTACAATATCGGGGGCGGCAGAAGAACCTTGAACAAGCGCAGGAAAAAGGATTGTTTCACATATCGGAAAACGTCTTTTAATAGTGGATAAAATATCACGAATAGCGGCTCCAGTGGGAGCAGTAATAATACCAATTCGTTTAGGAATTTTGGGAATTCTTTTTTTAGCTTCGGGTGCAAAAAGGCCTTCTTTAGAGAGCTTAGCTTTTAATTTTTCAAATTCTAAATAAAGATTACCTAAGCCATCTACTTCCATTTTATCGACATATATTTGATAGGTTCCTTGTGCAGGATAACAGGAAATACGACCTTCAACTAAAACATTCATGCCATCTTCGGGAGCAAAATTAATATTAACAGCACTAGAGTAAAACATAACAGCACTAATTCGTGAGGCATCATCTTTTAAGGTAAAATAAAGGTGACCACGAGAATGATTTTTAAAGTTAGATATTTCACCACGAAGATAGACTTTTTTTAAATAAGGATTTTCATCAAAAAGAGATTTAATATAAGTATTTAAATCACTAATTTTCATATATTTATCATTCATTTTAACACCTTATTTCTTTAATAGTTTATTCTTTAATAATTTTATCTAAGACAGCATTAATAATTTTTCTTACAGATTCATCACTATATTTTTTGGCTAGTTCAACTGCTTCATTTATAACGACTACCTCGGGAGTATCGGTATATTTTAGTTCATAAATTGCTAATCTTAGGATAGCGGCCCCAGTTTTATCAATTCGGGAGATATTCCAATCAATCATTTTACTATTAGCAATTTCATCAAGAGCTTTAGTATTAGTAATAACCCCATAAACAATATCTTTTACAAAATCATTTTCAATAGCAATATTATCTTTAATTAGACTATCAATATTGCATTTAACTTTATTATTAGTCATCAAATCATATTGGTAGAGAATAATCATTATTTTTTCTCTTAGTTCACTTCTTGTTAGAGACATATAAAATCACCTTTTTTAATTATATCTTATATTTAGGGATAATTCAATTTATTTCCAAAGATTTTTAAAAAAGAAAAATGATTAGAAAGTTCTAATCAAAATTTAGATTTTAGATATTCTATAATACTTTTTTTAGTACGATATACAATTATGGGGACTTTTACCTCAGCATTAGTTATACCACCATGCATAGAGATATGGTGAATACTAGAGTTATTATAGCGAAAATATTTATTGGTTATAGCAACCGCGAGGAAATCCCCGATGGAATTTGCAAAATTAGCATGGTTTAGACCAAGACCAAATAAGTGTTTTTTTAAGACTTCTTCTTTAGAAAAGAGAAGAAAATCAGGGCCAAATTTTTCTTGGAATAAAATTTTAAAGTCTTCCTTTTTATTCTCTTTAACATAGAAAGCACAAGCTCGACCTTCAATAGAAATATCCTTACTTAATAAATCATAAATATCAGGATAATCACTTAAAGTTATAGCTTCACTATTTATTATACCATGAGTACTAGTAATAATTACTAAGCTATCTTCTAAGTTCCGACATAGAAATTCCGTACTTTCATCTAATTGGTCTAAGACTTGTTTAGTAATATCACTGTCGGTGCCATTAACATGAAGAAAATCATCGGGTAAATTACTGTAAGCAAAGATTAATTTAGGATTTTTAGCTTTACTTAAAGTTATAATTTTATTGTCTAAATCAACTAAATCACGATAGGCATTTTCGCCATAGGGTAATAATTCATAAACATCAACTCGAGAAGTTATCATATTTAAAATAGAATTATAAGAATAGTATTTATTGATTAAGCCAGGCATTTCAAATTCAGTATCTTTAACTTTGTTGGTTTTTAGATTGACTGTTTTATCTTCATTAGGAAAGTATTGGTCAGAACCTAATAAGCCATGTTCATTGGGATTTAGGCCTGATAAAAGACTGGTTAAAGGAGCAATGGAAGAAGTAGGAAAAACTGTATCCATAGAGGTTTTTAAATGTTTTTTTAAGAAACTTTTAGGAAGAAGAGTACGAAGGAGTTCAGTTCCAAGACCATCATAAACTAAAACGACTATAGTTTTATATTGTTTACGTTTTAAAATACGATCAATGGTAGGAGAATTACGATGAAAAGTAGGTATTCCATAATATTTTAGGAAAGAATTACTAAAATTAGTTAAAGTATTATATTTAGGAAAATGATAATCTTTTTTCATATTTGATATCTCCTTTATTTTTTTATATTATAACACGTATATTACAGGTTAGTAAAGAAATTGAGATTTATTATTATTTATTTTCTAATTCTTTTAATTCAAATAAAGCATTAATAGCTTCCATGGGAGTCATGTGAAGAGGCTCTAACTCTTTTAGTTTAGCTCGGAGTTTATCATGATTTTCTTCAGGAGTTTCAAAGTTCATGGCTAATTGAATATTATCTAAAGCTTTATTTTTAATAGGATTATTTTCATAACTGTTTAATATTTCTTCAGCTCGAGATAAAAGACTTTCAGGCATATTAGCTAGTCGGGCAACATGAATACCATAACTTTTATCAGCAGGACCATTTTTTACTTTATGTAAGAAAGTTATCATGTTACCTTCTTCTTTGGCTGCGACATGAACATTTTTAATATTTAAAAATTCTTTATCAAGGCTTGTTAATTCATGATAGTGGGTAGAAAAAAGAGTTTTACATTTAATATTTTGGGCAACATATTCTAATATAGCCTCAGCAATACTCATACCATCATAGGTTGCAGTTCCCCTTCCTAGTTCATCAAATAAAATTAAGCTTTTAGGAGTAGCATTTACTAAAGCATTTTGAGCTTCTTTCATTTCGACCATAAAGGTTGATTCACCACTTACTAAATCATCACTAGCACCAATTCGAGTAAATATTTTATCAATGATAGGAAGATTAGCGCTTTTAGCGGGGACAAAAGAACCCATTTGCGCCATAATAATTATAATAGCAGTCTCACGCATAAAGGTTGATTTACCACTCATATTAGGACCAGTAATAAGAAGAATATCTGTAGTTTTATCCATGATGACATCATTTGGAACATAGATATCTTTACTCACTGTTTCGATTACAGGATGGCGACCATCTATTATTTCTAGTAATCCTTCTTCATTTAAAGTTGGTTTTACTAAATTGTATTCATCTGCACAAACTGCAAGAGAAATTAAAGCATCGATTTCACTTATAATATTGGCAGTTTCTTTTATTTTTAAAACTTCTTTTTTAAAAATATCTCTTATTTCACAAAATAAATTATATTCTAATTCAAATATTTTTTCTTCAGCATTTAAGATTAAGTTTTCCTTTTCTTTTAATTCCGGAGAGATAAAACGTTCAGCAGAGGTTAGAGTTTGTCTTCTTTCCCAACCGAGATTTTCGGTTACAAGTTGGGTTTGACCTTTAGATACTTCAATATAATAACCAAAGACACGATTAAAACCTACCTTAAGATTTTTGATACCAGTTTGTTCTTTTAATTTAGATTCAAATTCGGCGATAAATTCTTTTCCACCAGAACGAATACTTTTTAATTCGTCTAATTCTTTATTGTAACCATCTTTAATTAAATAACCTTCTTTTATACTTAAGGGAGGATTTTCATAGATACTTTTTTCGAGGAGACTATATAAATCTTCATGAGTATTTAATTCATAGGGAAATTTTAGGTCAGAGAGAATATCTTTTAGACGGGGTAAAACACTAAGACTATTTTTGATTTGAAGTAAATCTCGAGCATTTAGATTACCTGTGATAACTTTAGCACATAATCTTTCTAAATCATAGACTTCATATAAGAGATTACGAAGTTCGTCTTTTAAGATAAATTCTGTATTTAAAACTTCAATTTTGTGATAGCGATCCATAATGGTTGCTTTATCACGAAGAGGATTTAGAAGCCAAGATTTTAGTTTCCTGGAACCCATCGCGGTTTTAGTTTTATCAAGTAACCAAAGTAAAGAGTAAGTGCGTTCTTTTAGGCGGAGAGTTTCAACTAATTCTAAGTTTCTAATAGTGTGGATATTCATTTCTAAATAATCATTTTTATTTACAATAGAAACTGTAGAGATATGGCTTAAATCTTTTAGTTCTTTTACTACTAAATAATATAATAAGTGACGAAGGCCTTGTTTTACACGAATATCTGGAACACTATTGATTAAAGTTTCATAACCTTCGGTTAAATAATTATTACTTATTGAAACTTCTATATTGTAAGTATTTTTAAGGAGGTTTAATAATTCAGCATCATTATTGTTTTCTAAAATTATTTCTTTAATATTTAAATGGAGAATTTCATTTATAAGTTTTTCTTTGGTATGGGGTATGTTTAGACTTTTTAATTCACCGGTGGAAATATCTGCGAATGTTAAAAGATAGAGATAATCTAAATCAAGAAGAGAGGCAATATAATTATTATCATGTTCATTTAGAGATTCTAAATTTACAATGGAGCCTTTAGATATTACTTCTACTACTCCCCTTTTAACCATACCTTTGGTATTTTTAGGGTCTTCTAATTGTTCACAGATAGCAATTTTATAACCACGTTCAACTAATTTTTCAATATAGGGAGTAACACTGTGGAAAGGTACACCACACATGGGAATTCGCTCTTTTAAGCCAGCATTTTTGCCAGTTAAAGTTAATTCTAATTCCCGAGAGGCAGTTAGGCCATCTTCAAAAAATAATTCATAAAAGTCACCAAGACGAAAAAACAACAATTCGTCGGGATGGGATTTTTTTATCTCAACATATTGTTGCATCATGGGACTTAATTCATTTATATTTACTTCTTCTAATTTCATACTACAATCACCCTGTATTAATAATTATAGCAGAGGATAGAAAATAAATCTATATTTTAAAAAAATTTAAGATAAAAAAAGTGGGAAAGAATGGAGTTCCCACGTATGAAATTTGAAACATTTCCTCTAGATAATCTCTAGAAGTTCAATACATAATATGCATAACATTATGTATTGCATTATTATTATAAGGTAAATTTGAGGATTAGTCAATAGTTTTGAGAAATTTTTATTAAATTTAAGATTTAAGAGATTGTTTTAAATTGGTAATTTGAGTATTAAAATTGGTTGAGGTACAGATATAAGAACCACTTACAGCGATATCTATATCTGGAACTTGTTTTATGGTATCAGCATTAATACCACCATCTATTTCAATTTTATAGTGGAGGTTATTGTTTTTTCGAAAAGCAAGAAGGTCATTAACTCTTTTGATAGAACTTTCTTGGAAGGCTTGACCTCCAGCCCCGGGATTAACACTCATAACTAAGACTAAATCAATTACACTTAAAAAGGGATAGATTTCAGATAAATCAGTTTCTGGTTTTAAAGATAAACCTACTTTGATATTGTTGTTTTTGATGGCAGCGATAGTTTTAATAATATCTTTGGTTGATTCAATATGAAAGGTTATGTATTCGGGTTTTAGTTTAGCTAAATCTGGAATATAGATTAGGGGATCAAAAACCATTAAATGAATATCTAAAGGTAAAAGATGGTTAGCCAGTAGTTTTGTAATTTCACTAATAGTAAAATTTTTTTGAGGAACAAAACCGCCATCCATTAAATCAACATGAATATAATCAGCATTACTTTTTTCAATTAAATAGATGGTTTTTTCTTTTTTATAGATACTTTTTAAATAAGAAACAGAGATTTGCATTTTATCACCTACTTTATAAAGCTACAATAATTATCATAGCGAGATTTTAGAATTTTATTATTTGCTACAGCTTCTTTAACACGACATTCCCCTTCTTTTATGTGATTACAGTCATGATAGATACAGGGATATAAACTAAATTCTTTAAAAGTATTTTTTATTTCTTCTTTAGAATAAGAAGATAGATCAAGACTGGAAAAGCCTGGAGTATCGGCGATAAAGAAATCGAAAATATTGTAATACTCAGTATGACGGGTGGTATGTTTGCCTCTTCCTAAAGCAAGAGAGATTTCCCCTACCTCAAGATTTAAATTAGGATTTAGTTTATTTATTAAACTGGATTTACCTGAACCAGTTTGACCAGTTAAGACAATATATTTGTGAGATAGATATTTTTTTAAAGGATTTAGATTGGTATTAGTAAATACTTTGATACCTAAGGCTTCATAGTATTTAGTTAGTTTTTTTAATTGAGTTTGTTCTTCTTTATTAATTAGATCTAGTTTAGTAAAACAGATAACAGGTTCAATATTAGCAAGTAAAATACAGGTTAATTCTTTATCTAAAAGATTTAAAGATAGATCTGGAGATTTTAGACTGGTTATAATTAGAGCTATATCAACATTACTGATATGAGGTCTTATTAATTCATTTTGGCGAGGTAATATTTCTTTAATAGATAAAGTTTCTTCATTAAATATTACTTTATCACCAACAAGAGGGGTAAGTTTTGATGCCCGAAACTTACCCCGTGGGATACATTCATATAGTTTATTATCAGAAATAATAGTATAGATATTACTGATATTTTTAATTATTTGTCCTTGTTTCATGTTATTTTAGCATAATCCTTCTTCACAGCCATCATCATCTAATAATTCTTCAGCAACACGGATACGGAAGCTTTGGCCTGCAACAATACGATAGCCTTCAGGACGAGATTGATAATAGATAGTACCAGGGTTATAATCGTCGTTAGGTACATATTCAATATTTAAGTCAAGTTCATACATATCGGCAAAGTCTTCTACGTCTTCTATAGTATAATCACCACTTGTAAAATCAGGATAAGTTGAAATAATATCAGGAATAAATAAGGTAATTGTATCTCCTTTAGAAAGCTTTTCCCCTTCTTTAGCAGATTGGTCAATTATTTTACCATCTTCATATTCTGTTTCGGTTCCTTCTTCAACTGCTCTTCTTTCAACAACTACTACAAGACCTAAAGCTTCTAGTTTACCTTTAATTTCAAGATAACTTTCACTCGTGTAATCCTCAATAGTTATTTGGGTATCGCCTAAAGAAACTTTTAAAGTAACTTCGGTTCCTTTTTTACGTTTAGAGCCAATTTCTGGTTTAGTTCCAATAACTTTATCTTTTTCAATTTCAGTAGAGGATTCTTCTATTTGACTATCAGAAACATCAAAACCAGCATCTTGAAGTTCTTTTATAGCTTCACTTATACTCATATTAGCAACATTAGGAATTGAGGCTTGTTTACCAGTTTTATTAATTATAGGCATAAGAACGACAACAGAGGTCATACAAACAACTAAACCTGTAAAGATAAAGGCTAAAAAAATTAATAATCTATTTTGCTTTTTCAAATCATCACCCGTTATTTTTTTTGCAATAACTTCTTCTTTCTTTGTTTTTATTTCATTTAATTCTTTGGTTTTTTCTTTTTTGACCATTTTCATTATTTTGGTATCATCTGTTTCATTTTCAGGATATTTAAAAGTAATAATTGGTTCATTGATACGAGATGAGTCAAGACAAGTTTTTAAATCTTCATGCATAACTCTAGCATCACTATAACGATTTTTAGGATTCTTAGCAGTGGCTTTTTTGATTATATTAGCAATACTGTTAGGAACACTTGGAATTTTATCTCTTATATCCGTGATAGGTTCTTTTAGATGCTTTAAAGCTATTTCAACAGCATTATCACCTTTAAATGGAAGTTCGCCAGTAATTAACTCATACATGACTATACCCATAGAATAGATATCACTTTGTAAGGTTGAGCCCTGTCCACTTGCTTGTTCGGGGGGAAGATAGTGAACACTTCCCATTACTGAATTTGTTTGAGTTAGTTGGGTCGCATTCATAGCCATAGCAATTCCAAAATCAGTTATTTTTACTAAGCCATTTTCTAAAATCATTATATTTTGAGGTTTGATATCGCGATGGATAATATAAGAGTCATGTGCAACACTCATACCATCAGTTATTTGAAGCATAATATCAACGGCTTCACTTAGAGTTAATTTACCACGCTTTTTTAAAAGGTCTTTTAAATGTTTACCTTCGATATATTCCATTACAATGTAGTACTCACCATTATCTTCTCCAACGTCATAGACTTCTACAATATTGGGGTGAGTAAGACTACTCGCGGCAAGTGCTTCTCTTTGAAAACGTCTTACAAATTTTTCATCATTGGATAAATCGCCTCTTAAAACTTTAACTGCGACATTACGATCTAAAATTGTATCATAAGCAAGATAAACATTAGCCATACCACCTTCACCAATTGATTTAATTATTTGGTAACGGTCGCTAATTTTTTGCCCTTTCATTATCACTAGTCTTTCCTCCCATCATTTATAATTAAATATGCGACTGAAATATTATCAGTACCCCCTCTAGCATTACATTTACGAATTAATTTACTTACTTTTTCTTCAATTTCTAATTCAGGGTCATTTAAAACTTTTTCAATTTGGTCATTTGTAAGCATATTAGTAAGACCATCAGAACAAAGTAAGATACTATCTACAGTGGTATCAACATCGAAAATATCTAATTCACATTTTTCAGCAGCACCTAAGGCTTTCATTAAAACATTTTTTTTAGGATGAAATTTAGCTTCTTCTTCCGTTAAGTTACCAGCTTGGACTAAGAGATTTACTAAAGTATGGTCTTTGGTTACCTTATGAAGTTTACTATTTTTTAAGACAAAGCCAGAGGAATCACCAATATTACCAAAAATTAAATATTCACGAGTTAAGAGAGCAACAACTAAAGTAGTACCCATACCAGTAGAATCTGGATTACTTTCAGCATATTCTAAAATATTTTTATTTATTTCACTAACACTATCATTTAACCAATTGACGGCATCAAGTTTAGAGCCAATACTTGAAATTTTATTAAAACGAGTACCTAAAGCAGCGATGGCCATAGATGAGGCAACTTCCCCTTTGCGATGACCTCCCATGCCATCACAAACTACCATTAAATATTCATTACTAGCATTTTTAAGAATAGTAACACTGTCTTCATTATGAGTTCTAACTCGGCCGGTATCGGTTAAATAAAATGTTTTCATTGCTTCATACTCCCTCTTAATTGACCACAAGCAGCATTAATTTTATGCCCAAATTCCTTTCTAATTGTAACATTTAATCCTTCTTTTTTTAAGCAATCATAAAATGCTAAAATATTTTTTTTACTACTTCTTTTAAATTCAAGATGATTTGTTTCATTATAAGGAATTAAATTTATATAAATATTCATGCCTTTAAAAAGTTTGGCTAATTCTTTAGCATGAGATAATTTATCATTTACATTATCAAGCATAACATATTCAATGGTAATTCGTCTACCTGTTACTTGCAAATAGTCCTTAATTCCTTGCATAAGAGTGTCAATATTATACACTTTATTTACAGGCATAAGTTCATTTCTTAATTTATCATTGGGAGCGTGAAGAGAGATAGCCAGATTGATTTGTAAAGGTAACTTGGATAGTTCATACATTTTGGGAACAAGTCCACAGGTTGATAAAGTTATATGACGGGCACCTATTTTTAAGCCTTTAGGATCATTAATGATTTTGATAAAGCGAATTATATTATCAAAGTTGTCTAATGGTTCACCTATACCCATGATAACAACACTTTTGATGCGAATATCTAAATCTTGTTCAATTACAAGAATTTGTTCAACTATTTCATAGGCTTCTAAATTACGAATTTTCTTTTGACGACCACTTTCACAAAATTTACAGGCCATATTACAGCCGACTTCACTTGAAACACAGATAGAGGTACCATAATCATGTTCCATAACAACGGCTTCAATAAAGTTGTTGTCTTTTAAGCGAAATAGATATTTATGAGTTAGATGGTCACTTTCTTTTTTTTCAATTGTGATTAAATCCGTAGAAAAAGTGGCTAGAAGTTGGTCACGAAGTTCTTTTTTTAAATTTGTAAAATTGTTTAGATTATATTCTTTCTTTTCATAAAGCCATTCATAAACTTGGGTAGCTTTAAATTTTTTTTCACCAAGAGATAAAAAATAGTTTTCAAGTTCTTCTTTAGTTAAATCAAATATATTGCGCATAGGTTTGCCTCCTTAGTTATAGTTTTAATTATAGTTTAGATTGTAAGAATAAGTATCACTTATAATATTGATAAAAATAAGGTTGGTTGTTTCTTTAGAAAGACCTATTTCTATTTTTAGATTGTCAAAAGTGGTTTCATAAAGATAGTAAGAAGAAAAAGCGGTGTTTAAAGTGAATGTATGAGTAGTAATTAAATTGGTTAGATAATCTAAATTAAGATAGTTAGAGTCAATATTTTCATAAAGATTGGTGATAGGAGTTTTAGTGGTAGTAGTTAAAGTGTAGGTACCGGTTTCATCAATTAGATATTTGATTGTTTCAGTAGATGATTCTTTATAACCAGTATCAGAGGTTAAATCTTTGGTCCCTTTATAAATATACTTTAAATCATTGATTTTTATTTCATAGTTATAGGTAAATTTATCAGCTAAAAGTTGGTCTTTGGCGGTTAGAAAAGTGGTAGTTTCTAAGATGGTGTTAGGTACAACTTCAGGAATTTCAGGAGATTTTTCGGGAGTTAATTCTTCAGTATTAGAATAATCTTGGTTAGAAGATGGTTTTACAGGTGGTTTTATAAAAGAAGAGATAATGATAATAATAAAGAGGAAAGCAAAAAAGATGGCCCAGAAGATTAATTTTAAAATAGCCTTCCCTTTAGAGGTATTTTTTAAGTCTTGAATTTTAGATTTTAATTTAGATTTTTGGGGAGATTTACGCATTTTATTTTCCTCCTTTTTATTAATTTAATTTACTTGTTTATTAAGTAATTCTTCTTTTTTGATACCATTTAAGTAATCTTTAACTAACATTTTCTTTTTGCCAAAAGGCTTTATTTCAGTAAGATAGTAAATTTTATCGGAACAAGCAATACCGATGGCATCTTTTTTTAAATCAACGATAGTGCCGGGAACTCCTTTAGTAGATGGACCTATATAACCATTTATGACTTTTATTTCGGCATTATCTAAAAGAAGATTAGCTAAAGGCCATGAATTTAGAGCTCTAACTTGGTTAAAGATTGCTTTGGCGGTTAAAGTAAAATCAAGGTGTTCATCTTCCCTTTTAATTATACTAGCATAGGTGGCCTTGGTATTGTCTTGTTTAAGACGAGGGTTGGTTTTATTAATAATACTAGGTAAGGTTTCTTCTAAAAGCTTAGCACCAGCAAGACTTAATTTATCATGAAGGCTCGCAGTAGTATCAGTATCTAAAATGGGCACTTCTACTTGAGAGATTATATCACCAGTATCTAAGTCTTTATCCATATACATGATAGTTATTCCGGTAGTATCTTCTCCATTTAGGATAGCACGGTGAATTGGGGCCCCTCCCCGATATTTAGGTAATAAACTTGCATGAACATTGATACAGCCAAGACGAGGAAGATTTAAAATTTCTTCAGGAAGAAGCTGGCCATAAGCACAGGTTATAATTAAATCAGGATGAAGGTTTTTAATGGTTTCATAATCGGTACGAATTTTAAGGGGTTGAAAAACAGGAATATTGCTATTTAAAGAAGCTATCTTAATGGGAGATGGAGTTAATTCTTTTTTTCGGCCCACTAGTTTATCAGGTTGAGTTACAGTAAGTACAACGTCAACTAGGTTGGTTAAAGTTTGAAATACTGGAACAGCAAATTCAGGAGTTCCCATAAAAACTGTTTTGATAGTCATAATAATCACCATAAATATTATATCAAAAGGCATGAAAAAAAGCTATTTATTTTGTTCTAAAATAGCTTTTTCTAAACCACGAAATGGAAGTGTGGCACAAGTTTTACGATTGCCTTGTTTATAAATATTAGAGTAAGCATTACCCTCTTTTAAAAGTTCTTCATTATATTCTTCGCCTTCAGTCATGTGATAAAACTCATGAATATAGGTAAGGGCTTCATCTTTAGTTTTACCTATTAGATTATTAATCATTATTGAGGTGGCAGAAATAGATATCGCACAGGCCTCCCCTTCAAAAGCAATATCTTCGATTATATTGTGGTTAAATTTGATATAAATATCTAAGTTATCAATACAGCTAGCATTATTGGTGTTTATTTTAAAATAATTGGGATTGTCTACTCTTTTACGATTGGTAGGATGAGTATAATTCTCCATAATTATTTCTCTTTTAGTATTTTCGTCCATTTAAATCATCTCTTTTACTATTTTATCATAATCGCTTAATAATTCAACTAAATTGTCTATTTCTTCAAAAGTATTATAAAAATATAGACTGATACGAACAGTATTGGTTACCCCAACACTTGATTTGAGGATTTTAGCACAGTGATTACCAGCCCGAACACAGATATTGTATTTATTTAAATAGTAAGCAACGTCTTGACTAAAGATATTGTTAACATTAAAGGCAATTATAGCACTGTCACTTTCGATATTAATTATATCAATATGCTTTAGGGGTAAGAGTTTGTCCAGAAGATATTTTCTTAAAGCGTGTTCTTGAGAACTTATTTTAGCAAAGCCTAGATTATTTAGATATTTTATGGCTTCACCTAAACCTATTACTCCAGCGATATTTGGTGTTCCAGCTTCAAGACGGGTTGGAAGTGGTTTTAGATAGACTTCTTCGGGACTATCAAAAGATTCATTCATTCCTCCACCTAGTTTTTGGGGTTTTAAATGTTCTAAAAGTTCTATTTTACCATATAAAACTCCAATACCAGTTGGGCCTAACATTTTATGACCAGAGAAGGCTAAGAAATCTATATCATTATCAGTTACATCGATAGGTACATGGGGAACCATTTGAGCACCATCAATTACTACAAAAATATTGTTTTCATGAGCAAGTTTGGTTATTTCTTTGATAGGTCTTATGTCGCCAATTACATTGGTTATACCAGCAATGCTTATTACTTTAGTATGGGGAGTGATACTTTTTTTAACATTGTCTAAAGTTACATAATAATTGGAATCTAAAGGTATATATTTAACTTTAATTCCTAACTCAGAGACAAGATTAAACCAAGGCAAAATGTTTGAGGCGTGTTCACTCGTAGTTATTAAAACTTCATCATTGGCTTCTAAATAATTGGCAAAAAAACCATTTATTATCATATTTAGAGACTCAGTTGCACCACTGGTGAAGATTATTTCTTCTAAATGCTGGGCATTAATAAAATTTTTAACTAATTCACGGGTTTCTTCATATTCTTTATCAACTTTAAAAGATAAATCGTAGTCGCCACGATGAGCATTAGCGGAATAATTAGTGTAATAATCATTCATTTTATCAATTACAGTTTGAGGTTTTAAGGAAGTAGCACTGTTATCTAAATAAATTATGTCTTGTTTTAGTAAGGGAAAATCATCTCTATTCATTGTTTATCACCTCCCTATTAAGTTTAGATTGGAGATTTTGGTCTAATTTGGATTCTAAGAAACCTTCTAAAAGAAGTTGTTTAGATAAAGCAAGACTTAGGCCTTTTGAGGTTAAATAGAATAATTCTTCTTCATTAAAGGAACCAATAGTTACAAAATGGTTTGCTTCAACGTCTTCAGTTGATACATAGATATTAGGACTGATTTTGATGGTATCTTCATGAGTGATTAGACCTTTTAAATCCTCTACTAGAATATTGTTATGCGTGTTTTTAGTAATGTAGCCATTGCAGATAATATCTATAGCACTATCTTTAGTAGTGTTTATAGTGCGAATATTGATATTAAATTGATTATTATTAGATAGTATATTAATATTGATAGTTAATTTATTTTCACCAGTGTTTATTATTACAAGATTATAGGTACTTTTAGTATTTTCAGTAATTTTAATATTTAGAGTGGAGCTTTGGTTTAACTCTTTTAGTTGGGTAAAAGTTAAGGTGGAATTAGGGGTTAAATAAGTATTTAGATTACAATTTGATTTGTCATAATGAGATATAATGACATTACCCGAAATATTTAAAGTAGTATCTTTTTGGTAGGTTAAATCATAGGTGCCAGTTTTTAAGTTGCAAATATCATCTACCAGTATTAGTTTATTCATTTTTATCAGACCCATCAATAATATTCGCCTTAAAGCCATAATTTAAAATATTATTACTTAAAGATTTATCACCACTTTTAATTATTTTACCATTTTCTAAAATGTGAACTTGATAATTGGGAAAGTAATTTAAGATATCTTGATGATGCGTAACAATTAAGAAACTAGCTTCTTTTTCTTTAAAATATTCTTGTAAAACTTGGCCAACTAGTTTGGTACTATCGACATCTAGGCCGGAATCTATTTCATCTAAAATAATAAATTTAGGTTCTAATAGTAAAATTTGGAGAAGCTCCATTTTCTTTTTTTCGCCACCACTCATATTAAAGTTGATATCACGATGAACAAATTCTTTGGGAATATTTAATTTGGTACAGATATTAGTTAGTTTTTTATTAAATTCAAAGATATCAACTTTAGAATTGGTGGTTTCAGATAAGACATTGCGAAGAAGCTCTGCGGTTGTAATACCTGATATTTCGATAGGATTTTGATTGAGTAAAAAAATACCTAAGCGAGAGATTTCAGTGGGAGTAAGTTGGGTTAAATCTTCATTATTATAGGTAATTGTCCCCTTCTTTATTTCATAATCAGGATGATTAAAAATTGTTTTGCAGATAGTACTTTTACCTATCCCGTTTGGTCCCATTAGAACATGAATTTCCCCGGGCTTTATTTCTAAATTAAAATCTTTTAAAATTTCTTGGGCATTTTCTTGGGCTGTAACCGTTAAATTTGTTATTTTGAGCATATTAAATCACCAGAAATATTTTACCACATTTATGAGTATTTGAAAAGTAAATACTTTCAGGGATATGATAAGTTACTTTATAAGTTTAATGTTTTCTTGCCAAGTAAAAAGTTCGGCTTTATGAAGAAGATTTCTTATTTCATAATCAAGGTCAAAATTAGTAGAAGAATTAAAGCCTAAAATAGTAATTAAAGGACCATCTACAAGATTATTATAAGATAGGCGAATATTTAAATCAGAAATAATTTTATTAAATTCATAATAAATTAGTTTACCATCTTTGAGGTGAATAGAATCCATCGTTGCTCCTTCTTGAGTTAATTCTTTAATACTTAATATAGTGGGTAAATTACTGTAATCATAGGAACTTTGATAGTTTTTAAAATAGGTTTCATAGAGTTTTTGAAGGTCTTTTAAAGTTTTGGCGGAATCTAAGTTGGTTAAAACATAGGGATCAAATACTTCATCTGTAGTCATTGGGATAGTTAATTCATAGTATTTAGGAGTATTATGAGGTCTTACTTTAAAACTTATTTGGTGAGGAGCAAACTCTTCAATAATATCATTAGGAGTATTATAAAAAGTAAGGGATTTTAGGTTTAAGCGAATTTTAGAGACTTCATAAAAATGGTCAAAGTGGTATTCATAGTTAGCATATTTAATAGTTATTTGGTCTTTTTTTAGATTAAGATATAATTTTTCAGAAGAAGATAGATGAGCTTCAGCTTGAAGTCCTTTAGATGATGAGGTAATAATTAAACCAAATGTAGTTTTTTTAGTTAATAAATATATTAAATTATAAATTAAAGATTTATCATAAGGTCTTAAAGGTAAAGAAGATTTAGAGGTAATTACATTAAAGCTGTGAATATCTTGAGATAATTCATAATTTAAGAGCATTTTTTTCACCATCTTTCTTAAAATAAAAAATATGTTACTTATTTTCTTGTAACATATTTAGTAAATCAATTTTAAATTTATCTTTTGATGCATTAGCTTTGGATATCATTATACCTTTATAGGTTGTAAGTTCACTCATATGTCCTTCAAGTAAAATTTCGGTTGGTGTTATTTTTTCTAACATAACAGTTGCCTCTTTTAAATAAACAGTATAATATAATTTAACTTCGCCATGAACGGCAGCGAACATTTTGTCACTTGGTAATTTAAGTTCATATTTTTCAGTGTGTTCTTTTTTATTAGTGCTTACTAATTCACCAACAAACTTACCATTTCTTAAATCTGGATAATATTCAAAATTTAATTTTTTGAATGCAAGCATATTATATTTTTTTAATGCTCTTTCTAGTTTTTTAAATTCATTTTCATTAATGTAATCTAATACATAACCTTTCATAATAAAACCCCCTATATTTCAATTACGTATACATTATAGCATATTTTAAATAATTTGTCAAATTGGGGAGGTTTTTTGTTAATCCTTTTTTAAAATGTCACCATATCATTAGTTAAAATGTCACCTCCATTATTTAGTGTTTTTTTTTAAGCATTCATTGATAATAGGCAGTAATAATTCGTGATACTTATTGTAATATCTTATTTTTAAGATATTACAGTTTCTATAAGAATTGTTGCTGGGTTCCTGTTGTCAATGAGGAATTATAAAGAAACTTATATATAATCGGTGACATTTTAACTAATGTTTAACAATTGGGGAGGTTTTTAGGCCTATATAAGAGGCTTAGAGTATAAATTTAGATATAGGAGATTGGGATTTTAATGTTTTTTTAGTTTAACAATAGTTAGACCAGGATTAAATGGGTCTACTTTAAAGCTATCGACTTGTTTATTCTTTTTTAATATTTCATGAACTTTATTTTTAAGGATGGTACCACTATATCCATGAATAACACCAACATATTCATTGTGAAGTTTATAATTGTCATTTAGAAAATCATTTAGTTGAAAAACAACAGTTTCTCTTGTTTCACCATGAAGGTTTATAGTGGGAGATTTACTGTTGTACATTGTTTGAGGCCTCGATTACAGGGATATTAGAACTTGGAGCTTGGGTATGTTCAGGAATTGGGGTTGCACCAAAAAAGGAAGCTCCTAAATCATTAACACTATCTTTATTATTAGATAAAATATTGGCAGGTATAACGAAGGTTTTAGCATCTGGAATATCGGGTAATACATTTTCTTTAGGTTTTTCTTCAACTTTAACTTCTTCAACAGGGGCTTTAATATTGAATTTTTGATTGTAATAATTAATTACTTCTTTAAGAGCAGGAATTGAGGGTTGTCCACCCATTTTAGTAACGGAAAGACCGGCCGCGATATTAGAGTAAGTAACAGCTTTTTCAATATCAAAATTGTTGGCCATACAATAAGCAAAAGCACCATGGAAAACGTCTCCAGAACTACTAGGGTCTACTTGATTTACTTTGATACCAGGCATTACACGAATTTCACCATTAATACTATATAAAGCACCCATTTCTTCAAGAGTAACTATTATTTCGTTGTTAGGATAATGCTCTTTTAATTTTTTATAAACACTAACTAAGCTTGAGGAATTGTTAAAATCAATTTTAAGGCCACTTACTTTTTCAGCAAAACCTTTAGAACAAACTATATATTTAATATATTTACATAATTCTAGTAAATCACGGTCAACTCGGCCAGCATCAATAATACTGATAGCATTTGGATACTTATTTAAAGCATTAACGGTTGCCCCATATTCTTGACCATCAGTAAATATAACTTGAGGAGTAATGGTATAATCATATTTTTTTAATTGAGGAAGATTAGGACTTACAACGTCAAAACGAGTTCTGGACCCAGCTTTTTTGTTTACTAAAATAACAGATACAGGTGTACCTACTTCATAAGATATTTCAATTAAATCAGTTTTAACTAAAGATTGCTCTAAGCCTTTTTTTATTTTAGTACCATAATCATCAGAGCCGATAACACCAGCAAAATAAGATTCTTCTCCCCATTTACCTAAGAGATAAGCAACATTACAGGCAGTTCCACCACCTGATTCTATTTTTTCGGTTAATAAATATTTGGAACCTTCAGCGGGATAATCTTCGATAGGACAAGTTAAATCAAAACTAGCTCGCCCAAAACTTATGATAGTCATAAAATCCACCTCTTCTATTCTACTTTATTAATATAACATATTTTCATTAAAAATAAAAGACTTATAAATTAATTTATATGAAGAAAAAAGAATGAAATAATCACTCTTATTTATTCTAAAATAGCTTTGATACGGCGAACACCAGCAGAAC
Source organism: uncultured Bacilli bacterium (assembly GCA_947581835.1). GTDB lineage: Bacteria > Bacillota_I > Bacilli_A > RF39 > UBA660 > Caccenecus. The sequence continues at coordinate 30,868 of CANPVV010000007.1, forward strand.
TTGCCTCTTCTTTAATAATTCTAAATTTGCCTAATTTACCAGTGTTAGTTACATGAGGTCCTCCACATATTTCTTTAGAAACATTACCAATACTATAAACATTTACAATATCAGCATATTTTTCAATAAACATAGCCTCAGCACCACTTTTTAGGGCTTCTTCTTTAGGCATAGTACTCATGGTTACTGGTAAATCTTCTTTTATCCAGTTATTAACTATTTCTTCAACTTTATGTTTTTCTTCATCGCTTAGTTTATGATCACATGAGAAATCAAAACGCATTCTTTCAGAGGTAATATTACTACCCTTTTGATGAACATTTTTATCAACAACTATTTTTAATGCAGCATTTAAAAGATGGGTTGCAGTATGATACATGGTCTCTTTTTCACCAGTGCTAGCTAGGCCACCTTTAAATTTACCAGCAGAGGCAGTACGAGATAGTTCTTGGTGAGCTTTAAATTTTTCTTTAAAGCCAGCAGTATCAACAGTTAAACCTTTTTCTTCGGCCATCTCTTCAGTTAGTTCAATTGGAAAGCCATAGGTATCATATAATCTAAAAGCACTTTCAGCATCAATTGTAGAATTTTTTATATGAGCTAAGACTTTCGAAAATTCTTTTAAACCTTTTTCAAGGGTGTGATTAAATTTTATACGTTCTTCTTTTAAAACTTCTAAAATATGAGTTTGATTATCTTTAATTTCGGGATAATAGTTAATATATTCTTGAATAACTACTTTAGCTGTTTCTTCTAACCAAGAAGATTCCATATCGATTTCTAATTTTTTAGCATGGCGAATGGCTCTTCTTATAAGTCTTCTTAAAATGTAACCTTGGTCTGTATTACTTGGAACTATTCCAGCATAATCAGCACTGATAAAAACACTGGTTCTTATATGATCAGCGATAATACGCATACTTGTTTCATTACCTTTATATGGTTTATGACTTAATTCTTCGATTTTAGCAATAATATTTTTCCAAATTGAGGTTGCATAATTATCTGTTACGCCTTCTAATATGGCAACTACTCTTTCAAGACCCATGCCTGTGTCAACATTTTTTTTAGGTAATTCGGTAATATTACCTGAGGCATCTTTATTATATTCCATGAAAACATTATTCCATATTTCAACCCAATGATCATCTTTAGGATCAAATTTTTCGGGAATATTATCGCCGCGATAATAGAAAATTTCGGTATCGCCTCCGCATGGTCCTGATTCACCCGCGATCCAAAAATTGTCTTCAACTCCAAGATAAGCTATACGTTCTTCTTTTATTCCTAAATTTTTCCAAATACTAGCAGAAACTTCATCACGAGGAATTTTATCTGTTCCAGCAAAAACAGTAACTGCAAGTCTTTCGACAGGGATTTTTAAAACTTTAGTTAAAAATTCATAACTATATTCAATACTTTCTTTTTTAAAATAATCGCCTAAACTCCAGTTACCAAGCATTTCAAAGAAGGTATGATGAGTTTTATCACCAATACTATCTAAATCTGTTAATCTAACACATTTTTGATAATCACATAATCTTTTACCTTCGGGGTGTTCTTTACCCATTAAATAAGGAATTAAGGGTTGCATACCAGCTGTATTAAATAATACAGAAGGATCATTTTCGGGAATTAGAGGAGCACTAGGTATTTCTACGTGTCCTTTACTTACAAAGTAATCAATAAATAATTTTTTTAAATTCATTTTATTTTCCACCTTCTAAATATGCCATTACTTTACTTTCAAGAGTTTTTTTATCATCATTGGTAATGGTTAAATCAAAATTGTCATAATTTTCTAAGGCTGTTTCAGTTATATGCATTTGTTCTTTTAAAGATAATTTACTTTCTTCAAATTGATTAATAACATATATAGAAACACAGTTAGGATAAGCAGCTTTAAATTCTTCTATTTCTTCTGGTAATCTAACGTCACTAATTACAACAATATCATAATAAAGAGTATAAACTTTGATATCTTCTTTCATACGGTCGATTAAGAAATTAGGCATTTCCATATTTTCACGAATAGTTACACCTAAATCTTGGAGGAAACGACGAGGTTTGTCTTCATTTACGCCATCCCAGCCTAAGACTTCTTTAGCATATAATTTTAGATATTTACTAAATTCAGTTATAACTACCCTTTTGCCAAAAGCTTCATAATAATCTTTGATAATACGAGCAACTTCATTTTTACCACTGCCGGATTTGCCCGCAACTAAATATATTTTCATAGAACCACCTAATTAAGATTATATCATTATTTTTTTAAAAATAGAAGAGTTATTTTAGTTTCTCCTTTTAAACTAGTATTTAGTTTATTTTCTTTCTTGTTTACTAATTTTTCTTTTAAATCGGTATTTTGTTTAAAAATTTATATTTTAAAAAAAGACTAATTAATAGCCTTATTTTAAATTTGCAAGTAATTCATCTTTTTTCATAGTAGAATAACCTTTGATGCCTTGTTCTTTAGCAATATTTTTTAATTCACTCAAAGTCATTGTACTATAATCTGGTTTAGAAGTTGGGGTTGTCTTTTTGGCTGGTTTAGCATCTTTAACTTCTTCTTTTACTTCTTTTTTAGAAATTTTGCCTTCTAGGGCTTCTTTACTAGTTTTAACTAAGTTTTTAAACATTTCAGGATCATTTATAGCCATTTCACTTAACATTTTACGATTAATTTCAATTCCAGCTTTTGATAAACCGTTCATAAATTTAGAATAACTTATGTCATTTTCACGGCAAGCGGCATTAATTCTAGTAATCCATAATTTTCTAAAGTTTCTTTTATTGGCTTTACGGTCACGGTAAGCATAAGCACCACTATGGAATACTTGCTCTTGAGCTGTTTTATATAATCTATGTTTAGAACCAAAATAACCTTTGGCTTCTTTTAAAACTTTTCTTCTTCTAGTTTTAGAAACTGTTCCACCTTTAACTCTTGTCATAATAACCTCCTACTAGATAACAGATTTTAATCTGTTTGCTTCTCCTTTAGCTAATACGCCTTTATTTCTTCTTTGACGTATTTGTTTTGATGTGTCTTTATTAGTTTTGTGGTTACCATTACCCTTTTTGTAGGTTAAAGTACCATTTTTCTTTTTAGTTAAAACTTTACTACTTGCTTTATGAGTTTTTTGCTTACTCTTTGCCATTTTAATTCCTCCTACTTACTTTTGGGTGCTAATAGCATATACATTTGACGTCCGTCCATTTTAGGTTCAGTCTCAACTGTTGATACTTCTTCTAAGGCTTCTTTAAATCTTATTAAAACTTCTTTACCTAATTCAGGTCTTGCCATTTGACGACCTTTAAAACGGATAAAAGCTTTAATTTTATGGCCTTTGATTAAATATTCTTTAGCATTTCGAACACGGGTTTCAAAGTCATGAATATCTATAGTTACAGATAAGCGATATTCTTTTAATTCTTTGTTTGTTTCCCTTTGCTTTTTTTGGGCTTCTTTTAATTTTTTTTGACGTTCATAACGATATTTGTTGTAATCCATAATTTTAGCAACAGCCATCTTACCATTGTCGTTCATTAAAACTAAATCAAGGCCAGCATATCTAGCTAAAGTTAAGGCATCTTCTAAGCCTTTTTGACCCATTTGTTCTCCATTGGGACCAATTACCATCATGGTATTTACTTTAATTTGTTCATTAATTAGTAACTCTTTACTCGCACTTGCTATAAGTCTCGCACCTCCATATAATTAAAAAGGTAGAATATATATTCCACCTAAAAAACCTTATTTAAATACTTGGCTTTTTACCTATGAATGCAATTATTCATCAGGTGGAAAATAGTTTTCGCTTTCCTTTTTAAATTTCTTATACATTATAAGATATTATATGCCTTTTGTCAAGTAAAAATGTTGAAATTAGGAGTAGTAATACTCTTAAGTTATTTATAATTTTATTTTGGGTGTTAATAAAAATAGTTTAGATATAAATAATGAGAATATAGAAAATATAGTAAAAGCAAGAATAAAATAATAATAGAAATAAAATATAATTAAAAGATAAATAAAAAAATTGAAGTGCTTAAGTTAACATTTCAATTTTTATTTGGTTTAATATTTACTAGCTTAATTTATCTTTTACTATTTTACTTACTAAAGACATATCAGCATTGGTTATTTTGGTATTCAAGACTTTCATGATATTACCCATGTCTTTCATACTAGTTGGTTTAAGTTCTTCAAATACTTCATCAATTATTTTTATTACTTCTGCTTCACTCATTTCAGCAGGAAGATATTCATTTAAAATTGCAATTTCTTTTTTTAGATTATTTATTTCTTCTTCTTTGTTATATTTTTCAAATTCTGTAATGCTGTCTTTTCGTAATTTAACTTGTTTTTTAATGACAGCTAGAACTTCAGCATCTTCTAAATCATGCATTTTATTTATTTTTTCTAATTGTAAAGCACTTTTTAGCATTCTTAATACAGATAATTTAAATTTATCGCCACTTTTCATGGCATCTTTTAAGTTTTGGGCAATTCTTTCGTTCATAAGCTCTTTCCTATTCTAATAATTATTGCGATGCTTTTTCGCATTTCTCATTTGTTCTTTCTTTTCATTTCTACGACGAACGCCTGGTTTTTCGTAATGTTTTCGTTTTTTTAACTCAGAAGGGACACCGCTACGGGCTACTTTAGCTTTAAATTTCTTTAAAGCGCCATCGACGTTTCCATTTTGAACAACTACTTTTGTCATTTATAAAATCCCTCCCTTCATTTACTAATTTATAGTATAACACCTATTAACCCTTTATTCAAGGATAATTATTTAATTTTCAGTGGTTTTTGCCTCTGGTTTTAAATGATATGTACTTAATTCTTCTTTGATATCATTTTTAAGAGTATTTAAAAAATTTTTTTTATAATTATTTACCATAAGGACTGATAGCATCATAACTGTAAAGATTAGAAAAAAAGAATAAATTAAATACATTGAGGCAAAACCTTTTTTCACAATTATCACCTAATTAAATTATAACAAAAAAGGGTTTAAAATAAAACCCTTTAGATAAAAATTAGCAATAATTTTTTGTAGAACCACGACGGATTGATGATCCAACCATTTTTCCAAATTCAATAATGGTAGTAAATGCTTTAATTACTGAGGTAATGAAGGCTGCACTAAGGCCCGCACCACCAGTAGTTGCTAGTAATTGTTCTTTAGTAAGTTGCATATTAGTTACACTTATTAGGATGAATGTAGCCATAGATAACTGAGGCAACAAAGGTACCTAAAGCCGCTAATCCTGCTCCTACTACTTTAATAACACTCATTGAAATACCACCATTTATTTGATTAAGTTCAAGATTATCTAAATATGTCATGTTAACTTAAGCGTCCTTTCACTACATAAATTATATTTGCTAATTTTTTTAAAGATGTAGCTAAAATAGTTAGTAAGGTATTTATAACTGCCCCACCCTCACAACTAAGTAGCTCATAATTGTTTAATTTTTCCATTTTATACTTCCTTTCTTTTAAAATGCTTTATTTAGCATTTTGGTTATAATTCTTTGTTTATTATAATAAAAATTTAAGTTTAAAATTTCATTGGCCTCATAATTATTATTAGTAGTTATTGAGAGTTTTTTTAGACTTTCGAAGGAATCCTCGGGGATAATAATTTGAGAGTCAATTATTTGATAACTTGTTTTTTTATTATTAATGGTTAGATAGTCAAAAGTAATGGTACTAGGAATATAGGTAGTAATATAACAGGTATCATTACAAGTAACTATTCCTTGGGTAGAATAATTGTCATAAATTTTAGTTTGGGTTAGATAGATGATTAAAATACTAAAACTAATGAAGATTAATATTAGAATAAGAGTTAAGTTTTTGGGTTTTGTTGCTTGGAAAGCTGTTTTGTTGTTAAATATTTCAATCATTTTAACCTCCAACATTAATAATGTTGGTAAATAAATCATCTACGTTTTTGTGTGAGACATAAATTAGAATATTATTGGGGAAATATGTTTTGATATTAGTAATTATTTCTTTTTCTAATTTAAGATTTACTTCACTTAAGGCTTCATCTAAAATAATAATGGTAGATGGTTTTAATAAAGCTCTAGCAAGAATAATTCTTTGCCTTTCACCACCACTTAGATTATTTTCAGAAGCATTGATTATTGAATCTAACCGATTTGGTCTTTTAGAAATTATTTCATCAACTTTGCAAATTTTAATAATATCAAGTAATAAATTATCATCAATATTGCGAAAACATTTAATATTGTCTTTAATAGAACCAGTAAATAGAGTTTCTTCTTGATTAACATACAAAATATCAGATCTAATGGTTTTTAAACTAAGATCTTTTTCACTCAAATTACCTAGTTTAATGTCACCTTGATAATCAGATAAGGTTTTATATAATAATTTACAGATAGTACTTTTACCACAGCCAGATGGGCCTTTAAGTAAGACTTTAGCTTTGGGTTTAATTTCAAAGTTCTGGTTAGATAAAATATTGGTGTAATTATTATATGAATAACTTAAATTAGTAACTTTAATTTTATCAATAGGAAGATTTAAACCTTCATACACCTCCTCATCTAAACTTAAAAACTCACTTAATTTAGTAAATGAAGCTTTTATATAGTAATATTTTGGGAGTAAATCAAGCATTTCTTTTACGGGATCAAATAGATAGAGAATAAGACTGTTAAATGTTACTAAGCTTAATAATTCTAATTTATTTTGAGATATTAAATAGATGCCATAAGTTGTAAGAAAAAATAAGCCAAATTCATAAATACTGTTTTTAATAAGATTTAAATTGTTTAGAATAGTGTTTAACTTAAAATTGTTTTTAAGCATTATTACAAGTTTGTTTTCTAAACGGTAATAAAACTCATTTATTAAATTTAAGTTTTTCATACTATTAATTAAATTGATATTCTCGACTAAAGTAGTATTGAAATTAGTTGATGATTCAATATTTTTAATGATAGATTGATAAATTACTTTACTAAATATTAAACCAATTATAATATAAATACTAATAATTAAACAAAGAAGAAAAAATAGTTTAGTACTTATAAAATATAAAGCAATTATGGTACCCAATACCAAAACCGAATTAAGTAAAATACTTGCGAATATTTCCGATAGTAATGACTTGATTTCATTTAATTCCTCAACGCGAGAGATTATTTCACCAGTAGTTCGGTTTTGAGTAAATTTTAAAGGAAGATTAAAGATATGGTGAAGGAAGCTAGTAAAAATTTCAAGATCAAGATTTTTATGAAAATAGTTTAAATAGTAATTTTTAAGATAGCTAAAAATAACTTTAAAAACAGTGAGAAAACTAAAGAGAATAATAATGAATTTTAAGAATTTTAGATCAGAATTTAAACTAGAAACTGTTATTTGAAAGTAAAAACTACTTATTATATACAAAAACATTAAGATTACATTTACTAGACAAATAAAAGTAAATATGGTTTTATTGTGAATGAGAAGTGAACCAAATAATTTAAATATAGTTATTTCTTTATTCATTTTAATAATACTAGATATAGGATTTAGTAGAATTAAAATGTTATCCCAAATTTCATTAAATTCTTCAAGATTTAGTTTAACTATACCTTTAGCAGGATCCATGATATAAACATGGTTTTTAGTTATTTTAGATACAACAACAAAATGGTTTAAGCCATTTTTTAAGATAACATGAGCAATAGCAGGAAAATAAAGATTTTCGTTAGTTAAATGATCTACTTTCACTCCATTAGTTTCAAATCCATATTTTTTCGCGGCCTCAATTAAATGATAGGCTGTTGTGCCATCTTTGTTAGTGTATGTATCTTCTCGGATTTTTTCTATAGGAACATAGCCTTTATAGTATTTGATAATACAGGATAGACAGCAAGCTCCACAATCTTTTAAATCTTGTTGTTTTACAACTTCAACTTTAGCCATAAATTTATCTCCCTTCACTAATATTTATTACCCTCTACCCTTCTATTTCCTTCTTTTTTGGAGATTTTACGAACAAATTGAAGAATTAGGAACACAATTCGACAAATTTTTTAAATGTTATAGGTTATAATAGCAACTTTAAGAAAGGGGGAAAATTTATGAATTGGAATATTTTGTTGGGTTCTTTAAGAACTAAAAGAAATTTAACTCAGCAAGAAATGGCTAATATTTTGCATTGTACTCTTAGAAGTTATCAGTTGTATGAAAGTGGTTCAAGATTAATTTCGATAGAAAAAATTAATTTGTTAAGTAATTATTTTCATGTTTCGATAGATTATCTTTTAGGAATTACGAAAAAAAGTCAGTCTTTTAATAAGATAGATAGTTTTAATTATCTAAGACTAACCTTCTATTTGAAATTTTTAAGAATTAAAGAGCATATTACTCAGAAAGATTTAGCAAGATTCTTAAAGGTTTCAGCGCATACAGTGTCAAGATATGAGATTAATGCCAAAAATATTAATATTTTGTATTTAGCAAAAGTAGCAAATTATTTTAATATTTCAGTTGATTATATGGGTGGAAAGACCACAAAAAAAGAAGTACTTTAATCATCTTTTAGTACTTCTTTTAATAAAACTTCATCATCTTTAAAAAGATTGTATTTTTTAACTATAAAACGGAAGATTACTTTTAGAAGAGCGATACAAGGGGTGGCAATAATCATGCCGACAATACCGAAGTAATAACCAAAAGCAAGTAAGCCAACAATTATAGTTACAGGGTGTAATTTAGTAGTTTTGCTCATTATAACAGGTTGTAAAATATAGTTTTCAACAAGTTGGACTATAATACAGACTATTAAAACAGCAATACCAGTGATTGAACTTTGAGAAAAACCAACAATTACTGCGGCAGCACCTCCAATGTAAGGACCAATGTAAGGAATAAGATCAGTTAAACCACAGAGCATACCAAATAATAAAGGAGCATCAAGACCAACTGCTACAAAGCCAATACTATCACAGACAAAGACCATTAGAGCTACTAATAAAGTACCAGATATAGTTTTTCTCACTTCTTTTCCAATATCATTTAATAAAACTTCAATTTCAAATTTGTTTTTATTAGGAACTAATCTTAGAAAATGTTTAGCAATTGCATCAAAATCAAAAAGCATATATAAACCAACAACTAAACTTATAAGAATATTGCCTAAACCAGAGAGAAGATTGCCTAATAGATTGATTATAGTATCAGGAAGAGAATTAGTTAAATTGACTAAATAATCACCAATACCATCAAAGATATTGTCTTTAAATTTGGTTAAATCAATACCACTTATAGATATTTGATTAATAAAATCATTGGCAATAGTTTTAAATTTCTCCGCGATAGCGGGAATAGAGTTTATTAATTCATTTATTTGAGTATATAAAGTAGGAATAAATAAACTTAAAAAGAAATAGATAAATAATAAAAATACGGCATATACTATAAGACTTCCCGCAATACGAGGAATACCCTTTTTGTTCATTTTTTTTACTATAGGATCAAGTAGCCACGCGATAATAAAACCAATAAATAAAGGTGATAGTACACTTAAAAAGGTAAAAAGAAGATGCCAAATATTTAAGTTACGAAGAATAATTGTACCACATAAAATAATAGCAACTATCATGACAATATATAATAATTTTAAAATTTTCTTAGTAAGTGATACAACTTCATTAATTTGTTTATTATCAATTTCTTTAAGTTCTTTTTTCATTTTAAACCCTCATTAATTCTATTTCTTTAGCTTTAAATATATCATCTATTTTTTTATTATAAGTATTTATTAATTCTTGTATTTTTTCTAATTCTTTTTTTTCTTCATCTTCAGGTAATTCAAGTTTTTTGATTTCATTATTAGCCTCTTGACGAATATTTCTTAGAGAAACACGAGCCTCTTCACAAGTGGTTTTGGCCATTTTAACATATTCTTTTCTTTTTTCTTCGGTTAATTCAGGAACAGTTAAGATTATGACCTCACCATTATTAGTTGGAGTTATTCCAATATTTGCTTCATTTATTGCTCGTTCGATTTCTTTTAAAGCATTTTTATCGAAAGGTTTAATCATAAGGCTTCGAGCTTCAGGTACAGTTATATTTGCTAGACTTTGAATAGGAGTAGGTGTACCATAATAACTAGCATTAATACCATTTAACATAGCGGGATTAGCACGACCAGCGCGAATGTTTAATAATTTTTCTTCTAAGACTTCGATTGATTTGATAAACTTTAATTCTGTATCCATAGTAATTCCTCCTTATTTAAGAATTATAATATCATTATAATCAATTTCATGGGTTTTGACAAGATAACTTATAGTTAAATATCCACTTTTATCAATATATAAACCATAATTATCAGGGTTATCTAAATTTTTTAGAGTACCTAATATATCTATTGCTTCTATTTGTTCTTCTTTTGGGGTTTCTTCTTGAGGTGATTTTTCTTCTTCGGTATCTTGATTTTTCTTTTCTTCTTGATTACTAGTATCTTCCTCCTCGGTAGTAATATCTTCTTCTATAACAGGTTTGGTAATTAGAGTTTGCTTTTTTTCTAAGCGAGTATTTATAGTGTTTTTTATTTCATCTAAAGTAATATTAAATAGACTTAATAATTTAGAATTGTTTAGAAGTTTACCCGTATTTAAATCAAAAGTATAGGCATGAGAACTTAGATATTTTTCACCAGTAAAACAATCAAATTCATAGTTTTCTTTTAAAAGAGAGACATAATCTTTAGAGAAATATCGGGTATATTTGATATAGTTAGCTTTATAAATACCACTGTCGTTATAGATTATTTTTTCAGTTTCTTCGGGAGTTAAATCTGCATCACTTATTAAAGTATATGTTCTTTTTAAGGTAGACATTTCATTATTTAAAGTGTTTTCAAGATTTTGGGCATCAGAAGAATTGATATTTATTTTTATTTCATGATAATTGATATCATAAGAAGAATTTTTTAAATCGTCATTTTGAAAGTAGATATAATCAGCAGTTTTATTTAGTTTTAAAATATCAGTATCAGCGATTACTTCTTCGTTAGAGTTAGAATGATTTAGAGGTTCTTTAGTTAAAGATTTAGTTAAAAAGAACCCACCTACTCCTAATAATAGTAAGAAAAATATAAAAGTTAGGGCATAAAATTTGCCATTACGAATATCGTTCATTTATTTTACCTCTTCTACATAATTTTTAAGAATAACTCTTAAAGAATTTTTTTTAACATTTTTATTAAATTCGGTCCAATATTCTTCGGGAGTTATAGTACCTTCACGGATAGCGGTTTCATTATCATAATAAAGGATTTCACCATTTTTTACAATTAATAAAGTGGGAGCATAAATATCTTGGTTATTGTTATCAGTGGTAGGTAAAAAGGCATTTAGACGCAAGACAATACTTTGATAAACTGCATTCCCAAGACGTTTATCATCATAAAAATCATAGTAAGATATTTCTTTTAAACCTACTTCTTTGGCAACGTCATTTAAAATACTAGCATAATAACCCGTCCAATTGTTACTGGGATAGCCCATAAAAATAACAGATGCACCAGTTTTTAATTTAGAATAGACTTCACTAGCATTGACATATTTAAAAACATTGTCTTTATTTACTAAAGGATAGTCACGGTCAAATTTTTCATTGTCTACTTCGAGATTATGACTAAAATCTTGAGAACCTATATATATAAAACCAGCGATTATTAAAATAAACAGGATAGCTTCAATTGTTCCTTTAACACTTTTATTCATACTTTTCACCACTAAATATATTATAACAAATTAAAGAGCTAATATTAAGTAAAATAAGTAATTTATGTTAAGTAAATGTCTAAGTTTTTAGATATTTTTAGGGATTTTAAAGAATTTAGAAGAAAATATGTTTTTTACTTATTTGATAAAGAATAAAAGGTGGTACTCCCCTTTTATGTTTAGGAAATGTTGGGAGTATTATCTTACTTTTAACTTTTAGATTTTATTTAAAATATTTTATAGGGAAAAGAAAAAACTAACAAATGGTTAGTTTCCTTTAATTTGATTCATAACTTCTTCAGCAAAGTTTTCAGTTCTTTTTTCAAGACCTTCGCCTACTTCGTATCTGATAACTTTCTTAATAGTTCCATGATTGTTTTTAACATAGGTTGCAACTGAGATATCACCATCTTTAATAAATGGTTGTTCTGCTAAACATATTTCTTTAAAATATTTTTTTATACGACCTTCAACCATTTTTTCAGCAATATCAGCAGGTTTTCCCTCAGACATAGCAAGCTCTTTTTGAACAGCTCGCTCCTTATCGATTACACTTGCAGGAACGTCACTTTCAAAAACGTATTCAGGACGCATAGCAGCAGCTTGCATAGAGACATCTTTTGCAACGTCTTCATTGGCACCTTCTAAAACACTTAAAACGGCAATTTTACCACCCATATGAAAATATGAGCCAAAAACTTCATTATCATTTTTTTCAACTACTTCTAGTCTTCTTAAAGATAACTTTTCGCCAATTTTAGCGGTTTTAGCAATTATTAAATCTTTTATTGTACCTTCAGACGTTGGTAAGTCAAAAGATTCTTCTAAAGTATTTACTTTACTATCTAAAATAGTATTTCCAATAGTATCAAGCATGCTAGTAAATTCTTCATTTTTACTAACAAAATCAGTTTCACTGTTAACTTCTAAAATAACGGCACGATTGCCTTTTAAATAGATATTAGCTAAACCTTCAGCGGCAATACGTGATTCTTTTTTAGCACTTTTAGCAATACCTTTTTCTCTTAACCAATCAACTGCGGCATTCATATCACCATTGGTTTCAGCTAGAGCTTTTTTACAATCCATCATGCCGGCGCCAGTCATTTCACGAAGTTCTTTAACCATACTTGCTGTAACTTCCATATTTATCCTTCACTTTCTATTTTAAATTACTTATAATTTCTTCTTTTTTCATAGAAGAATAACCTTTAATACCACGGTCTTTAGCAATAGTTTTCAATTCTGTTAAAGTAAGATTGTTGTAATCTACTTCTTTTTCTTTTTTATCTTTTTTTACTTTATCTTTATGAGGTTTTTCTTCTTTTTTAGGAGTATCTTCATCATCAGATTTTTTAACATTAGCTGCTTCTTCCTTCATAATTTCGTCCATTGTTTTAACTTCTTTGTTTTTCTTATCTTCTTCAGTGATATAATCAACCATTTCTAAATTACGAGATTCACAAATAGCATTATTTAAAACACCAAGTAAGACTTTAACACTGCGAACAGCATCATCATTACCAGGAATAACAAAGTCTACGTCATCTGGATCACAGTTAGTATCAACAATTCCAAAAACAGGAATACGTAGTTTGCGAGCTTCTCTTATTGCATTAATTTCCTTTTTAGGATCAACAATTATTAAAGCATTTGGTAGTTTATTCATTTCTCTTATACCACATAAGATTTTATTTAGTTTTTCATATTCTTTCTTTAAACCAATTACTTCTTTTTTAGGTAAAACTTCAAATCTACCTGTAGCTTCCATATTTTCAATATCTTCAAGACGTTTAATTCTTCTTCTAATAGTTCTAAAATTAGTTAGAGTTCCTCCTAACCATCTTTCAGTTACATAGTAAGAATTACTTCTTTGAGCTTCTTCACGTGAGGCTTCACTAGCTTGTTTTTTAGTACCAACAAATAGGAATGTTCCTCCATTGTCAGCTATAGCTTTAATTTCAGCATAAGCTTCCTCTAATTTTTTAGTTGTTTTTTCAAG
>CANPVV010000008.1 GCA_947581835.1 uncultured Bacilli bacterium
TTATCTTATCAATAGGACATTTTAACTTGTAAATCTTTTTCAAAAAGCGGACATTTTAACTTATAATTCACAAAATACACAATTATTTTTTATTAATTTAAAAATAGACATGAGAAAATAAATTTGGTGGTATGTATGTTTTATGGTAAAAAATTAAAATCTTTACGAGAAAGAATTGGTATTAGCCAGAGTGCCAGTGGAAAATTAATAAATTTAGATAGTGGTATTTATTAGGAAGAGTTGATAGTCCTAAATATTTAGAGTAACGTTAAATTTTGCAGAATGATTTTTTTGATTATACTTTTTTTAACATATACAAAAAATATGTTAAATTTTTGCAATTTTTTTAACATGTTTTACAATTATGTTAAAAATTTCTTTAATATCTATAATTTAAAAAATATCCAAAATTAAATATTTGGATATTTATGGGGTATTCTTTTCCCAAAGAAGTTGGTTGTCTTCTAAAATTATTTTTAGTTTATTATTGGTATATAAATAACTTAGATAAGCTTTAAGGGTACTTCCTATAATTAGATATTGGGTTAAATTAAAATGTAAATGATAATAGTTAAATATTTCTTTTAAGATATTTTCATAGTTTTGTTTGGTTGTGCATATTTGAAGAATTGTATTACAAATTTCTTTTATTTTGTTTCTATTTAGATTGATTAAGTCAGTAATATCTTGTAAAGGTTCAGTGTGGGATGGGATAAATAGTTTACCTTTTAGAGTACTTAAATAATCTAGGGTGTTTAGATATTCTTCAACATTATAGATATAAAATAAATGATATTTATTAATGGTTAGAGAACTAATTAGACTATCACCTAAAAAGTAAATATCATCGGGAGTTTTTATGCCTATCATATCAAGAGAATGACCAGGTAATTTAAAATATTCTAAACACTTTGGTAAATCTGCTACAGATTTGGTTACTGTTGATTTTTCTGCCATAAAGATTTTATTTTGAAATTCTTTAAAGGGATAAGCACCATAAAATTGACTAGGTGATAAGATAGGATTATTGATAATAGCCCCTTCTAAATTATTGGCATAAATATCAGTTTTGTTTCTATCTTGAATAATTTTATTCCCACCAATATGGTCAGCATGAGAGTGAGTATTAATTATGCCTTTAATGGTCCAATTTTGGTTTGATATCGCTTTAAGAATTTTTTTACCAGCATCAGAATCATTGCCAGTATCAATTAAATAAACTTCACTTTCATTTATTTTATAAATACCAATATTGGTATTATTTTTTAAGTAATAAGTATTAGTTCCTATTTGGATTAATTCCATATTTAGTTTCCTTTCTTTTTATAAAAAAACTCTTAGATAAGAGTTATTCTTCATTTTTTGATACTCATAATTATTTAATTTAACATTTTTTTCAATGTAAGTAACAAAATATTCATAAGTAAAATTAAAATCTTTTTCAACTTGAGCAATTTTTTCGTTTATTTCAGTTTGATACTTTTGGTAAAACTCATCATTATCAAGATTAAGAATTTCAAAGTGGTCTTTTTCGTTTAAAAGCAACATAGCTAATAACTTCCATGGTTTTTCTCTTAAACCAGTTTCGTGATATTCTGTTAATTTTAAATTATATAAATCTATTAAATTCATAGCAAAACTCCCCTTTTTTAACTAAAAATATATTATAAACAAATTATGGCGTCCCCGATTGGAATCGAACCAACGACCTACCCCTTAGGAGGGGGCCGCTCTATCCTGCTGAGCTACGGGGACATATAAGTAAAATAATTATATAACTATTTTACTTTTTTTACAAACTATCTTGTTAATTTTCTTGTAATTTTTGTAATTTTTCTTTTTCTAAAGCAAGTTTGGATTTTTCTTGTTCAACTAAGGCAGCTGGAGCTTTAGAAGTAAAATTAGCATTGGCAAGTAGATTTTCTCTTTTCATAATAGAGGCTTTAAGAGCATCTATTTCTTTTTCTTGAGCTTCCCTACTTTCTTTGGTTACTTCTTTTTCATAGTATATAGTAATATCATATTTAGCATAGTTTATATTGTAACTAGTAATATTTAAAGTTTCTTCAGTAATATTGGTTATTTTTAAGAGTTTTTTTAGTAATTCATAATTAGAAGAATTGTTAAATTTAACTTGAATAGATTTATCTAAGTGATTTTCTTGATAGGTTTTACGATAAATACGGATAAATTCAATCATATCAGCTATATCTTTTTCTTCTTCTTTAAATATTTCTTTTTTATTATAGATAGGATAAGAACTAATCATAATATTAGTGTCTATATAAGGTATTTTACTATATATTTCATCAGTTACATAAGGCATGAAAGGATGTAACATTTTTAGAATACCTATTAAGACTGTTCTTAAAACATTTTTAGTGGTGTTGTCATTTAAACTAAATTTAGCAAATTCAATATAATTATCACAAAAATCATTATAGATAAAGTTATAGATTTCATTGCCAGCATTATTAAGTTCAAATTTATCCATATACTTAGTTACATTTTTTATAGTTTCATTAAATCTAGTAAGTAACCATTTATCGATATCTTTTAATTCTAATTTAGGAGTTAGTTTTATATCCTCTATATTCATTAATACAAAACGAGAAGCATTCCAGAGTTTATTGATAAAATTCCAAGTAGAGGCAAGATTTTCTTCATCAAATTTTAAATCCATACCATTAGATACAGCAGTAGTTAAATAAAATCTTAGGGCATCAGCACCATATTTATCACACATTTCAATTGGGTCGATACCATTACCGAGACTTTTAGACATTTTACGACCTAATTTATCACGAATTAAACCATGAATTAGACAATATTTAAAGGGTCTTTCACCTAAAAATTCTAAACCTTGAAAAGTCATACGATTAACCCAGAAAGGAATAATATCATAACCAGTTACTAAACAATTATTAGGATAATAAGTTTTTAAGTCTTCTGTAAGATTAGGCCAACCTAAAGTAGAAAATGGCCATAAAGCACTTGAAAACCAAGTATCTAAAACGTCAGGGTCTTGAATCCAGCCTTCTTCTTTTGGAGCTTCTAAGCCAACATAGACTTGATTATCTTTATACCAAGCAGGAATTCTATGTCCCCACCAAAGTTGACGAGAAATACACCAATCATAGGTTATTTCCATCCAGTGGTTCATGATTTTTTCAAATCTTTTAGGAACAAAATTTACTTTTTTATCCTTTTGTTTTTGATTTTCTAAGACATGGTCCGCGAGAGGACGCATTTTAACAAACCATTGTTTAGATAAAATTGGTTCAATTAAGACACCACTTCGTTCACTAAAAGGAGCATTATGAGTTATTTGTTCTACCTCTAAAAGTAAGCCTTGTGCTTTTAGATCTGTAAGTAATTTTTCACGAGCAATAAAGCGGTCTAAGCCTTCATAACCAAGGGCAGTATCAGACATAGTACCATCTAAGTTAATACATTTGATAGCTTTTAAGTTATGACGTTTTCCTACTTCATAATCATTAGGATCATGATAGGGAGTTATTTTAACACAGCCGGTTCCTTTTTCCATGTCGGCGTGGTCGTCTAATATGATAGGAATTGGTTTATTTAGAATTGGTAATATGACATTTTTACCATGATATTTTTTATATCTTTCATCATTAGGATTAACTGCAACGGCGGTATCACCAAAAAGAGTTTCAGGACGAGTGGTGGCAACGTCTAGGTATTCTTCACTATCTTCTATTTGATATTTTAAATGATAAAATGCGCCAGGTATGTCTTTATATATAACTTCTTCATTAGATAAAGCAGTCATAGCAACGGGATCCCAATTGATTATTCTTTCTCCTTGATAGATTAAGCCTTTATTATATAAATCGACAAATACTTTTCTTACAGCTTGAGATAAGCCTTCATCAAGAGTAAATCTTTCTTTAGAATAAGCAAGAGATAAACCTAATTTAGCCCATTGTTCATGGATATTTTGTGCATACTCTTCTTTCCAATCCCAAGCATATTTAAGCCAAGCATCTCTTGTTAAACTACGAGGATTAATCCCCTTTTCTTTTAGTCTTGCATCAACTTTAGCTTGAGTGGCAATTCCCGCATGGTCCATACCTGGTAGCCAAAGAGTTTTAAAGCCTTGCATTCTTTTATAACGGATAATTGTATCTTGAATACTAGTATCCCAAGCGTGTCCTATATGGAGTTTTCCAGTAACATTAGGGGGTGGTATAACAATACAAAATGGTTCTTTAGCTTCCTTATTAGGTTCAAAATAATTGTTTTTTAACCAATTTTCATATTTTCCTTGTTCAACCATTAAATGGTCATATTTTTTATCTAACATATTCATTTTCCTTTCATATAATTTTTTTATTAAAACTTAAGGGTTTAGAAGTTTTTTAGCAAATAAAAAAGGTAATACCAAAGGGCGAAATTTCGCGGTACCACCTTTTATTATACTTAATATTTTAACGCATCTCTGCGAGCTTTTAAGCCAACTCCCAAGCAACCTTCAATAATTATTCTTACTTAATTTACACCAGTATTAAGCTCTCTTTAAAGAAATCATTATTTACTCCTCTTGTTCTTCGTTTTGATAGATTTATTGTAGCAAAGTTTTTAAATTTTAGCAAGTACTAATTGCTATCTTCAATAATAATTCCATAATTATCAACGCGATATTTAGTATTAGTACTTTTAATAGTTATAACATAACCACCATTGTCTTTTTCCACAGTATA
Source organism: uncultured Bacilli bacterium (assembly GCA_947581835.1). Classification (GTDB taxonomy): domain Bacteria; phylum Bacillota_I; class Bacilli_A; order RF39; family UBA660; genus Caccenecus. The sequence goes on from CANPVV010000008.1 coordinate 4,728, forward strand.
ATTATTTTGATAGTTGGCACCAATATCAATTTGGCGAGATAAACTAAAGGTTGGATCATCATATTTAGCTAAATCAAGATTATAATTAGAAGTAACTACTGCATAGAAATCACTACCTAGAGTAATATCTAAATAACCAGTGCTATCAAAACTATAACCTTTAAAATCACTTACATAGTATCTACCTGAACTATCCATTGTTTTTAGGTGTTCACCATTGTAATCAACAATTTTGCGACCTAATTTATCTGTGATAATTTCACCTTTAGAATCGATAAGCATATAGTTATCGGCATTACCAGTAGCCATAAAGTATTCTTTTATTTTTTCAATTTTATTATATTCAAAGGGTATAGCACTACTTACTTTATCTTTACTTATTTTAATAACACCATATTTATTACTTTTATTGCTAGCCATGACATAAGCCTCTTCAGTTTCAATAAAGGTTAGGTTAGGTTCAGTTGTATAATTACCAGCATCAACACTGCTATATTTACTTAAAGTTTTTTTATCTTTTAAGTCATATAAAGTTATGGTTGGTTTAGAAGTATCTAAGGTATCTTCAATAAAGGCATAACGGTCATTAAATATTGGTAATAAACCTAAGTTTTCTGTATTATCGGTTTCAATTTCATTAGTACTAAAGAATGATTCTTGAGCAATAGTACAGTTTTTAAAGGAATCATCAGCACTATTTAAAATATTTTTATTAGAACAAGTATAAACTCCGATTAGTTCACTTTTAATATCATCTTTGTAAATATAGAGTTTACCATCAAAATAGTTTAGATTAGATATTTTAGAACTAGCTAGACCTTCATAAATATTGATTGTTTTTTCTTTTGGAGTGTTATGATTTTTGTAAGAAACAGTTATAATATTATCATTAATTGAAAGATTAAAGGCTTCTTTTTTCTCTATGAAAATTTTGTTTTTATCATAAACATTTAATGGAGTATAGTCTTTACTATTTAAATCAATACCATCTTCTAAATATTTATTGTTTTCAAAATCTTTTAGATATAGAGTTTGATTTTGGATTAAGACAGCATATTTATCAAATAAAGTTATATATTCATATTCTTCATTAAATATTTGATTGGCACTATAATCAAAAACATAGTAATTATTTTCATTTTCAACAATAATATGGTCTTTATCATAGTTTTTAATTGGGTAAGCTAGAGCTTTGCTTTGAACTTCACCAGCTTGATTATAGATATAGTAATTATTTTCATTTTTAATAACTAAGTTACTATCTTTATTTAACATACCAATATATGAGAAACCAAATTCAACTTTTGTTTTATAGGTATCATCTTCAAAAGATATAGTTCCATATTTATCATTGGTATCTTTTAAAATTACATAATCAGAATCACTAAATCCTTTTACTAATTTATAGGTGCCTAATTTTTCTTGGTCTTTGATATTGTATAGAATTAGAGAAGGTTCTTCTTCACTTGAGGAATCATTTATAAAAACATAGTTATCTAAATAGATTTTACTGCGTTTAGGAATAACGGTATTATTTTCATAAACATTTTTAGAGATATCAAAGTTATCTTCATCAGAATAACTGGCAACATAGCATAGTTTTTCTTCTTTATTGGTACATTCATAGGTTCCAAGTTCATTTTCATTGACATCTAAGAAAGTTAAAGTACCATCTTGGTAGCGATAGTTTTCGGCTTCAACAATTACTGTTGGTTTATTAGGTTTTTTAGTATCTTCAGAATGATGAGGTTTTATAAATAGAAAATAGATAACTAGGCCAATTATAATTAAAGCAAGTATAATAGATGCTATTACAATTATTTTTTTCTTAGGTGAGGAAGAAGATTTTTTTTCTTCTTTTAAGGCTTTTTTCTTTTCTTTTTTGGTTTTAGGAATTTCAGGGATTTCAAAATCATCAGTAGTTTCTTTAGCACCCTTTACAGCATCTGATGCGTTGGGACTAACTAGGCCAAAAGTTAAATCATCAGTTAATTTATCTTTATTTATCCCCTCTTCTTCTATATTATCAATGGGAGTTGGGACGCTTTCTTTAATATCAAATAAATCTTGAGTCTTTTCTAAATCGTCATACTTCACATGAAACACTCCTTTATAATAATTATAGTATAACACAAAAGAAAATAATAATCTATATTTTTGATAATAAAAAAAGTTAGACTTTACTCTAACTATTCTTCTTCATTAACTTTGATTACTTCATTATTTTTGTAGTAACCACATTTAGTACACGCACGATGTGGTCTTAGGGTTTCTCCACATTTTGGACACTTAGTTAAAGCTCCTACCTCTTTTTTTAAGTGAGTTCGACGCATTCTTTTTTTGGTTTTACTTGTTCTTCTAAATGGAACTGCCATATTATCACTCCTCCCTATTTTCCAAAAGTTTAGCTAATTTAGCCATTCTTGGGTCGATTGTATCTTTTTTATTTGGGGTGCCAAGATGCCAACCTTCGCCAAAAGCTTCGGCATTTTCAACATTGGTATGGCGCATGGGCACTTCTAAAACAATATTTTCCCACAAAATACCGATAATATCAAGTGTATTTTGTTCTTTTTCGTAATAATCTTGTAAAAATGGACTATTTAAGGCATATTCTTCTTCAATTGTTAGGTCTAAAGGATAAGAATAATCTGATAGAGAAACACTATCAATTAGAAGCATAGTACCAGTTAAATGAAGATTAAATTCTAAATTATCTGTCCGGTTAAAGTTAATAGTACCGGTTACATGAATATTATTTAAAGCTTTTATTTCTTTATTAGGAAATTTAGTTAAATCTATGTTAATATCAGTATCTATATTTAGAAAGTCTTGGGTATTTAGTTTAGTTAAATCAATAGGCATTTTTATCACCAATTAAATTATATTATAAATTAGTTTTTTTAACAAGTAGTTATATGAGAGAGATTAAATATTTAATTTGTAAAATTTTGATTAATTAGAGGAAATTGTTTTAAATATAAATTTTTTTTGATATACTTATTTTGGTGATTATGGTGGAAGCAGTAGGTATTATTTGTGAATATAATCCTTTACATAAGGGACATATATATCATATAGAAGAGACTAAAAAGAAGTTTCCTGGTAGAACTTTAATATTAGTTTTAAATGGTTATTTTTTGGAACGAGGAGAAGTTAGTTTACTTTCAAAAGAAAATAAAACTTTGGCAGCTTTAATTTATGGGGTTGATTTAGTAGTAGAGTTACCCTTTATATTTGGAGGACAAAGTGCTGATATTTTTGCAGAAGCAGCTTTGAAAATTTTAAATATTTTAGGGTGTAAAGATATTGTTTTTGGAAGTGAATGCGATGATATTGAAATTTTAAAAAAGGTAAGTTTAATTCAAAATACTAGTGAATATAATAAAAAAGTAAAAGAATTATTAGATACAGGACTTAATTATCCCACTGCTTTAGCTAAAGCTTTAGATATTAAAGAGAATATTTTTAATCCAAATGATTTATTAGGGATTTCTTATTTAAAAGCAATTAATAAAAATAATTATCAAATTGATGCCCATACAATAAAAAGAACTAGTAATTATCATAATTTAGAAGAAAATAAAGAGATTATAAGTGCGAGTAATATTAGAAATAGAATTAAAAATAAAGAAGATATTTCATTATATGTACCAAGAAAAGTAATTAAATTAATTGAGAATTTAGATTTAGATATGCTTTTTCCTTATTTAAAGTATAAGATATTAATAGATAATGATTTAAGTAGATATTTAACGGTAGATGAAGGAATAGATAATAGATTAAAAGAAAAAATTAAAGATGCAAATAATATCGAGGAATTAATAAAGTTAGTTAAGAGTAAAAGATATACTTATAATAAAATTCAAAGAATGCTTATACATATATTACTTGAAGTTCCTAAAGATATTAATAAGATTGCAGATATTGAATATATTAAGATTTTAGGATTTAATAAGAAAGGAAGAAGTTATTTAAAAAGTTTGAAAGATTTAGAGGTAGGATTGGTACCTATTCCTAATTCTAATACTTATAAATATGAAATTAAAGCAGCTTTATTATATAGTTTGATTAGTAAAAATAATATTATGAAATTTGAAAAGAGTAATAAACCGATATTTTTAGAATAAAGTTTATTATTTTTTTTGAATATATTTTAATATATCGGAAATAATAAGTGTGTATTTGACTTTAAACGAAAAATACGTTATAATTTAGATGAATTGAGGGATAAATGATGAGATTATTAAAAATTATAATTAAAAATTATAAATTATTAGATGATAACTTTAGTTTAGAATTTATACCTAAGGGAAGAAAGAATATTGAAGATAAGGAGTTTGAGTTAAATCAGATTGATGATAATTTGTATACGTTTGCAACAATGGCTGTAATTGGAAAAAATGCAAGTGGAAAGACTACAACTTTAGAAGCTCTAGCTATAGCTTATGATATTCTTTCTAATTTTAAAATAAAACACTCTTTAAATGAAATTAAAAATAATAATAAAACTATTAGTTTGGAATTATATTTTTATTATAATAAATATTTATATTATTATAAAACAGATTTAGGATATGAACCTATTAATGATTTTGTAAGCTTTAAAAATGAAGAATTATATAATTGTTTTTATTATAAAAGTTATAGTAATGATATTTTTAATTTAGATAAATATTCTAAAATAATAAATAATACTGTACTTCCTGATGATACTTCAATAATTTATACTATTTTAAATAAAATTACAATGCGAGGATTATATTATTGGTCAGATTTTGAGTTATCTTATGATATAGATAAAATTATTGAAATTTATAAAACTTTAGATACTAATATGCTAAGTGTAGTAGTTAATTTACTTGATGAACATATAAAGGATATTAAAAGAGAAAATAATAATAAATTTATGATTTTATATAATGATAATACGCAGGAAGTTAAAACCAAAAAAGAATTATTTAGTATGCTTTCAAGTGGAACTACAAAAGGTTTATTTTTATATATACAAATTATTACAGCAATGCTTTCCGGAGCGGACGTTTTAGTTGATGAAATAGAAATACACTTTCAGAGAACTTTAATTGATAATATTATTAATTTATTTAAAGATAAAAGCATTAATAAATATCATTCTACTTTAATTTTTTCAACTCATTATCCTGAATTATTAGATTTAACTAGTAGAACAGATAACATTATTATTTGTAAGCAAAATAAAAAGAGAATAATTGTAGAAAATATGTATGATTACAATTTAAGAAGTGATTCAATTAAAAGTAAAAAACTTTATGAAAATTATTTTAATACTGCAATTAATTATGAAACACTAATGAATTTAAAAAAGGAGCTTATGCAGGAAATTAAATGAAATATTTAATTATGTGTGAAGGACCTAATGAGAAAGCTGTAGTAAATTTACTTTTAGATAATAATCTATTAATATTTAATAGAAATGATTTGTTGGGATTAGATATTTATCATGCTAGACAATTAGTTCCTTATCTTGTTAATTTAATAAACTCTTATAATTGTAGTAATTTAAAAATAATTAGAATTGGTGATAAATTCACAGATAAATTAAAAATTCCTGAAAGTATTAAACATATAATTGATTATAAACAAATATTAAAATGTCATACACATCCTGAGTTAGAAATTTTACTTATTATTGATAAAAATTTATTTGATAAATTTAATAAAGAAAAATCTAAAATTAAAGCTAAAGATTTTGCAAAAAAGCATATTTCTTTAAATGGGCATTTATATGATAATACAACTCAATTTTGGAATGATTATTTTAAAAATAATATTAAAAATTTAGTTAATGATATTAAAAAATGTAAGAAAATTGGTAAAAATAAAAAAGAAGAAATATATTTAGCTGATTTATTAAAAAAATAAAACAATTTATTCTTCTTATTATTTTTGGCAAGTAGGACAATAGTAAGTACTTCTTCCACCAATTTTAATATTTACAATGGGAGTATTACAGATTGAACATGGTTCCCCTTCTTTTTTATGGACTTTGAGTTTTTGTTGAAATCTTCCTGTTACACCTAGACTTGAAGTATAACTTTTAATCGTAGTTCCACCCATTTTTATAGCTTCCGTTATAATTTCGTTACTTCCTTTAACAATTAGATCACATTCTTCTTTAGTTAACTTTGATGCTTCTTTTAAAGGATTAATACGAGCATAAAATAAGACTTCATTAACATAAATATTGCCTAAACCACTAATTATAGTTTGGTCTAATAAAACTGTTTTGATGGGGAGTTTTTTATTTTTAAATTTAGTTAATAAATAAGAGCTAGTTAAATTTTTATCGCCAGGTTCAAGGCCTTGTTTAGCAATACTTGCAGTAGTTGCTAGTTCTTCTTTTTTGATTAAATTCATACGACCAAATTTACGGGTATCATGATATCTTAAAGTGGTATTATCTTGAAAGGTAAAAATTACGTGTTCATGTTTGTCTTTGGGTTCGTTTGATTTTTTTAGAAAGAACTTTCCTTCCATACGAAGATGAGATAATAAATAACGATCTTCAGTTTCAAAGATTAACCATTTACCTTTTCTTTTAATATCAATAAAACTATGATTGATTAAATCTTTAGTAAAACTAGTTATATTACTTTCAATCATGGGTTCATAGAAGACTTCTACTTTAGTTATTTTTTTATTTAAAATTTGAGATTTTAGAGTATTTCTTACTGTTTCTACTTCAGCAATTTCAGGCATATTAATTCCTCCTTTTTAATTATTTTGCTTCATATAAATCTTTACCACTAGCTATTCCTACTTTTAGAGGAACAGATAATTCTATAACATTTTCCATAACATTTTTGACAATATCGGTGACTATTTCGACTTCTTCATTTAGAGTATCTATAACTAATTCGTCATGTATTTGAAGAACCATTTTACTTTTGATATTATGTTTTTTAAATTCTTCAAAAACTAGGACCATAGCTTTTTTTATTATATCGGCACTAGTTCCTTGAATTGGAGTATTTAGGGCAATTCTTTCTCCTGACTGACGAATCATATAGTTACGATTATTTAATTCTTCAATAACTCTTTTACGATTAAATAGAGTTCTTACATAGCCATTTTGATAAGCTTCTTTAATTATATTATCCATATAGTTTTTTACACCAGGATATAATTCATAATATTTATTTATAAATTTAGAGGCTTCTTTAGCATCAATGTTTAAGTTTTCACCGAGGCCAAAACCACTTATACCATAAACTATACCAAAAATAACAGCTTTGGCAGTAGAACGCATAAGTTTGGTTACGTCTTGTTCATTTACACCATATATATCGGCAGCAACTTTAGTGTGAATATCTTGGTCATTTTGAAAAGCGGCGATTAATTCTGGACTACCAGAGATATGAGCTAAAATACGAAGTTCTATTTGCGAGTAATCAATACTTAAAAATAAATCATTAGAAGGAATAAATGCCCTTCTTACACGACGACCTTCTTCCCCTCTTACAGGAATATTTTGAAGATTAGGCTCAACACTTGAGAGACGTCCCGTTCTAGTTAGAGTTTGTTTAAAAATGGTATGAATTTTAGAATCAGGAAATTTAGCATTTTCTAAACTAATGGTGTAGGTAGATAATATTTTACTATAATTACGATATTCTAAAATTAAATCTATTATGGGGTGTTTGGTACGAAGTTTTTGTAAAGTGGCAGCATCTGTTTTATAGCCTTTTAAAGTTTTTTTACCGGTAGCAAGCCCAAGTTTTTCAAAGAGGATTTCACCAAGTTGTTTAGGACTTTGAATATTAAAAGTACAACCGGCCATATTATAGATTTCTTTAGATATTATATCTAATTTAAGAGTGGCTTCTTCTTTTATTTCGTCTAAAACGTTACTATCAATTTTGACACCAACATATTCCATATCGGCAAGAACATAGGTTAGAGGCATTTCGATATCTTTAAATAATTCATACATACTTTCTTTTTTTAATTCTTTGATATAATAGTCACGTGTTTCATGGATAAAACGAGATTTTAAGACTAAGTCTTTTTTTAGATTGGTAATATTACTAAAATTAGTTTTTTTAGCATCTTCATAAAAGGTAACTTCAATTCCTTCAGGACGCATTAAGAAGGCAATATCATCTTTGGTAAAACCATTTAGAAGATAGGCACTAATCATTAAATCATAATTGCAGGTAAGAGGCTCACCTTTAAATCTTTTTCTTAAGACTTCAAGAGCTTTAGCATTGTAGGTATATACTACTTTATTTTTAAGATAAGTAAAGACAGCAGGAAAAAATTTAGCATCGAGATAATAGTTATGGAGTTTATCACTTAGAGCAAAACCTAAAATAGAGCCTTTATGATAGTTTTCATTATCAGTTTCAACATAGATACTTACTTCTTCAGTTAAATTTAGATTAGTTAAGTCCGTTACTTCAGTAAATTCTAAGTCAGTTTTGGGTAGTTCTTTTTGAGTAAAATTTTTAAGTAAGGAATAGAACTCTAAATCTTCATAGATTTCTCTTAATTCATCTTCTTTTTCGCCAGTGTATTTTATATCTTCGAAGGTTATATTTAAAGGGACTTCACGATAAATTGTGGCAATATCTTTACTCATAAAAGCATTTGCTTTATCAAGTTCTAATTTTTCTTTAGTTTTTCCTTTAATAGAGGAGATATTATCATATACTCCTTCTAAAGAGCCGTATTCTTGAAGAAGTTTTAAAGCTGTTTTTTCCCCTATTCCTTTTACACCGGGAATATTATCTGAGGAATCACCGGCGAGAGCTTTTAAATCTATAATTTTTAGAGGTTCAATTCCATAGTCATTAAAAAAAGTTTCGGGATTATATTTAATATAACCAGTTTGCTTTAAGAGTTTGACATCTACGACAGGGCTTATTAATTGTAATAAATCGCGATCACTAGATATGATAGTTGCATCATATTCAGGGTCTAAGTCGGCCATTTTAGCAAGGGTTCCAATGATATCATCGGCTTCATAAGGAGCAAGTTCAAAATGTTTAATACCCATCGCATCAAGAATATCACGAGCAACTGGCATTTGTTTTATTAAATCATCGGGAGTTTTTTCTCTTCCTTCTTTATAAAAATCATATTTTTCTTTTCGAAAGTTTTTACCTATATCAAATGCGACCGCGATATAAAGAGGTTTTTCTTCATTAATAATTTTATTTATCATATTTACAAAGCCATATAAGGCATTAGTTGGAAAACCTTTTGAATTACGCATGGTATTACCAGTATATGCGGTTGCATAATAACTTCTAAACATTAAATTGTTGCCATCTACTAAAATAACTCTCTTCATTTTTACCACCTACTTTAATTATACAATAATTTTAAATAATAGAAAAGAAAAAGACAGTCATTTAACGTCTTATTTTTTCATAAATGGCTAAAGCTTTTTTTACAACTGAAGTACTGTTGTAGTGGTCAGCAATTTCTCTTAAATGATGGAGATTATAATCATCTAAGTGTTCATAAACATAGATAATACTTTCGGCAAGTTCTTCATAATCACCAATTCCTACAAGTTTACCACAGGTTTCGTCGATATATTCTTCAGGACCTAGACATTTAGTTGAAACAACTGGCATACCACTAGCTAAAGCTTCAATACCAGGAATACAGAAAGTTTCTTTGAGGCTTGCGATAACAAAAATATTGTGGTTTAATAATATATTAGATATTTCTTCTTTAGTTTTACGGCCAACAAAAGTAACATATTTATCCATACCTAAATTATGACAAGCATCTTGATAATATTTTTCTTTAAAGCCGTCTCCTACAATGGTTAAAGTAGCATTATAACCTTTAGAATTGATTATTTTTAGAGCTTCAATTATTTTATCTATTTCTTTTCCTTCTCGGAGGGCAGAGACTGTAACTAATTTTAGTTCTTTTATTTTATGACGAGGTTTTTTAAATATTTCCGTATCAACAAGATTTGGTAGAACGAGAGATTCAGCACCCATATCAGTGATTTCTTTGGTCATAAAATTACTTACAGTAGTAAAAGTACTGTTTTCTAAAACAAAACGACCATATTTTTCATTTTCTTCATTGAAGAAACGTTTAAAATAACTGGCGTGTTCTGTTACAACAACAGGAATATTATATTTTTTACCTAAAAGACACGTAGCATAGCCAGCAGGTATAGTTACCATCGCATGTAAAATATCAGGTTTAGAATTGGTTTTTAGATATTCTAAGTAAAGTTTTTCTAATTTTTGATAGTATTTTTTTAATTGATAGTTAAAACTTATTTTATGAATATCTAACATTCTTTTGATATAGACATGATAACCATTTTCGTTTACAATTACATTTTTTTTCATAAATAAATATTTTAAAGGAGCATTTAGTCTTTGACGATCGATATAGAGCATATCTACTTCAATATTGTTTTTACTTAAAGCTTCACAATATTCTTTATGATAGATACCTAATAATTTATCATGGCCATTGGGGTACCATGATGGAATAACTAACACTTTCATATATTTTCCTCCATTTTTAAATCACCTTTTAATGTATAGTTTGCAATACGGATTAATTCTTCCATTATTCTTTTTTTAGATTCTTGGATAGTATACCAATTATCTTTTTTGATATTTACTTCTAAACCATAAAAATTAATTTTTTCTAAGGGATAGTTTAAGTTATCTAAAGTCATTAATACACGTCTTCCAATAAAAGATTTGCCAATTATAAGAATTTTTTGATAGTTGGTAAAATCTTTAATAATATCTTTTACATATAATAAGTTTTCTTTGATATTGGTGGCATTTTTTTCTAAAATACAGTCTAAATCTAAGCCTAATTCTAAGAGATGCTTAAAGATTATTTCAGCTTCAGTTTCTCTTATATTTTCATTGATAGTTCCTTTATTACCCGTTATTATGATTTTTGTTGTATTAGTAATTTTTTCATTATCTAATAGTTTTTTAATGGTTAAAGCATTTTCTTTATAATAATCATTTCCTAAAATAATAACTAAATCATAGATAGTTAAATCTTGCCATGGAGTACCAATAAATAAAAAGTCAGTTATTTTTTTCCTAGTATCATTGTGCATTATCTTCACCATTTTAATTATAACTTAAAACTTAAAAAAAAGAAATGGTTAATCTTTTTATTATTGATTATAATTTAGAAAGATTAACATTTCTTGATTAGTTTTTTAGTTAGCAAATTCATGATTTTTGATTTCTTCTAATATTTTAGTTATAAATTCTTCTTTTGATATAGTTATAGTTTCTTCACTGCCATATTTTCGATAGCTAATAGTTTTAGCTTCTACTTCTTTATTGCCTAAAATTAGAGTATATGGGATTTTTTTCATGACAGATTCACGCATTTTATAGCCTAGTTTTTCATCTCTATTATCTAAATTAACCCGAATGTTGTTATTTTTTAGGTCAGTAAATAAATTTTTGGCATACTCTAGGTGATATTCATTGTTTACAGGAATAATATTTACTTGAACTGGAGATAACCATACTGGTAAGGCTCCTTTGGTTTCTTCTAAATAATACGCGATAAAACGGTCAAGACTGCCAAATACAGCACGGTGTAAAACAACTGGAGTTTTCTTTTCACCATCTTTATCAATATAGGTTAGATTAAATTTCATAGGTAGGCAAAAGTCTAATTGACAGGTAGATAAAGTATATTCGTTACCTACGGCTGGTCTTACTTGGACATCTAATTTAGGGCCATAAAAGGCAGCTTCTCCGATTTTTTCAAGATAGTCAATACCTATTTCATCTAAAACTTTACGAAGCATATTTTCAGCATTGTTCCACATTTCATCATCGGGATAGTATTTTACTTTATCTTCAGGATCTCTTAGGGATAATTCAAAACGGTAGTTGGTAATATTTAGTTCTTGGTAAACATTTAATATTAAATTTACAACTGATTCAAACTCAGATTTTATTTGTTCAGGAGTTACAAAAAGGTGAGCATCATTTTGACAGAAAGTTCTTACTCTTTCAATACCTTTTAAGGCTCCACTTGCCTCAAACCTGCAATCACGAGCTATTTCACCAATACGGATAGGTAAATCACGATAGGAGTGAATATCATTACCATAAATCATCATATGATGCGGACAGTTCATAGGTCTTAAAACAAATTCTTCCCCTTCTACTTCCATTTTAGGGAACATATTTTCTTGATAATGAGCCCAGTGACCAGAAGTTTTATAAAGTTCAACATTACCTAAAGGAGGAGTTAAAACGTGTTTGTAGCCTAAAGCTTTTTCTTTACCTTTAATGTAATTTTCTAATTCTTCCCAAATAATATAACCATTGGGAAGATACATAGGAAGACCTTTACCGACTAAATCAGAAGTCATAAAGATACCTAGTTCTTTACCAAGTTTACGATGGTCTCTTAATTTTCTTTCTTCAAGTTCTTTTAAATGAGCTTCAAGTTCTTCAGGAGTTTCAAAGCAAATACCATAGATACGTTGAAGCATATGATTTTTAGCATCACCCTTCCAGTAAGCACCACTTACTTTTAGAAGTTTAAAATTTTTTAAAACTTTAGTAGATTCAACATGAGGACCACGACAAAGGTCAGTAAAATCTCCTTGAGTGTAACAACTGATTATTGTATTTTTTTCATCCATTCGGGAAATTAAGTCAATTTTATAAGGGTCATTTTTAAATTTTTCTAAAGCTTCACTTTTAGATATTTCTTCCCGGTAAATACGTTTGCCATCTTTAACAAGTTTTTTCATTTCTTTTTCGATAGCTGGTAAGTCTTCCTCAGTTAGAGTTATATCGCCTAAGTCAATATCATAATAGAAACCATCTTCGATTACAGGTCCTACCCAAAATAAAGCATTGGGATACAAATGCTTTACAGCTTGAGCAAGTAAATGAGCACAACTATGGTTCATTATACTTAATTTTTCATTTTCTTTAATATTAATCATCTTTATCATCTCTTTCTTATTTTTTTAAATAAAAACCACAGAATGCTTGGAGCAATTCTGCGGTACCATCCAATTAGTTACTTAATTTTGATAACGGTTTTTACCGGATATTATTATATCACTATAAAAGGAGTAACTTATAAAGATATTTATTAACTTACACCAAATGTTAACTCTCTTTAAAATATACTTTATAAATCATATCTTTTAATTATCGCTTTAACGTTTAGATTATAGCATACATTTTATTATTTAGCAATTAAATTATAACATTTTCGCCACTTTCACAGTGTTTATAAAATTCTTTTAAACCAATATGGAATTTAGGTTTTTTATATTTATAAACACAGAGATAGTCATTATCCATAAATTTAATATTATTATATTTGATAAACTTAGTACGAATAGTAGTTAGTAAATCATATAAAGACATAAACTCGTGGATACCTTTGTCATGTTCCCAAGAAGATTCGAACCAATAAAATTTTTCATCTTGTTCATAAACAATAAATGTATGAGTGTAAATTCTTTTTGATTCATAATAAATCATAAAGTAAGCATTAAATTTAACACCTAGGTTTTTAAAATATGTTCTTTCAAGTTCAACTAAATCAAAACTAGTGCCAACTTTATTTTCTAAAGTTTCTTCAGGACTTTGTAAAACATATTTCTTTTTGAAACCTTTATCAATGTTTTTATAGATATTTTTATCAATATCCATCCAACCATTTTCAATTTCTTTTAATTTTTCTAAAATTTCTAAAACTTGTTCCATGTACTCCACCTAAGGGATATTATAACAGAAAAATTGCAAACCCGCAATTAAAAATTTTTAAAACATATCACTTACATTATTTGGAACATCATTAGAGACGACTTTTTTTAAGATTTTTTCTTTTAATTCAGGACTAACTTTTTTACCTGTCATTTGACTTAAAGTATCGATAACTTCAAGGATTGTTGCTTCATCTTGCATATTTCCTTTCTGTAATTTTTCGGCTAGAGAAATAATAGTTTTTTTGTCTACTTTGGTTTTTTTGTAAACTTTTTTAAATAAAGAATCATCAAGCATAAAAAAATACCTCCTAAGATATTATATGTTAGAAAGTATTTTTGGGTTTTTATTTATAATAATCATAGAAAATATCATCAGGTTTTTTATTATATATTTTAGCAATTTTAAGAGCTAAATCATAATAAAGACGGCGATTACCATTTTCTATTTGCCAATAATAAGCTTTGCAAATGCCAATATTTTTAGCAACTTCAGCACATGACATATTATTTTTTTGGCGTAAATTTTTTAAATTAAAATTTACTTTTGTACTACTTTTTACCATAATTCCTCCACTAGATATATAATATACCAAAAATTTAGTTATGTCAAATTTTGTATAGTTATAGGTGGGTAGACATTAGGAGTAATTATCAATAATATTAAGTGTAAGGAGTTAATTACATGGATTTAAAAGTTATAATAGGAATGAATTTAAAATATTTTCGTTATAAAAGTGGATTAAGTCAGGAAAAGTTTTATTCTAATTTAGGTTTATCACATAAGTATTTAGCTTGTGTAGAAAGAGGAGAAGAAAATATTACAACTGATTATATTGATTTATTAGCTCATAAATTAGGAATTAGCCCTACTTTACTTACTACTTATAATGAAGAACATATTATTACTAAAAAAAGAGTTGATGAACGAGAAAAAATAAAAAATTAATTATTAAAAAAGCTATTTTGAAAATGGCTTTTTTATTCACGGTCGTTTTTATTTTTAAATTGAAGAATAATAGGTGTTCCTGTTAAATCAAAGTTTTCACGAAGTTTATTTTCTAAATAGCGTTCATAACTAAAATGAACTAAGTTTTTATTGTTTACTTGGAAAGTAAATTTAGGAGGTTTTAGACCGGTTTCACTTACAAAATATATTTTTAATCTTTTACCTTTAAAGGTTGGAGGAGCATTTAGGCTTACGGCATCATTTATAACGTCGTTAAGTTTATTGGTAGCTATTTGTTTTTGATTGTTTAAATAGGCATTAATAACCTCAGGCATTAAAGAAGAAATACGAGTTTTTTTGGTGCTTGATACAAAAACAACTTTGATAAAACTTGCAAATTGAAATTCATTGTTAAGTTTAGTTTTCCATTTTTTGATTTCTTGGTCAGGATTAGAGATAGTATCCCATTTATTTACTACTAAAACTATACCTTTACCAGCAGAAAGAGCAAAACCTAATATATGTTTATCATGCTCAATTATGCCTTCTTCAGCGTTTATGACAACAACACAGACGTCTGATTCATCTATTGCTCGCATACTTCTTAGATAGCTATATTTTTCAACATTTTCATAGATACGGCCTTTTTTACGCATACCAGCGGTGTCAACAACTATGTATTCTTGTTTATTATATGTAAATTTAGTATCAAAAGAATCACGGGTAGTTCCAGCGATATTTGAGACAATGGCTCTTTTTTCATTTAATAAGGCATTAATTAAACTGCTTTTACCAACATTAGGTCGACCTATAATACAGAATTTAGGAATTGGTTTGATATCTTGGAGATTTTCAGGAATATTTTTGGTAAGTAATTCTAAAGTTTCAGTAAAACCAATATTGTGTTCAGCACTTACGGGAATAATAGTTTCAAAACCTAGTTCATAAAATTCATAGATATTGTCTTTTCTTTTTTCATTATCAACTTTGTTTACTAAAACGATAACTTCTTTAGAGGTTTTAATAAGCATATCACGGATAAAATAATCAGTATTATCAAGACCATTTTTACCATCAACTACAAATAAAATAGTATCAGAGGCATCTATTGCAAGTTCCGCTTGCATTTTTATTTCTTGGTTAAAATCATGATTTTCGGTGGTAAGTCCTCCAGTATCAATTAAAGAAAAAGTTTTATTTTTATAGGTAACTGTACCATAAATACGGTCTCTGGTTATACCTGCTTCATCTAAAATAATAGATTTCTTAGATTTAATTAGTTTATTAAAAATACTGGATTTTCCAACATTGGGTTTTCCAATTAAACAAACACATTTTTTCATAGTTATTCTCCTTTTTTGATAGTTATTGTATCACAGATTGTTGTTTTTAACAAATATTATCATTTTCGATTAAGACTTTTATTTGATTATTTAGTTTGTAGATAATTATTTTAGTATCATTTAGAGAAGTATCATCTATAGGGTTTAATACTAAAGAATCTTTATCAGATTTTAGATTGCCACTTTTTACTAAATCATTGATAGTTATAGTAAGGCTAGGATTATTTTCATATAATTTGGAACTGTTGTCTAATTCATATTCATTGTTGTAGCCATAATTTTGGGCAGCAGTTTTTATGAGAGACATTTTAGTACAGTAGAGTTTTTCTTTACTACTTTGAGAAAATTTTAGAATACTTGCCGAGGCAACACAGGCGATTAGAGAAAGTAGTACTATAACACAGAGTATTTCAATTAAAGTAAATCCTTTTTTATTCATTTTAAAGACCTCCTAGACTAATTATAAGTATATCATAATTTTAGAAAATTAAAAACTGAATTTAAAGTTTAATTCAGTTAGTTTCAGATTTGGTTAAATAAACTGTATTAGTAATACCCTCGCCTTTATTAGGGTTGATAGAGGAAATATAAAAATCATAGATAATTAAAGATACTAAAACTATAGAGATAATAACTAAGAGTTCATGATTTATTTTATCAAAAATATTGCTTATTATAGGAGCTAAAATATAGGTTACTAAGACGCCACCAATGCCAAAGATTATTAAGCCTTCAAGACAGATACGACCATTTAGATTTAAGAAGAAACCTTCATAACTCCACCAAGATAAGTGATGAACTAATTCTAAATAAAGACTGGTTAGATATTCAATTATACCACATACAAGCATGGTAAGAATAAAGTAGACAAAAGGATTTTTACGGTATTTTTTTAGTAAAACTAAAATAGCAAGACTTCCTCCGCCATAGATAGGTAACCAGGGGCCATGTAAAGTTCCTTTTTTAACAAAATAGCCATAGCGAAATAAATGAAGGAATGTTTCCCAAAAGAAGCCCATAATAGAGACGGTAAAAAAGATTAATATTAAATAAAGCCAAGAATAATTACGATTATAGTTAAAGCTTAATAGTTTAGAAGCTTTAGTACCTTTTAATAAAGTATCATAGATAGGATATTCATTAAAGACTAAATCACCATCTAAGAGAGCATCGTTTAATAAAGAAGCTTTAGGGCAGCCTCTCGTTTTAGCTAAATCTTGTAAATAAAGATAGACTTCAGCATAGGTAGCATTTATATAGGGATTAGTAAATACTAAATTAGAAATATTAAGAGTTAGAAAGCCTAAGAGTTGATAACCAAGAAAAGATGCATCAAGTTTGAATAGTTCCCATTTATAGCCTTCTACCATACTTTTAGATAGATTAAGAGCATCTTTAGTTTTGATATTGGGGTTTTCAGCAAGAATAAAAGGAACTAAGCGATATTCATAATATTTGATAAAACCACCTATAATAGTTAGACCATATAAAATAGTTTGGAGGTTTTTAATAAACATGGTATAAGCAATATTGGAAACTTTTTTTAAACGATATGGTAAGATTAGTTTGTTTACTTTAGTTTTGGTGAAACGATGGTTTTCTAAGAAAAAACGACATAGACCAACTTCTAAGACTTTACTTACAAATATCCAATAAAATAAAGAGAGAATGGCGCCGATTATAATAATAATACTGGCTCCAATACGGTCTTTAAATAAAGCTTCATTTAAGGCATTTAGACCACCAAAGAGGAAGGAGCCTGTTTTGGAAATATTATTTACTAATGTACCAATAATACCTCTTGTAGCTTTGGTTAAAAATTTGTTTTCATATGGTTTGGTGGGAGTTATACTATTGATAAATTCATTTACGATACTAGAGTTAGTATCCCCTTCTAAACTTCTTATATTTAAAACTTTAATATTATTACGATAGTCATAATCAAATTCTTGATTGATTGTAACAATTGAGGAACCAATTAATATGGCGTATAAAAAGCAAATAATAATGGAATTTTTCCAGTTATGATAAAAAGCATTACGACCACGTTTTTTATATAAACTTCTTCTTAACATAATTTTGCCCCTTTAATGGTTTTATTTTACCATATTTTAGGAAATAGTGCAAATTAGATAGTAAGGAAATTAATTTTTTAAAAAGTTAGATTGAAAGAGACTAGGAAAAGAGATTAGAAAAGGAGATTAGAAAAAATTGAAGGTTAAAGAGTTTTTCTTAAGTACTCCTCTCCTTTTTTAGCTTGATCATATTCTTCATTATGAGATATTTTATAAATTTTACCATTCATTAAAAAGTTAGAACCAGTTTGATGGAAATTAAAGGGAACATGGTATTTTAAAGTATCTTTATAAATTTGTTTTACCCAGTTAAAATCACAGATTCGGGCATTGTCATAAGATTCACCACTTACTGATACTCCTTCTATCTTGCCAGTTTTTAAGTAAGGTTTTAAATCTACATATTCTAATATAGGGCCGACAAAGACTAGTTTATGAGCAGCTTTAATATTTAAAAAGATAGGTAGACGATAATCGGCCATAGCTTGGTTTTCACAGGTTACAGCGATAGTTACATTGGGGTAGCCTTCATTCCAACCTTCAGGGATACAGGTATTAAAACGGTCTATTCTTTTAGTGCATATTAAAAAATGGAGATCACTTCTAATTTTTATCATTTCCCAACAGTCTTTACGCCAAGCATCGGCTTCTTTAAGAAAAAAATCACTGGTAAAACAGGTAGCTACTTCAGTTCCACCGGGAATTTTATAGTTACCATGACGGTCCTTTTTTAAAGGAAGATTAAAATTGGTTTTAGATTTTGTGATAATACTGGCATCTTTGTTTCTTTTACTATCTAAATAGTAGACATAGCAGTTAAGACAGCCAGGACTACATTTATGGCAGCCATGCCAGGGAGACCAAAAGTTATTCATAGGTACCCTCCTCTTTAGAATTAATATTTAATATTTTAATTTGAATTTTTAATTTTTTTATTGGTAGAAAATAAGACTTTATTAAAATAAGCTTAAAATATTGAGTGTTTTTTAAAATGATAATTTTAGCGATTTTAATGTATTTTTTAAATTTAATTTATAAAGTAACTAAATAAATTTTAAAAAGAAAAAAGTAACAGTAAATTTTGATACTTATTTCTTATTTTTATCATAAAGTTCTTTTTAGAACTGACTCTGAAATGGCAGTTGGAGTTATATATTGATATTTATCTTGATTAAAACTTAGTATTATATCTTCAAGGGTTTCAGTTGTAAAGGAAATTTCGGTTTTATTGTCTATGGCACTTAGTAAAACATTGGGTAATTCTTGGTTATCATTGCTTATTAAAGTGCCCCTTTCATTTATATAATATAGAACATTACCATTTTTATTGATGAGCAGTATATTTTTATTGTTTGCTTGATAGTTATGATATAAAATTGGAGTAGCAGTTTTAATAATACTTGAAATATTGGATGTATCTTTATTGGTGAGTAACATTAATAACTTTTGATATTGCTCTTTAGATACAGAATATATAATATAGTTGGAATAGGTAGAATAATTTAAATATTCATATAGAGTGCTAGATAAAACTTTGGTTTGGCCTTCATGATTTATTATTAACTTAGATAGTTTTTTTATATTTTTTGGGTTTAGATTAGTGGTGTTAGTTAAAATTTGTTGTTCTAATAGTTTGTATTTAGATAATTTATTATTAAATTCTTGGATTTTTTGAGAAATTTGGTGGTTTAAATCTTTGGAATATGGTAGATAAGACCAAGTTTTGGCGCATAATTTTTGATTTTTTTCGTTGGTAAATTCTAAAGCCTCTTCATAAGTATCAAATACTTTTTCGACAGTATTTGAATTAGTACACTTATTATTAAATGTTGGAATAACTCTTTTCCAATTATGATATTGACTTTTTTGATAGGGAAATACAACTTCATATTCATGCTCGGTTTTACCATCTTCTTTATATTTTATTTTATCGCTTATTAAATAGCATTTTGATACTATATAGCAAACTACGTCATAATCTCTTTCTAATTCATTTAAACCATAAGACCACCCTACTTGTTCTATAATGGGCATAGCAGTATATTTAATTGGATAATTATATTTCATAAATTAATCCTCCTCATTTTATATTTTATCATATTTTTTATTCTGGTGGGGTTTTTATTAAAATAATTACGCTTTATATGTCTTTTCTTTGCCTGATAAGTTTAATTGATGGAGCTTTTTGATTTAATAAATCGTCTACTAAAAGATTACAAACCTCAAGGCCAGAGGAACAGATTGAATTATATTCGATAATATCTATTACTTCCCTACCATTTATTGACATTTCTCCTATATCTAAGACATAACTACTTGGAAAATCAGGTATTAAAAGGGCTTTATTGATTTGCTTTTCAACAAATGATTTTATTTCATTTGGTACTAGGGTTGGATAATCAATATAGGACCTAGAAATACTTAATAAGGTATTATTTAAAATGAAAGCTCGATATTCTTTACAATCTATATTATTTTCTTTATCTTCGATAGGTTGGAAAACGTCAGAAAGAAAAATGGTATCTTCTAAAGATATATTCCATAAGGGAGGCTTGGTTACAAAAAGTTGATTTTCGCCAATATTAACATTACCAAAATATTTTAAAATACAGTGGGTTTGACTTTTTTTAGCAGTTTTAAAAAATATATTTTTGAAATTTTTTTGATAAGTTTCGACGTTTTGTTGAAATTCTTTATAAGAAGTTGGGATAACCCTTCTATAAATGGGTTGAATCTTTTGAGGCCAATTAATTATTTGTTCTAAATCTTTTAGTGTTTCAATAGATTTAGCACCATTTTGGTCTAAATAATTTAAAAGTTCTTCTTCATAAGGGATAAAACTGCGAGGAAAAATAACTTTTCCTTTGAGATTAATTTCTTCATTATCCTTATAAAATTTTTTGGTGGTTCTATCAAATAATACTAATAGATTATTTTCTTTAGCAGATACCATTAATTCTTGTTCTTGAGATTTTATCCAAATAGTGTTTTCATTATCTTCTTCATTTATAATATAATCATTTGAAGTTAGATTAGGAACACTAAAGCAAAAATAATCTATTTCCATATTACTCCTTAAATATTAAACTTTAAATATTACTTGTAATCATTTTTAATAATATGCAAAAATAATATATAAAGTTTTTTTAAATTTATAAATTGGTAAATATTTAACTATATGAAAACTCAGACTATAAAAGTCCCGAGTTTAATTCAATTTGGTGCAAGAAAAGAGACTTGAACTCTCACGAGCATAAGCTCACTACCCCCTCAAAGTAGCGCGTCTACCGATTCCGCCATTCTTGCATATAAATAAATTATAATAATATTAAATCAAATTGTCAATTAAAGATAAATTAAAAAATAAACCAATAGATTATTTTCCACTGGTTATTAGTTTTAAATTATGTTTAAAATAATCAAAAAATTCAGCTTTTTTTAAATCTTCTTTTATTATTATATCTTCTTCACCTATGATATTTCCTTCATTATCTATTATTTCAGCTGTACCTACTTTACTATTGGCTTTTAGAGGAGCTATTATTTCATTACCTTTAATATTAAAACTATAATTTTCGATTTTTTCAGTTGTTTTTAGAAGAACAGAAGCATCATTTTTTAAATAAACTGAAACTTTTTCTTTTTTACCATTGGTTATATTTAGTTTACCTAACGCTTTATCTTTAGAGAAGATAATATTATTTTTATAAGAATTAAAGCCATAAGTTAAGAGAGTTGCGGTATCTTTACTACGCGCGTCAGCACTACTGGATTTCATAACAACACTAATTAAGCGCATATTATTTTTTTTAGCAGTGGCTGTTAGGCAGTATCCGGCCTCTGGAGTATAACCGGTTTTTAAGCCATCTACTCCATCATAAAATCTAACTAAACGATTAGTATTAACAAGCCATATTTGAGAGCCATCAGGTTTGGTTAAATAATCTTCATAAATGGAAGTAAAACGAAGAATTTCTTCATGTTTTAAAAGTTCTTGAGCTATTTTGGCCATATCAGATGCAGTTGAATAATGATTTTCATTATCTAGGCCATGAGGATTAGCAAAATGGGTATTAATTAAGTTTAATTCTTTAGCTTTAGCGTTCATAGCATCAACAAATGCTGTTTCACTGCCACTTATTTTTTCGGCCATAGCTACAACGGCATCATTAGCACTGGATACAGCAATGCATTTTAATAAATCTTCAACTTTATAGGTCTCACCTGCTTGTAAAAATACTTGAGAACCACCCATACTACTAGCATTTTTACTGATTAAAACTGTGTCTTTAAAGTTTAGATTACCATTTGATATTTGTTCCATGATTAAAAGCATACTCATAATTTTAGTCATACTTGCCATGGGTAGTTTGGTAGTAGAATTTTTTTCATATAAAACTTTACCTGTTTTATTATCTATTAAAATAGCACTTTCAGCATCTAAGTTTAGAGTATCTAAAGCTTTTGTAGGAGAAATATTTATAAAAAATGTCCCTAATAAGATAAATATCAATACTTTTTTCAAGTTAAACACCTCTTAGTAAAATGTACGTTTAGTTTTACTTTTTATGACAATTTAATTCTTTTTTGTTTTTTAATTGATAATTAGAAATGTTTTAAATGGTAGTTAAATTAGTTTAAGACTAAAGAAATTTAAATAAAAAATTAGATTAATATAATTATTATTTATCTAATTCTTGCTCTAGGTAGTTTTCATATTCATTTTCTTCTAACCATTCCTCAGGAGAAAGTCCACTATTTATGGCATCTTCTATTTCTTCGTCGCTCATACCTAAGTCTCTTCCTTCTTCATAAATAAGATCTTCTGTGGTTTCTTTTTTCTCTTCTCTTGTTAAAAATTCAAATAAGCCCATATTATCACCCTTGTTTTTTATTATACCATAAAAAGGCAAACTTACATATTAAATTTGTATTAGATACTTTTTAATTTTTTATTAGCTCTAACTATCATATAGATAGACATAGACGTATTTATTAAACATACTACAAAGCCCATAATACTAGTCATTATAATTTTAAATTCATTATCGTTTGCTCCAAACTCTGATACCATTGCTACTTCAAGAGAAGTCATAGAAATCATGGCTACAGTTAAATTAAGACATTTACTTGATGCTAAAAGTGGACTATGATCTTTGCGATATTTAATTACATTTATTATAGCACTTATGATTAAGTAAAAGTCATACATAGCAACTATATAAATAATAAAGCCAGCATAAGATATTTCTTCTTTTTGGTTAATTATTAGAATTACCATACCAGATAATATTAAATTTAAAAATAAAAGCATGATACCGGTTAATTTTAGTTTTTTATATTCAGCTTTTAAATTTTGGCCTACTTTATTTTTAATATCTTTTACAATAGATAGTTTCATTAAACATAAAATTAGATAGTAAACTGCAAAAGTGATAAACCACCAAGACATATAATAGATTCCAGTTCCTAATTTAAAAATACCATAAATAAAATGAAGTAAAGTAGTAAAAGAAAGAATAATTTTGGTTATTAATAGTTCATGTTTTTTATACAATTCATATTGTTTAGATTTTTTAATAGTATTATTGCTAAATTCACAGATTTTATAAAACCAAATACAAAATATAATTAAGGCATAGGTAGATAAAAGATAACTTACATATGCAAGAGGTGTATTTTCTAAATGAAAAGTAAAAATATAAATAAGTAAGCCAAAAGATAAATTAAATAGAATTAATCCGATTATTTTATTAGGGAAAAAGATTTTGGTTAAGATTTTTTTCATAGTACACCTCGATTATTATTAAAAGAAAAAGGAAGAATACTCTTCCATGTAAATATTTAGTCTTTGTTACTTTTTAAATAAGAATATATTGGATAGTTAAGTACACAGATAAGTAAACCAACAATACCTATTGCAATTCCTATTAGTAAATCAGTTTTGGATGGATTATTAACCATTACTTTACTCATACCAAAACCCATTACTAAGGCACCTACTATTCCAACAAACCAGGTAAATACAATACTCCAATTGATGGGTGCGTGTTCTTTTTTAGGATGGTTTTTACGATATACAGGAATAATGCAAAGTAGAATGATAAATCCTAAAATTGTTACTACAACACCTGATGCAAATAAATCCCACTCTGGTATTAAACACATCGTCAAACCTATTGCAAATACTAAACCACCAATAGTTCCTAAGATAATTTCTAATAAAGTTTCTTTTTTCATTTTTTACCTCCGTATAATTTTATTTACTTAATTTTTCTTTGATTTCTTTTTGGATTTCATCAGTTGTTTTGAAGTATTTCTTTTGTTCTTGTTCTCTTGCCTTTTGGTCTTTTTGGAGTCTTGCTTTAGCTTCTTCTATTGTTTCACCATCTTGTTTTAAGAAAGTATCGACAAATTTATCTTCAACTTTCTTATATCCTTCAACAACTGTGTTTTCTATTTTTTTGTAACTATCAACAACGGCATTTTCAATTTTTTTATGAGTATCTACAATTTTAGACATATAATCACTTCCCTTCAATAAATAGACACTTGTCTTTTTTGATAGTTTTAGTATAATATTTTTGAGAAAGAAATACAATCAACAATTTATAGACATTTGTCCAATTAAAAGGAGTGAATATATGAATACACCAAATAATAAGAGAAGAAAAGAAACAAGAGATAAAATTAGTAAGGTTTTTATATCTTTATTACAAACGAAAGAAATAAGTGAGATTTCTGTTACAGATATTTGTAAACTGGCCAAAATAAATCGTTCGACCTTTTATGTTAATTATCTTGATATTTATGATTTAGCAGATAAAATTGGGCAAGAATTGGAACAGGAAGTATCATTTTTATATCAGGAAGAAAAAGATATGCAAAATAATTCAAATGATTTTTTAAAGCTTTTTAAGCATATAAAAGATAATCAGATATTTTATAAAACTTATTTTAAATTAAATATGGATCAAAACTTTATTATAAGAGAATATGATTATAATTTATCAAAAAAATTGTATGATGATAAATATATAGATTATCATATGGAATTTTTTAAAGCAGGACTTAATGCAATTATAAAGAGGTGGCTTAATAGTGGGTGTAAAGAGGCTCCAGAAGAAATAGAAAATATATTAAAAAGTGAATATTCAAATAAAAATAATTAATTTAATTATAAGAAAAGCAAACCTTAAATAGTGTTTGCTAATTGTTTTTTAATTATTTACTTTTATATCACCACAGTCATTTTCTATTTTTAGAGTAATATCAGATTTATTATAGTTGTTTTTTATTTTTAGTTTTCCTAAATCGGTTTTAGCATCAATAAATAATTCATTGGTATTACCTATATTTATATTACCATAATCGGATTTGATATATGAATTTTTATTTAAGTTTAGATGGTCTATTTCGATATCGCCACAGTCTGTTTTAAGATTAAGATAGTTAGTAATTGATTTAATTTTTATATCGCCATAGTCACTTTTTATGGTTGCATCAAAGACACTTGAAATTAAAATATCACCACAATCGGCATTTATAGTAGAATTATTTACTTTTTCAATTTCTATATTACCATAATTATTGTTTACTTTGATAGTATTCCCACCAAGTATTTTAATATCACCACAGTCTTCGTCAATATCAAGATTGACTTTTAAAAATTCGTCAATAAAGATATCACCATAAGTATTTTTAATAGTAATATTTCCATTAAAATCTTCAGGTAAATATATTTCTACTTGGGCAGATTTTTTAATAAAGCAGAAACCTAGACAGTTTTTTTCATTTATTTTAATATTTAGAGTATCAAGACTAGTTTCAACATTGGTATAATCTTTTTCGCCATAAATTATAGTTTTAATATTTTTATTGTTAGACTTTTTTATAAATATTTCACTGGTAGTGGAATTTATTATAATTTTATTAAATTCTTCTTCATAAGTTTTATCTAATATTAATTCATTACTTGTTGGAAAGTTAATTTTAAAACCTTTTAAGTTAAAATTGCCTTGTAAAAGATTAACAAAAAAATAGATAAGAACTATCATAATAATGGTTAGAATAATAATTAAGGTTATAAGCCATTTTTTATTTTTCATCTTTATAACTCCTTAACATAAAGACTAATTTTAAGATTTCTTCAAATAAACCAAATATTACCCATATTATCCAAGTTAAATGCCAAGCCATAGTTTTAAAACTAATAATAAGATATATAATAGTAACTATGATTGCAACAACATTTGAAATTTGATTTCTTAATTTATCAAGTTCAGTTTCTTCGGGAGTTTTGGTTTTTTTATATCTAATACATACATAAATAATTATACTTGTTGCTAGACCACAGATAAGTAAGAATATAGCGGATGATACGATAGGATTCATATTTATAACTGGGATAGTAATCATTATCCATATAACTCCTAAAAAATATAATACGGCACTTAGAGAGATGCCTTTTGCTTTTTTACTTATCTTTTGTTTTTCTTCTTCTACATTAATAGTAATTTTAGGATTTTTACTAATTTCCTTCCCTTTTAATTCAATAAATAAATCATTTGGAGTAACATTATATAATTCACATAAAGGAATAACTTTATCAAAGTCGGGCATACTTTGTTCTGTTTCCCATTTAGAAATGGTTTGTCTTGTAACATTTAATTTTTCTGCGACTTCTTCTTGAGATAGTCTTTTATTCTTTCTTAATTCTAATAATCTTTTTCCTAAATTATTCAATTTTTTCACCTCTTGTTTAGAATTATACATTTTATTTTGGTTGCAATCTACCAATTTTTATTGGAAATTTGTCAACTAATATTAACATTTTAATATTTATAGTATGAAAAAAGCAACATTTAGATATTAGTTGCTTATTTTTTAATTTTTTTATAAATTGTAGATTTATTATTTTAGTTTCTACATAGGTTTTGTTCATATTCAGTAGAATAATCACCAATATAAATGTCTTTACTACCTGCTATAGCTTCACAAGTAATTATAGTTATATCTTTATCTTTAGATTTATATATGGTGGTACCACCATCATTTAAACTGCTATAATAGTCTAATTTATTAGTTATTTTTTGAATTGATTTATCTAAAGATTGATTATTGTTTTTAATGTATGTTTTTAAAGGCATAGTATTACCGGCGATGACATAAAATTCTTTTATTTTATTTTGGAAATATATTTTTCTATCGGAAATAGTTAGGTATTCATTATATTTTGAATCATTATTAGCACTTTTGGATATATAGAAATCAAATTTTTCGGGATCACTAAGGGGACAAGTAAATTTTGAGGTTTTTAGATGCCAACTTACAGTTACTAAATCTTTATCCCAAATACAGTAATAAGTATCCATTAATATACCTTTATCTACATAACTATCTTGGTTTAATTTTTCTTTCCAGCTTATAATGGGACTGTTTTTAAATAGTCTTGCTTGGATAGTATCAAGGGTGATTATACTAATTAAAATTATTAGAATAGTTAAAATAATTTTTAGGCTTTTTTTCATATTTCCTCCATAAGTTAGGTATATTGTATCATATGGTTGTTTATTTTTCAAGTTTTATTATATAACTTTTATTATAACTATTGTATTTTTAATAGATAATTTTAAGTTTTACGGGTGTATTTTTCTTTGGAGTATAAAGATATAGATATTAGAGCGAGTATTAATTCTATAATTAAGGTTGCATAATTTGTTATAAAGATGGTTGTTAAAGTATTATAGAGGCCATGAAAGAAGGCACAACAAAATACTGAATTTGTTTTTCTATAAATATAAGCTAGAAAAATGCTAAACATAATTATTCCAAACATAAATGGAAAAAAACTTAAATCAAATAAAGCATATCCTTGAATTATTTGAAGAGGAGCATGCCATAAGCCCCAGATAATCCCAGTAATTAAGGCACTAACAATAAAGGAATGCTTTTTTTCTAAATTAGGTTGTAATACTCCTCGCCATCCTAATTCTTCAAAACCTCCTCCAAAAGTTAAAGCATATATAAATAGAGGGATTATAAAATAAAGGGGTATTTCTTTATTATAAGTCCCAATAATACCAAAACTTAAAATTAAAATAATACTAAAAAGAGTTAAATAGAAATAAGCTTTTTCTTTTTTATTAAATATAAAGTTTAAAATGTTTTTTAGATTTTTTTTACCATCTAATAGTATAATTGCTGAGATAGTTGGGCCTAAAGTTCCTATAATTCCTATCAAACCACTTAAAAGATCCGGATATTTAGCTAAACCTAATTGCATTAATAAAATAACTATTAACCAACTTATCCAACTTATTCCAAAAGTGATAAATAAATATTTTTTACCTTTATTTTTCATTTTTCACCATTTTTTCTATGAGCTTTTGATATATTTTGTAATGTTTGGAAAAGAAGCTTTATATTAATTCTTGTTTTCATTAAAATTATAGCATCTATTATTTATAATTACAATTAGATTTGAAATAATTATTAGTACTTAAAAATAATTGAAATATTAAACATAAAAAATGACAGTAATATATTTTTTAGGCTTACTGTCATATTTGATAAAATAAATATTTGCGAATAAAGTAATTAGTATAATTCTTATATTCTTTTTCATATTCTACTCAATTTTTATTAGGTTTACAAATTCCTCCCTTTGCTATAACAGATTTTTTGAGTTCGTTTAAAAGGCTGTAAGCTTTAGAGATATCATCAGTATTTTTTTGATAAACAGGTTTATTTTCTTCAAAAGCTCTAATTGTAAAAGTATCATCATTTTTATTTTCAAGTTCAAAATAAGCCATACCATCATACCAATCATTTTTTACATAACAATTAAAATCATTGGTGTAATAATTAGTAAAATCTTTTTTGGTATACCAATAAACTCCAAAACTTATTATTCCTGTTAATACTAATAAATAACTACTAATAATAATTATTTTAGAAAATTTAATCTTCTTTTGAGCTTTTGGGGTAGTATCACTTTTATTATCAACTAAATCATCAAGACTTATTTTAAAAATATGAGCTAAAGCTTTTAATTGCTCAATGTTAGGATAAGTTTCCCCCAGTTCCCAGTTAGAGATTGTTTGCCTAGTTACATTAATAATATTACCTAGTTGTTCTTGAGATAAATTGTTTTCCTTTCTTAATTTAGAAATCTTATTTCCTAAGTTCATATTTAAACTTCCTTTCTTTTTCTTTTCAAGTATATAATAATTTTGCTTTTAAATCTATCAAATTTTTTTGGAAGTTTGCAAAAAAACTTTTACATTATTAATATTTTGGGTTACATTTATTTTTTATACAAAAAGCAAGAATTTTATCACTCGCTTTTTTACTTTACAAATTCATAATTTATTTTATTACACAAGTAGCTCCATCTTTTTCGGCTGATTCTTTACTTTCTTCTAAAGTGCCATCTTCATCTTTTAATCCATTAAATCCTTGTTCTTTTAAATCTTCTTCGCTTGCTTTCTCGAAATCAATATCTAAAATTGTATTGTACTCATAATTTTGGTCGTTTATAACAACTTTTGAAATTATTCCCTCTTTTTCAAATTCTTCATTATTTTCATCCATAGACTTTTTAAATGTTGCCCAATTTTCTCTTATGTCTCGATTATTAATTTTTGTATTAACTTCCATTTTCATTTGTTTTAATTTATCATTTTTGTAAGTCATTGAAATTACTTGCTCAATATCCATATCTTCATCACTTTCAGTAGTTGTACATACCAAAGTTTGTTCCTTTACTTCTTTAGCTTTTTCTTCGGTTGCTCCACATCCTGTTAAACCTACAACTAAAATCCCCATTAATAATATACTTAATATTTTTTTCATAATCTTTTACCTCCTTAAAATTAATATATATTATTTATTGTAAAAATAATTTTTCATTTCCTAAATATTTTGTTTTTTTCATTTTTTCTAATAATCCCCAACAGCAAATCTATTAAGTTGAAGCTAATTGTTTAGTTATCATTATTGTACCTCCTAAAATAAATATTTATTTACTCATACAAATTGGAAGTTATATTGACTATTTACGAATAACTTTTCTCATACCACTGCCACAAAATTCGTTTGGTATCTTTTTAAACCCAAGTTTTTCATAAAATCCTTCTTTTCCTTTTTCGGATATTAATTGAATACTAGAACGACTACCTCTTATTGTTTCTTTG
Source organism: uncultured Bacilli bacterium (assembly GCA_947581835.1). Lineage (GTDB taxonomy): Bacteria > Bacillota_I > Bacilli_A > RF39 > UBA660 > Caccenecus. The sequence goes on from CANPVV010000008.1 coordinate 35,042, forward strand.
TCAACATAGTCAATAAGCATATTTATAATGTTGGTGCCTATACCCTTTCTTTGATAGTCTGGCTTCACAACAACGTCCACAATAACAAAGTAAATGCCATCTCCTATTAATCTTCCCATACCTACAGGATTATTTTCATCGAATACAGCTATAGTATATATACTATTTTTTATAGCTTTTTCTACTTCTATTTTTGGCTGTTCAGACCATTTCACACTTTTCCTTAATTTACAATAAATTTCGCTAGTTAAAACATTTTTTTCATATCTCATAATAATCAACTTTCTTTACAAATTATTATTTTCTCATTAAGATTATACTATGAAAAAAGCAAATCTCATATAGATTTTTATTATATAATTGTAATTTTATTAATTATTTTTTAACTTCTGTGAAATATATTATTCCTTAATTTACGATATATACTTAAATATATATGAAATATTTTGAACTAAAATTGTTCTAAATATTTTATAAGGTTTTAGGGTCTAAACTTAGGTAATGAAAAAAGCCTTTATTTAAAAGACTTTTTGGATATGAGTGTTACAAAGTTTTTTATTATATAATAGTTTGCTAATATTATTTTATTTCACTTTCTTCTTTTACTTTCTTTAAATCATATATTATATCAACACTATCACAAACATTACTTGAATGAGTTACAATAATAACACATTTATTTTCTTCGTGAGCTAACTTTTTAAATATATCTAATATTTCAGTTTCGGTTTGTTTATCAAGATTTCCAGTTGGTTCATCCGCGATTATCATTTTAGGGTTATAAGATAGACTTCTGGCAATAGCAACTCTTTGTTGTTCTCCGCCTGATAATCTTAACACTTTACGATCGGCATAAGATTCTTTTAAGCCAACTTTTGCCATTAATTCTATGGCTTTTTCTTTTTTATTTTTAATCTTTAGACCATTAGCATCCATAGAAAGAATTATATTTTCACTAGCTGTCATAAAAGGTAGTAGATTATAGCTTTGAAAAACGATACCAATATCACTATTACGATATTTATCTAAATTCATATCTTTTAGACTTTTACCATCAAATATGATTTCACCTTCGGTGCATCTTTCAAGACCACTTATTAAAGATAATAATGTGGTTTTTCCTGTTCCACTTCGACCTCTTATAGCATATATTTTGCCACTTTCAAAATCAAAACTGACATTTTTTAATGCATAATCATAATCTTGGGCATCACTATATCTATAACTGGCATTTTTAACACTTAAAATAATGTTTTTGGAAGATTTATTTTCTTTTATTTCTTCATTCTTTTTTACCTTATTTGTCATTATTAAGACCTCTCTTTCAATATGGTAAGTGGTGAAAATCTTTCTATACTAACCATTGAGGCAATGGAACTTATTAATACAAGTGTTAGGCCAATACCAAGTAATTCAAGTAAGACTTTCATGTCTACTACAGCATCAATAGAATCATAAGCCTCGACAACCGGCATACCTTTACCTCGCATTTCGCCTTTGTTTCCTCCACGATTAGGCATTCCACCATTCATGTTAGTTCCACCAAAGTTTTTGCCTATTTCTTCGGTTCTTTCATTACTACTATTTATTTCGCTTGCTAGTAAAGAATTACTTACTCCTTTTGAACTTACGGCACCAATACAAGCGCCAAGTATAAGAGCAACAACAGAAACAATAACAAGTTCTGATACAAACTCTATAGTTAATTTAAACTTACTAATACCGATTGTTCTTAAAACACCTATTTCGTATTTTCTTTCACGAATATTTATCATGTTAATTACAAATAAGACAATTCCACCAATAATAAGAGTAATTACTAAGAAGGTAGTAGCAAAGGAATTAATATTTTCTATACTTGATACGCCACTTAAGGCCAATTCTTCGTTTGTTTGTAATACAAAGTTTTCATCTAAACCTTTTTCGTAAAATTCAGATTGGAGTTTGTCCACATTATCATAAGAATCGATAATAAAAGTTGGATTAATTGTAGCTTGTAAATCTTCATTATTTGTAGTAATCGTTGTTATGGCACTAGCATTCGTTACAAGAGTATTGGCGGAATTGGAAAACATTGACATTGTATTTGAACTTTCTTCGTCATTTTCTTTAAAAATTCCAATAATTTCAAATTCATAAGTATTTCCATCGTCATCTTCTAGTTTTATTTTATCATTTAAACTTAAATCGTTATAATCAGCAAGTTCTTCGTTAATAAATACATAGTTACCATTAAAGGCAATATCCCAAGCATTATCAGTTATTTCATTCATAGTGTAAGTACCATTTATAAATTCACTCATAGCATCTAGGGAACTATAGCCAGTTAAAGTAAAATCGGTAGATGATAGATTGTTTCCTTTTCCACGTCCAAAGCCAGTTGGCATATTATTATTTGATTCAATTTCAGCTTTTTCAAGATTGTTTCCATTAAGTCCAACACTATAAGTATAATAATAGCTTTCAATATACTTACTATCGGCGAAAGATTCTATATCACTAATTGTATAAGTTGCAATATTATCAAATTTTTCTCTGGCATTTTCTCTACCTTCAGTTTGGGATGGGTCAAAGTCTTTCATTAAACTTGCTCTATCAAAACTAATAGTTACTTCTTTGTCATAAGCACTTTTATAGGAATTTATTAAATCAACGGCGGTGTTTTTAATGGCAAGTGTTATGGTACAAGCACAAGCAATAATTAAAATAATAATTCCTATTAAAATGTTCCTTCCTTTATTTCTTTTAATTGAAATCCATGCGTTTTTTAAAATAAACATAATATTCCTCCTTTAAGAACAATACTATTTTATTATGTAAATATTAAAGAAACATTAAAAAACATTAACTTTTTTTCGTTAATGTTAATTTGTTTTAAATTTAACTTCAAAAGTGGTATATCCATCTTTGGAATAAGCTTTAATATTACCATTATGGGCTGAGACAATATTTTTGGCTATAGCAAGACCTAAACCATATCTACCACTTTTACGATTATGACTTTTATCACTTCTATAAAACCTTTCAAATATTTTTTCATACTCACTTTCAGGAATAGGCTCACCTTCATTTATTATTTCTAATTTTATTTCATTTTTAGAAACTAATAAATTAACTTTGATTTTACTATTTTCTTGCGCGTGACTTATTGCATTATCAATTAAAATAGATACTAATTCATCTATACTTTCTTTATGACAAAGAAAGTTTATTTTTGCAGGAATATTAGTTTCGATGGTTATATTTTTTTCGTATGCTAAACCCTCAAAGGTTAAAGCTCTTTTTTCTATAATCATAGAAATATCATTTTTACTAAAGTTTTCTTTTTTTAAATATTCAGTTTTAGATAAATCAAGTAATCTTGTTATTAAATTACTCATCCTATCAGATTCACTTTTTAAATTGTTAATCCATTTTTCATTTTTCTTATTCACGTCTATTGAATCAATACTTGCCATCATAACTGCAAGGGGTGTTTTAAGTTCATGAGAGGCATTCGCCACAAATTCTTTTTCTCTATCAAAGCTTTCTAAAACGGGTTTAGTAATCCATTCGGTTATTTTTTTAGAAATGATATAAATAACAAACTCGCCAAGACAAATTAATAATAAAGAAATCAGTAAGTTCATAAGTAACATATTTTTAGTGCTGGTTATATTTACAATAGTTAAAGAATTGTTTTCTTCATAATTGTAAGCATATTTATTCCAATATAAACAGCCTATTTTTACTTTGTTTTGGTTATTATTTGAAATAATATTTTTTGCTTTAGTTATAATTTCATCACTAATAGCATTATCACTATGACTTATTTTATCAACAATATCATTATTATCATTTAAGATAAAGGTATAAACTTCATAATCCATAACTTTTCGATTACGAAGCTCCTCATCATTTATGGGTCGCATTTCTTTGTCAGTTGGTAGAGGTCTTTTTATTGTCAAATTTCTCATTCTAGTTAGATTATTTAATATTCCGGTATATTCTCTATGATAGGTTTGAATATTAAAAAACATAGCAAAAACAAAGGCAAATAAAGAGATGATAATAAAAATGGTAAAAAATGTTTTCTTCTTTAAATTTTCCATAAATCTTTATTCCTCCATTTTATAACCTAAATTACGAACAGCTTTAATACTTACTTTTGAGCCAATAATTTTTATTTTTTTTCTTAGAAATGATAAATAGGCCTCTAAATTATTGGATTCATAATCAGTATCTATTCCCCAAACTTTATCATAAATTTGTTCTTTGGAGATAATTTGTTCTTTATTATTCATAAAATATTCAAGTAGTAAGAATTCCCTATAAGGAATATTTATTGATTCGTTGGTACTTATACAAGTTAGAGTAGAGGTTCTAATATTTAATGATAAATCACTGTATTCTAAAATATTCTTAATTTTACTATTACCAGTACTCCTTAATTGAACATTTACTCTTGCGATTAATTCTTCAATATGAAATGGTTTAGTTACATAATCATCGGCGCCGGTATTAAATCCTTTTAATTTATCTTCTAATTCCGATTTAGCAGTAAGCATAATGACTTTAGCACTTATATCATTTTCTTTTATCTCTTTTAGTATTTCTAGGCCATTCATTTTAGGGAGCATTATATCAAGAATGATTAAATCATATATATTAGATAAAGCATTATATAAGCCATCTTCACCATCAAAGCAGGTATCAACTTCATATTTTTCTTTACGAAGCTTTGTTGCAATAACATCGGCGATTGTTTCTTCATCTTCGACGACTAAAATTCGCAAGTCTTACCACCTCCAACTTTTAAAATTATATATTATAAAAATTAAAGAAACATTAAAAATAAAATTATAAAAATTAAATTTTCATAATAATTATACCAAAGAAAAAGCAAATCTCATATAGAATTTGCTCATTCAAATTATATTTTTTGTTACTAATCTTGATCTATAAAAGAATGCTTTAATTTTATATTTTATTACATCACTAATAATCTTTTTGGAAATATTATATATTTCTGTTGCTTTATTCAAACTTAGATCTAATTTAATTACTAATTCACTTATTATTTATCTTTATTTTTTTACTTATAAAAAAATTTTCTTCTAATATATCATTAACTAATATTGCTTTATTTTCGTTTAAATGAGCTTGTTT
>CANPVV010000009.1 GCA_947581835.1 uncultured Bacilli bacterium
TTTAACTTTTCTAAATATTCAGTTCTTTCTATCATAATTTTCACCTCAAGTATATTATACATTATATATCAAAAAAATGCAATAAAATGCAAACTTTTTATATTTTTAGATAAAATTTGCATTTAGTATTTTTTGATTTATATTTAAGTTAATATAAAAAACTATCAATTAAGATAGTTTATAACTAGTATACTAACCTTCATATAAGCTAGCAACAGGGGTACCATCAAGAGATAATTTTACACTAATTTCTTTACCTTGATCGCTGTCTTGTGTATCATTTTTATTTGGATATTTAACAACTAAATAATAGTATTTTGTGGAATTATCTTTCGTATTAATTGTTCTTTGAGCTAAATCTCCGTTATATCCTTCTTTTTGTAATTCAGGTTCATCAGAATTTTTATCTACTGTACCTGTTCCACTTTCTGTACTAACATTATTTAATTTACCAGAAGCAATTTTTGTTGCTTCTTCACCAGTTGTTAGAGCCTCAGTTATAGCTTTGGCAGTACATCCTGCGTTAGTTGGATCTCCATTGCCTTCTGTATAACCTGGAGTGTCAGAATCCGCATACCAATAATATGTATCTGTAGCAGTAGTTTTTGTCTGTAATTTACAAACCGTTGTTTCTTCAAGATTTAAATTTGTAAGTTTATTTTTTTCTTCAACCATATAAAGCTCCCAATCTAAATCTGTACCGGTTTTATTGGTATACTCAATTTTCAAATTAAATGTTGCCTGATAATCTTTTTCGTCAGTTTTAACGCCTTCCGTTTTTGTAATGGTTGCTTTAGCACCAAACACACCAATTCCACCAGGATAATCTAATAATTCAAACTTATCTGTTTCGCCATCAAAAGTAATTGTGGCTCCATTTAATTCAGTTGTAGTTAATTCAGCAGAAGTTCCTGTGCCCTTGTCAGTAGTTGTTGTAGTAGCGGTGAAATACGCAAAAGTAGCACCTACAACTGCAACTAATAGTGTCGCCACCGCGATTACTGTTAATAAGACTGTGTTTTTCCTTTCCATAAACTATTTTACCTCCTTTACTATAAAAAAGTTTATCAAATATTATGACGAATTGCAATAGTTTTTTTAATTTTTTTCAATTTTTTTACTTTATATTAAAATTTTATCATTTAAAAGTGTCAAAGAAACCTGATTTTTTTCTTTATCAATTTTCAAAATATAACACTTAATTATATCTCCCACTTTTAATATTTCATTTGGGTGTTTTACAAAACTATCTGCCATTTGTGATACATGAATTAATGCATCATCATGAAGCCCAATATCCACAAAAGCCCCAAAATCAATGACATTTCTAACTGTTCCAAATACTTCCATACCCACTTTTAAATCATCAATTGAAAGAATATCACTCTTTAATATTGGTGCCTCAATCATATCTCTTGGATCTCTTAAAGGTGCAATTAAAGACTTAATTATATCCTCCACTGTATATATATCACTATTTACTTCACTAGATAATTTATTAATATCAACATTATGTAAAGTACTCTTAATTTTTTCACTTCCCATATCTTCCATCTTCAAATTATATCTTTCTAAAATCTTTTTAGCAACCTCATAACTTTCTGGATGAATCGCAGTTTTATCAAAGTTATTCGCATCTGGTATTCTTAAAAAACCTATCGCCTGTTCATAAACCTTCGCACTAAAAACTTTAGTTAACTCTCCTCTTGACAAAATTTTCCCTTTTAATTTTTTATACTCCAAAAGTTTATCAATCATTTTCTTATTTAAACCTGAAACATAATTTAACAATTCTCTTGATGCTGTATTTACATTTACCCCCACACTATTAACGGCTGTTTCTACCACAAACCCTAATTCTTGATCTAACTTTTTAGGAGTAACATCATGTTGATACATTCCAACCCCAATACTTTTAGGCTCAATTTTAACTAACTCACTTAAAGGGTCTATCAATCTTCTTCCAATTGATACTGCACTTCTTTGTTCAACATGCAAATCAGGAAACTCCTCTTGTGCTAATTTACTTGCCGAATAAACACTCGCCCCTGCCTCATTAACAATCACATAACTAACTTTTCTTTTTGCTAATTTTATCGTACTAGCCACAAATGCTTCACTTTCTCTTGATGCTGTACCATTACCTATCGCAATTATATCTATACTATATTTATCAATTAAATCAAGTATCTTTTCTCTTGCTTCTTCTAATTTATTTACTGGTTCATGAGGATATATAACATCTATATGCTCCACCTCTCCTGTAGGTTTAATAACTGCAAGTTTACACCCTGTCCTAAATGCTGGATCAAATCCTAAAACTACTTTATCTTTAATTGGTGGTTGTAACAATATATTATGTAAATTATTTCCAAAATTTTTAATTGCCACTTCTTCTGCCTTTAAAGTAAGTTCTGCTCTAACCTCTCTTGTAACACTAGGAATAATCAATCTTTTTAAAGCATCTTTAATCGCATATTCTATTAATAAAGCTGTTTTATACTCTCTTTTATGAATTAATTTATTCTTTAAATAATTTTCTATATAATCCATATTTTGTTCTATACTAACATTTAATATTCCTTCATCTTCTCCCCTATTTATCGCAAGTATTCTATGAGGTTTTATATATTTAACTTTCTCTTGATAATCATAATACATTTCATAAACTCTATTAGTATCTTCTTTCTTTTTATTTTTCTTAACTTTAATTATTCCATAATTTTCCATATTATTTCTAATATATTCTCTAAAGTTTGGATTATCACTTATATTTTCAGATACAATATATAAAGCTTGTTCTAAAGCATCTTCTCTACTTTTTATTTTATCATTTATATATGTTTTAGCTATCTCTAATATATTTTTATTTTCTTTTAATATCTCTTTAGCTAAAGGTTCTAACCCCATATTTATTGCTTCTGTTGCTTTTGTTTTCTTCTTCTCTTTAAATGGTCTATATAAATCTTCTACTACTACCAACTTTTGAGCTTTCATTATTTTATCTTTTAAATCAGGAGTTAACAAACCTTTTTCTTCAATCAACCTCATTACATCTTCTTTTCTCTTTAGTAAATTAACTTGATACATATATACCTCATTAATCATACTAATTGTATTTTCATCTAAACTTCCTGTTGCTTCTTTCCTATATCTTGCAATAAAAGGAATAGTTGCTCCTTCACTTAACAATTTAAGAGTATTGCTTACTTGATAACTCTTTACATTAAGTTCTAAACTTATATTTTTAATAATATCTTCATTCATATTCTAATTCTCCTAACATAATATTTATATCACAATTAACCAAATTGTCAATTAAACTAATCCTCTATTTTTAAATTTTAACTTTTATGTTATAATAAATATATCATAGGGATTAGAAAAAAACCTTCACACTTATTTAGGGGAAATTTAAACCTCACCCCTCTAATTATTTTCTAAACCATAGAAAACCATTCTAATTCCGAGAATCATTCTAAACACATGATAATGACGTTTATTTTCTTTTAAGTATAATAAACTACTTGCATTATCTTTTTTTAATGCTATAATAAATCCTACGTTAAGGAGAATAACTATGATTTTACATTCTGATATAATGATTTATGAATTACTAGAACTATACTTTAATATAACTAATGAAAGCACTATAAATATTTCTAACTTAAAAGATGCTTTTAATACCCTTCAATCAATTATTAATAATTATGAAAACACCCATATCAATCTCAATTTTGAAAAAAGCTTAGAAAACTTCTATTCTAAATACCAAGACTATTTAGATATATTTAACAACACTTTAATAATTAATGAAGACTTAGATGATTTATTAGACGCTATTATAGATATCAATATTGAATACTCTGAATTAGATGCCACTATCTTAGAATATAAAGAAAATATTGCTATATATAAAGCCCTAGATTTAGAAATACCTCATGAAGAAATGCAAAATTTCTTTAAAATAAATAAAGAAATGATAGAAGTATATCAAAATATTGCCGAACTTGAAACCGAAGGAATAACTAACAATCTTGCTATATACTATCTTCGTAAATTAAAAATCTTACTTTATCAAGAATTTAAATCTATTACTCCTAATACTCTCATAAAATTAAAAATGTGCTGTGCTGATTTAAATAACTGCTTAGACCCTGAAAAAGAAGGCATCGAAAACTCTAATTGGTATTTAGCTCTTTTTGGTAAATATCAAGAACTAAAAAAACTAAACTATGCTAAAATTGAATATTTATGTAGTGAAATAGAATATTTTTTTGAAATCATCTCCGATTATGATGAACCTCCAATAACTATTCAAGAATACTTTACTAAAAATATAAATGATTTAGAAGACAACAATGAATTAAATATTTTCTTAACTAACCTATTTATAAATATCCATAACTTTATAAATAACACTCCCCTAAGTACTTCTATCAAAAAAACTTTAACAACGAAAAAATATCAATTACTATCTACCCCACCCCTAAAAAAAATAGAAAACACCTATCTATCAACAGGCACTATTCCCCAAACTATTCCAAATATTCCAAAAGAAACCCTAACTAAATCCTCCTTTAATGTCCTATTTAATATTGTAATAAAAAGTGTCCTATCCCTAGATTATAGCAATGATGAAATAAATGAAAACCCTGAACTTTATTCTCTAATAATCCTCCACTCCCATCTAATTAAAACTTATTTAGAACTATCTTTAAATGAAGACTATAAAAAACAAATAACGGATTTAATTACTACCAGTAGATTTTATAACAATAAAGAAGAATTTAGTATTTCTATCTCTATTATAAATGATATTATCTTTAATCCAACTCAAATTCATCAAAGATAATTTTCCTCTTGTTAAATAGACTTTTTTGTGGTAAACTATATTAGTTTTAAAAGAAAGAAGTTGAGTTTATGGAAAAAATCATAAATATTGCTGTGGTTGCCCATGTTGATGCTGGTAAAAGTACTCTTGTTGATGCCTTACTAAAACAAAATGGAGTTTACAATGAACATGAAAATATTGTTGAAAGAGTAATGGATTCTAATGACCTTGAAAAAGAAAGAGGTATTACTATCTACTCTAAAAACTGCGCAATTAGATATAAAGATTATAAAATAAATATTGTTGATACCCCTGGCCATGCTGACTTCTCAAGTGAAGTTGAACGTATCATGAAAACAGTTGACACTGTTGTTTTACTTGTTGACTCTGCTGAAGGACCTATGCCTCAAACTCGTTTTGTTTTAAATAAAGCTTTAGAACAAAACTTAAAACCTATTCTCTTTATAAATAAAATTGATAAAAAAGATGCTCGTCCTGAAGAAGTAGTAGACATGACTTTTAATTTATTTATGGAATTAAATGCAACAGATGAACAATTAGACTTTCCCATTATTTATGGTATAGCCAAAAATGGTACTTGTTCTACTGATCTTAATAAAGAAGGAAAAGACATTACTCCCTTATTAGAAACTATCATAAATTTAGTTGAACCATTTAAAGGAAATGAACAAGACCCTTTACAACTCCAAATATCTAATCTGGCTTATGATGATTATATTGGTCGTTTAGGTATTGGTCGTATTACTAAAGGTAAAATAAAAAATAATGAAACAGTTACTTTAGTAAAAAATGATGGTAAAGTTGAATCATTTCGTATAAGTAAACTATTTGTAAATGAAGGATTAAAAAAGATTGAAAAAGATACTGCCTACTATGGTGATATTGTAACTATCGCTGGTTGTGCTGACATTTCAATTGGTGATACTATCTGTGAACATGGTGTAATTGATCCCCTTCCTCCAATCATTATTGAAAGACCTACCCTATCAATGAATTTTTTAGTAAACAATTCTCCATTCGCTGGTCTATCAGGTAAATTTCTAACTACCAGACATATCAAAGAACGTTTAGAAAAAGAACTTGAAACCAATGTAGGACTTTTAGTTGAAGAAATACCCAACACTGATGGTTACAAAGTAAGTGGTCGCGGTGAACTTCATTTATCTATATTACTTGAAAATATGCGAAGAGAAGGCTATGAACTATCTGTTTCTAAACCCGAAGTATTATATGAAGAAATAAACGGAGTTAAATGTGAACCTTTTGAAAAAGTTATCATAAATGTTCCTAGTGATTATTCTGGTACTATTATAAATGATTTACAAGAACGAAAAGGAACTCTTGAACTAATTACTAATAATGATGATAACTATGTTCACTTAGAATTTAGTGCTCCAACCCGAGGTTTAATAGGTTATCGCAGTACTTTTATTACTAATACCAAAGGTGAAGGTGTAATGGTCCGTTCTTTTGATACCTATAAACCTTTCGTAGGTCCTATATCTCGTCGTAAAAATGGTGTTTTAGTTTCAATGGAAAATGGTAAAGCCCTAGGTTATTCTCTTTGGAATCTTCAAGAAAGAGGTACACTTATAATTGAACCTGCCACCGATGTTTATATAGGTATGATTATTGGAATTAATAATCGTGATAATGATTTAGACGTTAATCCCTGTAAAAATAAAAACCTAACTAACACTCGTGCCAGTGGTTCTGATGAAGCCATTAATCTAACCAAACCTAAAAAGTTTACTCTTGAAGAAGCTTTAGAATTTATTGAAGATGATGAATATGTTGAGGTTACTCCAACTGACATAAGACTACGTAAAAAAATACTTGACCCTAAAGATCGTTTTAAAATTAATAGATAAAAAAATCTGAGCCCAAAACTCAGATTTTATTTAAATGATACACCATTTTTCTTTATACTATTTGATAAGAACTTTCTCGAACCATCTGGCTTTATTATATATTCACAACTCATAGTAGTATATCCATCAACTACTGTCCATTTAGCTGTTATTTGATATCCTATTAAACCAGTATTCGCATTATTCTTAATAGTTATACTAGAAGCACTATATTTAAAAGCATTTATATCCGACATATTAAAGCCCATTCTTGCAAGTTCATTATAAGCTGCCACATAATCTGCTTTACTTACTGCCTCATTATGGGTATAACTAGGATCTGCTGCACAACCATTACTTGTAAAATCAGCCGAAACAATATAATTAGTATTATAACTTGTATCTCCAAATCGGCAAGAAGGAGTAACCGTAGTCCTATTCTTAACCACAACTGTAACAGTTGAACTCTTACCACCCGCTGAGGCTGTAATTGTCGTAGTACCAACCCCAACTCCGGTAATTACTCCATTGTTAACCGTTGCAACACTTGTATTCGCACTACTCCATGAAACTGTCTTATATGTCGCATTCGTTGGTCTAACTGTTGCACTTACTTTCTTACTCTCACCAATATCTAAATTAATCTTCAAATAATCTAAATAAACACTTGTAACATTTACAGGTCCTGGAGGAGTAACTGGATCTTGACTTCCTTGATGAATATCCGGATTTTCTGGTTCTTCACTTCCAAGCTCTTGCCATTCTGCTCTTAAAGTTATATCTTCTAAAACTGGCTGTGAAAAACTATATCTAACATTATCTAAAAACCATCCTAAGAAATAGTATCCTTCTCTTGTTGGTTCTTCTGGAGCTGTCGCATTATTTCCACTTTCAACTTTAATACTCTCAATATCATTTCCCCCATTTGAATCAAATGTAACTTCAAATAACTTTGTTTGTGCCTTCTTAATGTTAAGCTCTGCTTCCGCTATTTCAGCTTCATTCTCAAAACCATCTACAGCTCTTAATCTAATCTTATATGTTCCTTCTTCTTTAAAGCTAGCATAATCAATTTTTTCTCCATTACTATCTAAATCATCAAGAACATAACTAACGTCACATATATCATTTATGTCATAGCAGGTTCTAACAAAATCCTCAAGTTCATATTCTTCTCCTTCAAATATTTCTACATTATTAGTTAAAAGTGTTGGAGGAGTAGTATCTTCTACTTTCAAATTAACTGTATAATCATGTCCTAATATCTTTAAATTAACTTTATAAACTGTTGGAATCTTAAGAATAGGTATAGCACATGTATAAGTCTCCATATTAACATTCTCATCACTATTTATCTTTAAAACGACTTCATCACTACAATTTGTTAAATCATAACTAACCTCAAAATCTGAAGAATAAGAAAGAGTAATATCTTTAATATCTATATTTTCTAACTTAGTAAAATAATCTGCTACCTCAGGTAAAGTATTTCCAGATTCAACTACAACCTCTTCTTTTAATTCAAAAGCTGGTACTGCATCAGTATCAATAGGTTTCGGCTTTCTACTTTTAGTAACCAAAACTACAATCAGTACTATAATAAGTAATATAAGAGCACACCCACCAATAACTAACCATCGCATCTTATCTTTTTTCGCATATCTCTTTATATAATTTTCATCAAATATAAATCTTTTCTTCATACTCTTTCACCTATTATCAACATAACATAATCTTACCACGTTTTTTTAAAATATGCTATAGTAATAATAACTTTTAAAAGAAAATATTAAAATTTATTTTTCTGCATTACTTTTAATATAACTTTTTCTAATATTTAAAACCATTCAAAATTCATATAAAATGTATATAGAAAGAGGTAATAATATGGCTTTTAATCTAAATATTGAACGTAAAGAATCAGTTAACAAATGCGTTAGATTTCCTGTAAGAATCCTAAATGATATTGAAAAAATAACAACTGAAAATAATGTTTCATTTTCTAAATTTGTAATTGAAGCTTGTGAATATGCACTAAAAGATATAGAAGAACAAAAGAAAAAACAAAAAGTAAAATCCTAAAATTTAAGATTTTACTTTTTTTATTCTCCTAATTCTAATCTTTAGAATCTCCAATTATTGATAATAAATCAAGAAATATATTTATGAAATCTAAATACAATTGTAAAGCTCCATATATTGCTACTGCATCATCACTACTTCCACTCATATACTTAAGTTTCTGTACGTCATAAGCTGTATAAGCCAAGAATATTACAATTGAAATAATTGTTATTATTAAATCAAATGTTGAATTTCCTAAAAATAAATTAAGTATCGTGGCTATAATTATTCCAAATAAACCCATTAATAGAAATGTTGAAAGTTTCGATAAATCAATATCTGTAAAATATCCAATTAAACCAAAAGCTCCAAATACTATGGCTGCTACTAAAAAGACAAACATAATTGACGTAATCTCAAAATAAATGAATATACTTGAAAATGTAAGGCCACTTACAAAGGAATACAATAAAAACAATACTTTAGCTGTTGTCGCTTTCATTTTATAAACTCTTACTGATAAAAATATCACTAATGCTAATTCTATAATTGCAAATATTATATATAAACTACCATTATATATAGCATTAACCATATTAGTATTAAATGATACTCCTAAACCTGTTAAAAAAGTTACTAATAAGCCTACAAACATCCATAAAAATGATTTTGATAATAACTGATTCATACTACCTCCTTCTTATATTATTATACCACAAAAAAGAAAATATGTACACAACCCCTAATATATATTACACATTAAACCTAAAGTAAACAATATCTCCATCTTGCATTAAATAATCTTTACCTTCAAGCCTTAATTTTCCTGCTTCTTTTACCTTTAATTCTGTACCATATTCTTTTAAATCATCAAAACTCGCAACCTCTGCTTTAATAAAACCTCGCTCAATATCACTATGAATTAAACCTGCACAAGACTTAGCGTTCATTCCCTTCTTAAAAGTCCAAGCTCGACACTCATCCGGTCCACTTGTAAAAAATGTTGCTAACCCTAGTAAATTATATGTTGCAAATATTAATTTATCCAAACCGGAATTACTTATTCCAAGTTCATTTAAAAATACTTTTTTATCTTCATCAGATAACTCTGCAAGTTCACTTTCCATTTTTGCACACATTACAATTACTCCACTGTTCTCGCCTCTAGCATACTCCTTAACCTCTAAAGTATATTTATTATCTCCCACAACTATATCATCTTCTTTAACATTCGCTGCATATATTAAAGGTTTAATCGTAATAAAATTAAAGGAACGCATAACATTTAACTCTTCTTCACTAAAATCTACTAATCTTAAAGGTATATTCTCTTCCAAACTTTTTTTAGCTTTCTTTAAAGCCTCTACTTCTAACATAGCCTCTTTATCTTTAGTAGTCTCTGCTTTTTTTATAATTTTTTCTAATCTATTATCAATTATTTCTAAATCCGCCAAAATAAGTTCTACATTAATAACTTCTATATCTCTAATCGGATCAGTTTTCCCAATCACATGAGTAATATTTTCATCATCAAAGCATCTTACAACCTCAACTATCGCATCACACTCTCTAATATGACTTAAAAACTTATTTCCTAATCCCTCACCTTTAGAAGCTCCTTTAACTAATCCAGCAATATCTGTAAATTCAAAACTTGTTGGAACTACACTTTTAGGCATATATAAATTTTCTAAAAAAGTTAATCTCTCATCTGGCACTGTTACTATTCCTACATTAGGATCTATTGTCGCAAA
Source organism: uncultured Bacilli bacterium (assembly GCA_947581835.1). Classification (GTDB taxonomy): domain Bacteria; phylum Bacillota_I; class Bacilli_A; order RF39; family UBA660; genus Caccenecus. The sequence continues at coordinate 10,524 of CANPVV010000009.1, forward strand.
AGGATAATTCGCGGCTAAAATATTCTTCTTTGTAATCGCATTAAATAAAGTTGACTTTCCCACATTAGGAAGTCCTACTATTCCTGCTTTTAAACTCATAAAAATCCTTCTTTCTAAAATTATTTTATCAAATATTTCTTAAAATGTCTTTATTTTTCTCATAAAAAAGAATGATAATTGGGTTATCATTCCTTATTATATACTTACAACTCCATTTATTCCAATTGGTAAACCAATAATATACCAAACAATCAACAATGAAATCAAAATAACTCCCACCACAATACTATATGGCAACTGATATTTCAAAGTTTTAAATAAATTTATTGGTTTACTACCCTGATTATATTTCTCTAAATAAGCTAAATATATAACATAATAAGCTGCGATAGGAGTTAAAGCCATAAATGCTGATTCTCCAAATCTAAATATTACCTGAGTAAACTCTGGCGCTATTCCTGCATCCATCAAAGTTGGTACTGCAATACCTGATAATATTAACCATTTAAAGTTTGAATTAGGTAAAAATATTGTCGCAAGCCCACTAATTAAAAATAAAATTATAATTAAAGGAATAGTCCCTAAACCATCAATTAACAATATATTTGCTAATCCAGCCATTACAACTTCCCCAATATTTGTTTTCTTAAAAATACTTATAAAAGTTGAAGCAAAAAATATCAAGACTAAAGTTTTTCCAATTCCATCTAAACTATGACCTAAATCATCACATAAATCTTTATTATTTTTTATTGTTTTAGCTCCAATTCCATAAAACAACCCTAAAATAACAAAAAACATTGTTACCACAAATACAAATCCATTACTAAAAAAGGAAGATGCACTAAATAATTTATCTATATAAAATTTTTGGGATTGATCAAGTAATGCTCCTGATAAAGGAAGTCCTGGAATAATTGAATAAATAAAGAATAATAAATATAAAAGTCCGGCCATAATTGCTAAAACTAAACCTTTTAATTCTTTATTAGTTATAACAAATTCTTCTTCTATTTCCATCTGTGGAAAATCATACTTTGGAAGTCTTGGAGCAATATAATTCTCCGTTATAATTGTAATTGCCATTGCAACTAATATAACCGCAACAAGCATAATAAAGAAAAAAGCAAATGTTCCTAAACTATATCCTGGATTAATCGTATGTGCTCCCATTAAAGTACTTCTAAGCAATTCTGAATCACTACTCGTAAATAAAATATTTATTCCTGTACCCGCACTTAAAGCTGCATAAGAAGCTATAATTCCAATATAAGGATTTCTTCTCCCATACATAAATATTATCGCGCTTAAAGGTATCATTATTACATATGGTAGATATCCCACTATCCCCGAAATAATACAAACAAGAACTAAAAAGAATGTAACATTCTTTTTCTTTGCCTTCTTAGTTAAAAGAGTTATTGTTGTTTTTAAAAACCCACTCTTTTCCATAACTCCAATTCCAATTAATATAATAATTAAACTAGATAAAGGAGTAAATGATACAAAATTAGCTACAGTCGTTGTAAAAATATATTTCAAACCACTTAAACTAAATAATGAATTAACTTGAGCTAACCCTTGTGTTGCATCTAAAGTAACGTCATCTAAAATCGTAGTATAATTTACCTGAACTCCTAATAAACCTAAAAAACCACTTATAACAATCGTAACAACTATTAAGATAACTAAAGTCATTATAGGATCTAAAGTTATTCGTTCTTTAAGATTTCTCCTCTTCATCATAACCTCCTACTACTTTTTTTAATTTTTTTTCAAATTCTAATCTGTCAATCATAATTTCTCTACCACAATGAATACACTTAAGTTTTATATCCACTCCATTACGTATTATTTCCCATAAATTAGTTCCACAAGCATGTTGTTTTTTCATAATAACTCTATCATTAAGCTTATATATCTTTTCCATGATGCACCTCAATCTGATTATAAGGAATTTTTAAGTTACTAGCCTCATAAGCAATTTTTATTCTTCTAAGCATCTCTCTTCTAATTGTATATCTATCATTTTGATTACATTTAATCTTAATTAAATATTGAACAGAATGAGCTCCTAAATCATTAATTCCTAAATATTCACTCTCACTAAATATTAACTTATCTTTTTTAGCTTCCTCAATTACTTGTTTTAAAACTTCTTCAACTTTTTCTGTTTCTTCTTCATAACCTGTTGCAATCTCTATTAATAAATTAGCTTTCTTTTGACTAGCATTTATAATAGTATCAATATTTCTATTCGCAACAATTAAAACCTGTCCATCAAAAGCTTTAATTTTAGTAGTTCTAAGTCCTAATTCTACAACTTCTCCTGTAAAATCTTGATAAGTAACAATATCTCCTACTTGTAAATAATTCTCTAAAACTAAAAATATTCCACTTATTAAATCTTTAACTGTATCTTGTAAAGCTAAACCTAAAACAACACCCGCTATACCTAAAGAAGTAATTAAACTCTTTGTATCTATTCCAAAAAAATCTAAAATAATTAATAAAGCAATAATATATACAATATATCTAAATATACTTTGTATTAATCTAATAATAGTTTTTCTTCTCTTAACCTCAAAATCATCTTTACCAGAAATTAATAATCTTGATATTAACTTATTAAATAATTGAACTATAACCCAAGCTACCCCTAAAGTTATAATCGTACCAATTACTTGTCGTCTCATAATAAACTTATATATTACGTTTAAAATATCCATTTTATTCTTCTCCAACTTGAATATTTAAATTCTCTAATATTCTTGTTAGTTCTTCATCATCACGATAAGGAATTTCAATCTTTTTATTATTTATTTTAACTTTAACTCCTAATCTTTCTCGACATAAATTCTCATAAATACTATATTTAATATCAAAATTAGAATTACGACTAATATTATGTTTCTTAGGTAAATTCTCTAAACTAATTAATTTCTCTGTATCTCTAACACTTAAACCTTCTCTAACAATTCTTAAAGCTAATTCATTTATCTTTGCCTCATCTTCAAGTTTACTTAATGCTCTTGCATGTCCCATCGATAAATCTTTAGATTCTACTAAATTAACTGTTATTTCTGGTAAATTAAGAAGACCTAACATATTAGTAATATAACTTCTACTTTTAGCAAACTTATGAGCCAATTCTTCCTGTGTAATATTATTAATTTTTAATATATTTTCATACGCTCTAGCTTCTTCAATTGGATTTAAATTCTCTCTTTCAATATTCTCAATTAAAGCTATTTCCATCATTTCAATATCATTAAATTCTTTGATAATCGCCGGAATTGTTGCAAGTCCTGCCATTCTAGCTGCTCTAGTTCTTCTCTCACCTGCAACTAATTCATAACCCTTAATACTTTTCTTAACAATAATAGGTTGAATAATTCCATGTTCTTTTATACTTTCGGCAAGTTCTTCTAAAGCATCTTTATCAAATACAACTCTTGGTTGATAGGGATTACTTCTAATCTCATCTAATGCTATATCCATAATTTCCCCACTATTTACCGCATCATCAACTATTTTCTCTTCAAAATTATCAAAATTAATAACTTCATTTGAAAATAATTGTTCTAATCCCTTTCCTAAAGCTTTTTTCCTAGTTTCCGTCACGAGCAATCACTTCCTTTGCTAAATTATGATACGCTATCGTAGCTTTACTTTTTGGGTCATATTCATTAATCGGTTTTCCATGACTAGGTGCCTCAACTAATCTTACTAATCTTGGAATAATTGTATTAAAAACTTTATCTTTAAAATATTTTCTTACTTCTTCAATTACTTCTAAACCAATAATAGTTCTTCCATCTAACATTGTAAGTAATACTCCTTCTATTCTTAAAGCTGGATTCATACTTGATTGTACCATTATAATTGAATTTAAAAGTTGGGTAATTCCCTCTAATGCAAAAAATTCACATTGAACAGGTATAATAACTGAATCACTTGCCACCAAAGCATTCATTGTTGGTAATCCTAAAGCTGGTTGACAATCTATAATAATATAATCATAATTATCTTTAACTGTATCTATTGCAATTCTTAATTGTTCATTTTGATGAAATTCTGGATTTTCTAACATTTTTTTAACAAACTCTACATCTACTCCCGCTAAATTAATTGTTGATGGTAAAATACTTAAATTCTTAAATTTAGTTTTTTTAATCGCCTCTTTCATGGGAGTTATTCCTGCCATAACCTCATACACATCATGGCTATAATCACCATTAGATAATCCAAGTCCTGTAGTCGCATTTCTTTGAGGATCAAGGTCAATTAAAAGCGTTTTTTTTCCTAATACACCCAAAGCTGCTGCCAAATTTATACTAGTTGTTGTCTTTCCAACTCCACCCTTTTGATTAACTAATGAAATAACTTTTGCCATTTATGTACACCTCTTTATATTTTATAGATAACTAAAAATATTTTAACATATAATTCCTAATTTGTCTTTATATTTTTATCTAATTTAATGAATTTTAAAACAACCCTAAAAAAAAATAAAGTAATGAAACTTTATTCTAATTTAATTTCCTAACTCTCTTAACTGTATCTCTCGGAATATACTCAACAACTGATGCTGCCTCATAAAAAAGTAAATCTAAATTTTTCTTTACTCCATCACTATCTGCTAAACTTTTTATCGCGGGATTAACAATTAAAGCATGGTCTTGATAAAAATTAACTTTTCCCCTAAAAGCTTTAATATCTTTATAACTATTTAACATATTAGCCCTAATATCTCTTTCTTTGGGTGATACTAACTGAGATAAAAATAACTGTCTAAGACTATTATCAACACCCGTAATTGCTAAATTAACATTTTTTAAAAATCCCGCTTTATATAAAGAAACCAAAAAATAAGGATCACTACAAAGCAAGGTATTTACTTCTTCTCTATCTAAATATCTTAAAAACTCATAATTAACTAAATCTCTTCTAAATACTTCTTCTTTCCCATAAGAATTATCTATCATATAATCTATATTTGGATTAACTATTCCTAAAGTATAACCATCCTTAATTTTTAAAGGCTCATCTTCTATTATATACACATTTTTAAAATTACTTAAAAACTTCTTCAAACTATCACTATCATCTATCCATGCTTTATCTAAAAATTTATCTCCATACACTGAATAATAAGCTAAATCATGTTTTCCCATCGCAATATATGTTGGTGCTATACTTCCTAAATTTTTAATAAATTCACCTAATTTATAAGTAGCATTTGCTCTAAAATGTAATAAGTTAGTTGCTTCAATTAAATTACCCACAATATATATCGCATCATATCTATCTTTCTTTAATTCTTCTAATATTTTATCTAACTTAGAATTATCTTTTAAACTAAAATATCGCAAATTACTAATAACTAAAGCTTTTAATCCCTCTTGAGCCTTAGATGGTATTTGATATCTAAATAAACGCATAAAACCCTCCCAAAAACAAAAAATATTATAACACAAAATAATTAAAAGTAAAGAAAAATTGATAACACAATTATCAATTTTCTTCTTCATCTAAAAGTTCTTTTTCTAATTCTTCTTTAGATAACTTTTTATAATTTTTAACTCCTTTTTCTTTAGCTTCTTCTCTAAGTTCTTCTAACTCTTTTTCTTCATCAATCTCTTCAGTTGATAAATATTTACCAGTAGTTACTAAAGAATCAATCTGTTCTTTTGTTAAAGTTTCATGTTCTACTAAAGCATCAGCAAGTATATTAACTAAATCTTCATTAGCTTTCAATATTTCTTTAGCTTTTTCATAACACTCTTCCACAATTTTTCTTACTTCTTCATCAATTTCATGAGCAACTTTATCAGAGAAATTCTTAGTTTTTCCATAATCTCTACCTAAAAATACTCCTTCCGTTTTTTGTTCATATTGAACAGGTCCTAAATCACTCATTCCATATTCTGTTACCATTGCTCTTGCAATATTAGTAGCTTTCTTAAAGTCATCACTAGCACCTGTTGTAATCTCTCCTAAAAACATTTCTTCACTAACACGGCCACCTAGTAACCCAATAATTTGAGCCTCTAGTTCCCTCTTCGTCATAATAGCAATTTTCTCTTCTCTTGGAAGCATCATGGTATATCCACCCGCAACACCTCTAGGAATAATTGTTATTTTATGAACTTCATTAGCATCTTCTAACTTTATACCAATTACCGCATGGCCAGATTCATGAATTGCCACCAATCTTTTTTCTTTATCTGTAATTTTTCGACTAACTTTTGCTGGTCCCATTAAAACTCTATCGGTTGCCTCATCAATTTCATCCATTGTAATCGCATTTTTATCTCTTCTAACCGCCAGTAATGCCGCCTCATTTAATAAATTCTCTAAATCTGCTCCACTAAATCCTGGAGTTCTAAGACTTAAATTCTTAATATTAACATCTGGTGCCAATATTTTATTTTTTGAATGAACTTTTAAAATAGCTTCTCTTTCATTCGCATCAGGTAAACTTACTGTAACTTGTCTATCAAATCTTCCTGGACGAAGTAATGCTGGGTCTAACACATCTGGTCTATTAGTCGCAGCCATAATGATTATTCCTTCATTTTCCCCAAATCCATCCATTTCTGTTAATAATTGATTTAAGGTTTGCTCTCTCTCATCATGTCCTCCACCTAAACCAGTTCCTCTTTGACGACCTACGGCATCTATTTCATCAATAAATATTAAACATGGTGCACTTCTTTTAGCATCTTTAAACATTTCTCTAACTCGGCTTGCTCCTACCCCTACAAATAATTCTACAAAATCAGAACCACTTATATAGAAAAATGGAACATTTGCCTCACCCGCAACAGCTCTTGCAAGTAATGTTTTACCAGTTCCTGGAGGCCCCACAAGTAACACTCCTTTAGGTATTCTAGCCCCCAATTTTTGAAACTTCTTTGGATTCTTTAAGAAATCAATTAATTCTTTAACTTCTTCTTTTTCTTCTTTTAATCCAGCCACATCACTAAATTTAGCTTGATGCTTATCATCACTAAGTTTAGCTCTACTCTTTCCAAAATCCATTGAACCCTTATTAGTACTAGCAAGCTTTGAAAATAAAACATAAGCCATAATAGCTAATAACACTAAAGGTAAAACTTGAACTATAATATATAAAACCGGACTTGAACCAGGATCAGAATTAGTCTCATATTCCTCTATATCCATTGCCTCCGCATAATCAGTAATACTTCCAATCTCTGCTTCAATTACTTTTACACTAAAAGACTCATTTTCTTTATAATCTTTTAACTTACCTTCAACTAAATAAATAGATTCATTACTCTTAGGTGTAATAACTATCTCGGTAACTTCTTCATTTTTTAAAGCTGTAATTAATTCTCCAGTCTTTAATTCATGAACTTGATTACCACCCATACCTAAAACTAATAAAGTTGCCCCAATTATAATCAATAAAATTAAATAAGGGAAAAAGTTTCTTAATGTATTATTTCTTTTAATTTCTTTAGTATTCATTATTTTTCCTCCTCATATTGCAGTATTATATCACAAATTCCATTAGATTCCACATCAAATTTAGATTTTTTCACTCCCGGCAGCCATAAAATATTATTTTCACTATCTGTAACTATTGGAAATATCTCTCTTTTATCCATTGGAACTTTCTCATCAATAAATATATCTTTTATCTTTTTAGTTCCTCGCATCTTTTTAACTGCCATCTTATCTCCATTTTTTCTCGACCTAACAATAATAGGTAATTTAATATCTTCACTACATAATCTTATTACATAATTACTCTTACTAGCACTTTTTTTAATAACTCTAATCTTTCCACTAGGAATTTTTACCTCATCACTATCTAATATATATGAAAAAGTCTGCCATTCTTTATTATGTTCTATTTTTAATCTATTATATATTTTTCTTGCTACATACCCATTTGGTAAATTAATCTCACTATTACTTTTATCTCCCTTTATTAATTTAAATATTTGTTCAGTATGTTTATCACTAACAAAAAACAAATTATTTCCATAAACTAAAGATAATTCATATTCAATCACTTTCTTAGCTAAAAAATCTCCTAATTTAAGTAATTTCTTAATATCAATACCTTTACTATCATCTTTAATCTCTTTTAAAGTATTAACTATATATTTATCTAAAAACAAATTAACCTCATTTAACTCTTGACTAAACTTTAAAAATTTCAAGTGTACATTTGAGTTCTCTGCCTTTAAAAAAGGTAATACTTCCTTTCTATATCTATTTCTCGTATAATCTAAAGAATAATTACTCTCATCAACATAATACTTCAAATGATTATCTTCCATATATTCTAATATTTCATCTTTTGTAACTCTAATTAAAGGTCTAACTATCTTATAATTATTCATTAAAGCAATTTCTCTAAATCCCCCATAACCTTTAAGAGAACTTCCTCTAACTAGCCTCATCATAATAGTTTCTACTAAATCATCCCCATGATGAGCCGTCATTAAATATTTAGCATGATATTTCTTAACAACCTTTTTAAAAAATTCATATCTTTTTTCTCTTGCTTCTCTCTCTAAATTATCATGACTATATTCTTTAATTTCCATATATTCAAAAGTTAAACCATGCTCTTTCGCATATTCTTCCACAAAAACTTTTTCTTCTTCACTTTCCACTCTAAGTTTATGATTAACATGAGCAACAATTATATTTAAATCTAACTCATCTTTTAATTTCCACAATAAATGAACAAGACACATAGAATCTGGTCCACCCGAAGTTGCTACTACAATAATATCATTTTTTTTAAGTATATTTGTTAAGTTATCTATTACTTGCTTCATTATACCTCTCCACGTCTAATAATTGTATCACATAATTAAGCTTATATCAAATTTTTTTTAATCTATTGCCCTTTTATGTTCTAAAATAGCTTTAATATTACTTATAATTGCCTCAATATTAAATATTTTCTCTTCACTATCCTCTAAACTTTTTCTTTTCTCTAAATAATCCAGAAAATCTAAAGCACAAGCTTTATCTAATTCCTTATCTTCTTTTAATAACCTAAAATAATCTTCTAACATAATACTTAATGTTCCATTATAAGTATTTACTGTATTATCATCTCTAACAATCCCAAGTCCATGAATTTTAGCAATAAAAGGATTACAAGGAACTAAAAGATCCTCTAATATAAAATTACTATTACAATAATTTATAAAAGGCATAACCTCTTTTTTATCATAAAATCTAATAACAATATTTTCATTAGTAGCTTTAACATAAAACTTAACTGTTGCTTTAACACTATTTCTAATTAAATACAAAAAAATAGTTTTTAAAGCACTAATAAGATACTCATATTTAACTGGAAAATATAATTTTACTGCATCTTTATAAAAAGCTTTTTTATCAGCATAAAAACCAATATAATATGTCGCATTTTCTCCAGTCTTTACTCTTTTAGCTTCATACTTAACTAAAGAATTACTTAAATTATCTAAAAAATCCTGATAAAAAGTTTCAATATCTTCAACTAAAGATTTATCTTTCTTAACCCCAATATACTTTAATATATAATAATAATCATCTCTCGTATAATCTCTATCTTTAGTCTTAATCTCCATCGCAATTTTCTTCATAAACTCATTGATATTCATTAAACTTCCTCCTTTAAATACCAAATATCTCCTTCTTTATTTTTCACTTTATACCCAAATCTCTCATAAAAACTAATAGCTCTCTTATTTTTTCGTCTTACCTTTATAACTTTAACCTTTTTTCTAATTCTTTTAAATACTTTTCCCCCAATTCCTTTATTCTGATACTTATCATCTATATATAATAAATCTAACTCTCCATTATCTATTATATAAGCTCCTATCTTTCTAAAATTCTTCCATATTATTCTTGCTTTCTCATAATTATCTTTTACATAATTAGTAACATATTGAATAATTAATAATTTATCTTTACTATTACTTACATAAGGTAAAATAGTTTTCAATTTAAAATCAACTAATAAAAGTTTATCCCAACTCTTAGTCCTACTTACTATAATCATTTATTCACCATATCTTAATTATATATTATTTTCTTTCTTTTGTACAGAGAAAAAAACATTCTAAATTGAATGTTTATTTATAAAAATCTTTTCTTGAAGTAAAACGATATCCCACTGCATTTTTAAATCCTGGTGCTGGAATAACTCTACTAGTTTGAACACCTGAACCATAAAAACCAGTTTGTACTCCAAAATGCAAGTGAGCTCCTGTTGTACAAGTATCATATCCTCCATGGCTTGTCGATGTTGAATAACCTCCAACATAACCAATAACCGTATCTTGAGTAACTACATCTCCAACATTTACATTAAACTTAAGTAAATGATAATACCATGTTGTATACTCTTTACCATCTACAATAACATTAATATATAGTTTATTACCACCACAACTAGAACGGCTAACTCTCGCAACAACTGTTCCTGCTGCTGCTGCATATACCTCTGTACCTTCAGATACTCCAATATCTATTCCATCATGGAAACTATAAACTTTACCAGTAACGGGGTGAGTTCTATATCCTTGAGGACTAGTTACAACTCCACTTTTTAAAGGTTTAAGCCATGCTCCATTCGCCGGTACTTTTGAACATTCAGTTAGTTTTAAACTATCATCTGCTTTCCCTAAATTATTCATACAAATTTTACGATTTGCCTCATAATTAGCTTTAGCAACTTCTAACTTTTCACTATAATCTAATGCAAACTCATTGTATTCTTCAGCATTTAACTGTAACTGCGCAATTGCACTTTCATAACTATTAATCTTATTAGCTAACTCCTGTTGTTTCTGTTTTAATTCTTCAACTAACTCCTCGTTTTTCTTAATTTCTGCCTCTAAGTTATCTAATGTATCCTGAATATAACCACTTACCTGATTTACTGCTTCAATTCTTGTAATCATATCCGTCATACTTGATGCCCCAGTTACATACTCTACATAAACATTCTGACTTTGCACCTGTTGTAAATATAATAAAACTTTTTCCGTTTCTCTTTTAAGTTTATCAATCTTTTCATTTGACTCTTCTATCTGTAATTCTGTATCTTCTTGATCATGTTCAGCTACAATTAAATCTTCCTGTGCTTTTTTTATCGCCGCCTCTTTCTGTTTTATCTCATTTTTCGCCTGTTCTGTTTTATTTTGATAATTCTTATACTCGGCCTCAGCATCTTGCCAAATCTTCTTTAAATCCCCCAAAGTTTCATCTTTCGCTTGTACTCTTAAAGGTATAAACGCTAATAATAAAATAATTACTAAAATCTTCTTATTTCTCATATCTTCAAATACTTTCTAACTGCTCGAGCAGAACCTATCATACCCACAACTGAACCAATAACTACTAATACAATTGAAGTATATAACACAAAAGGCATTGGATTTACTAACTCAATTACTCCAAATGATACTGTTCCCCCTAATTTTTCATAAGCAATAATATACCCATAAACAGTTATAATAATTGGAATAAAAGAACCAACTAAACCTAACAAAAATCCTTCAAACACAAAAGGTAACTTAATGGAAATATTACTACTTCCTACCAGTCTCATAATTTCAATCTCACTTCTTCTGGAAAATATAGTTAATTTAATAGTATTACTAATTAAGAAAGCAGTAACAACAACTAAAGCTATAACTATCGCAATAGTAACTGTTTTGATAATATTAAATACTCCTATAATTTCTTCAACCATTCCCTCTCCATAACTAGCACTCTCAATATGTTCAATTTCTCTAATTAATCTAGCTGTAGGTGCCAAATCTTCTACATCCTCTACAGTTATAACAAAAGAATCTAATAAAGGATTACTCTCTAAATAATCTAAAGTAACTTTTAAAGTAGGTGAATTATTTTTCATTTCAACTCGCCACTCTTCTTTACTTTTATAAACAACTTCTTTAACTCCACTAATATTTTTAATTTTAGTCTCTATTTCATTTATTTCATCCGAAGTAGTCTCTTTATTCGCATAAGCAACAATTGTTAACTCTTCCTCCATTGTTTTAGTAACATAATTAACATTTACAGTTACAATTATAGCTAAAGCCACTAATATTAAAGTAATAGTTGTACAAATAATACTAGCCATACTTAAACTAAAATTTCTAAGAACACTTTTAAATGAATCTCTAATACTTCGATATATAATTCTAAATGGTTTCACTTATCTTAAAACTTCCTTTCTCATGGTCTTCAAATAATACTCCACTATCAAGAGTAATAACTCTCTTTTTCATTTTATTAACAATATCTTTATCATGAGTTGCCATAATAATAGTTGTTCCTAGATTTTTGTTAATATCATCAAGTACGTTCATTATCTCTTGTGAAGTTTTAGGATCTAAGTTACCAGTCGGCTCATCACAAATAAGTAATTTAGGATCATTTACAATTGCTCTTGCAATACATACTCTTTGTTGTTCTCCACCAGAAAGCTCATTTGGAAAACTCCTTACCTTTTCTTTTAAACCAACATGCTCTAAAGCTTTTAATACTTTTGGTCTAATTTCACTACTTTTCATACCTATACACTCTAAAGCAAAAGCCACATTTTCATATACTGTAAGTTTTGGTAATAACTTAAAATCTTGAAAGACAATTCCCAGTTTTCTTCTTAACTTATAAACAGTCCTATTTCTTATTTTCCCAACATTAATACCCCCAATTTCGACAATTCCTTTCGTTGGTTTTTCCTCTCTATATAACATTTTAATTAATGTAGATTTACCTGAACCTGATGCTCCAATAACAAAAACAAACTCGCCTTTATTAATATCTAAGCTTAAATCTGCAATCGCGGTTACTCCATTTTTATAAACTTTATAACAATTTTTTATTTGAATAAACTTCACTAATAATACCTCCTACCAGCATACTATAACAATTATAGCATAAATATTCCCATAATAAAACACCAAAAATTGGGTTTAAAGGCTTTATGTCAATTATCATTTGAAATTTTAATATAATAAAAAACTGCAATAAGTTTAAAAAAAGGAATTTACTCCATTAATATTTATTTTTTATAAAATTAAAAAAGAGTATTTCTACTCTGCAACTGAAACTGCTCTAAAGGCTACTTTAGCACTCAAGGTTCCTTCTCTTAAATCTATACAACTATCACTATAAGTTTCACAAGTATTTGCTTGATTTTTATTTTTGTCATCTTCTAACCAAAAATATAATTTATATTTTTTTGATTCACCAGAAGAAATAGTAACATTATTCAATAAAGAAATATTATTAACATTTACTGCACTTTTACCAGTAACTTGAGCCTCTCCATTAGCTTTAGTAACCTTTGTATTATCACCAAAATCACCGTAAGCAACTTGAGTAGAACTACCATTACTTACATCAAATAATACCCATTTTACATATTTATTAAAGAAATTTGCTGTTGCACTAACATCTGTTAAAAATAATTCATACCTTGCCTTTGCAACCTCATTACCATTAGCAAATGATATAGTAAATGACGTATAATCATTTTTATCATTTTTAGGTAATTTATCTTCTGATATAGTTACTTGTGACTGCTCTTGGTCATCATTATCTATTACATTTATTAAACCCGCATTAGACCACTTAATACTGTTTGAATCAGTATCAAACACCATCTGCATTTTTAACTTTCCACTATTAATTGTAACTTTTGCATTTTCTCCATTTTCTTTTACAACTTCATTTACAAAATAAGCATAGGACCCACTAATGGCAATTACAATAATTGAAACTGTAATAATAATAGCTCCTAAAAAATACATTTTTGTTAAATTACGATTATGCTTCTTATCTACTTCTTCACTTTTAATACTATTTATACTTAAAGCCTCATTATTAAAATTATTGTTAATATTATTATTGTTATTAACACTCATATTAACTTGATTATTATTTAAATCATTATTAATATTGTTATTAATATTATTATTCATAATATCACCCTATTCTTAACTAATTGTATCAAAAAAATACTATTTAGACAATACCTAATCCATAAAAAAAGAGTTTATTTTAAAAACTCTTAATTAAAATCTACCAGTTCTCTCAATTTCACTACGACGTAAATCCATTAAATGTTGAAAAGCTAAAGCATGACTACCTAAAATACCTTTAGCAATTGTCTCTAATGTTACATCAGAACTAATTAATTCTAATAATTCTGCATTACTTTTAACTAAAGTATATGAATTAACTTTTCTCATAAATATACTTTCAGCTATTTGTCTTGATAATAAATTAACATACATAGGGTTACTCATAAAGTTTTCTTGTTCAATAATAGTATATAATCTATTTTCCACACCCTTATTTTTTTCATTATCTAAAGCAGCTTTTAAATTAAATGCAACATAATTAGCAAGTACTGATAAAATCATATCTTTATTCATCAATATATCCCCCTTTCAAAAGATGCTTTATATATTACCACAATTTTACCCAAATGTCAAATTTTTATACTAAAATCCCCAAATTATGCTTATCTAAATGTTCCATAAATCTATTTTTAAATGTTTCTATATCCTTTTGTTCTAATGTTTTAGTATCACTTCCTAAAATATATCTAATAGTATATTTATTCTCATAAACTCCCATTAATCTATATTCTTTAATTAAATTACTTCTAAATTCTTCTAAAATATCTTTTAAATCCTGATATTTAATATCATTTAAACTAATTGTATAATCTAAACTAACAGTTGGATATTTACTTACCTCTTTAGCCAATTTTTCTTCCTTTTCTATCTCAACATAACTATCAAACAAAATATCTGCACAAACAATCATTTTCTTTTTAGCTAATTTTGAAGTAACACTTTTACTTATAACATTAATCTCTCCTAATCGTTTATTATCAACATTAATAATCTTTCCTAAATTTTTATCAAAATAACTATCTTCATTAACATTATCTGTATATTTAACATTTTTATTTTTTAATACTTTAAATAAATATTTAACTACCCCCTTAATCTCATTATACATATTCTCTAAATTCTTTTCTTCTCCAGCATTAATTATACTTAAAACTCTAACATTCTGATTATTCTTAATAATTGTTCCAATTTCAAATATTTTAAAATTACTATAACTTTTAAAATTCTCTTCTACTATATTAAGTAAAGACAAACTCAAATTATCTCTAAGTATATTATTCGCATCTTTTCCTAATAATCTAACATTATCTTTCTCTATTCCTATCCTTTTTAATAATGCACTATCATACCAAATATAACTATGTACTTCATGCATATCAAATCTTTTAGCAAGCAATTCTTTAGCATCAATCTCCTGATTAAACACGTCTTCTAATTCATTACTAATTAAATCTAATTTTAAAGCTTTAGGCTCTAATCTCTCTAATCCATAAATTCTTGCAATTTCTTCAATTAAATCTTCTTTAATTTTAATATCTTTAGTAGCTCTAAAAGTAGGTACTACCACATTATATGCATCATCTTTAACTTGAACTTTAAACCCAAGGGCCTCAAGTATACCTGCGACTACCTCATCTTCCATTTCTCTACCCATATAAACATTTAATGTTCTCTTATCTAAAACAATATGGCCTTCTTCTAACTTTTTAGGATAAATATCTGTTAAATTAGATGCTATCTTCATCTCAGGATTTTCTTTTTTTAATAAATAAGCTAAACGTTTAATAGCTAAATCTGTCATATTAGGATCTAAACTTTTCTCATATCTTGCACTAGCCTCAGTTCTAAGTCCTAACTTAACTGCTCCTCTTCTAATAACTCCGGCATTAAATGTTGCACTTTCTAAAAACACTCCTGTTGTATCTGGTAATATTTCACTTGTAATACCACCCATTATACCAGCAATACCAAAATATTCATTTCCATTTTTAATCATTAAAATATCATTACTTAAATGTCTTTCTACTCCATCTAACGTTGTATAAATATCTCCCTCATTTGCTAATCCAACCTCAATATTTTTAACTACTCTTGAATCAAAAGCATGCATTGGTTGTCCTAATTCTAACATTAAATAATTAGTTAAATCAACTAATAAACTAATTGAACGCATACCTACATAATATAAAAATATTTGCATATCAAGAGGTGTTTTATTATTAGTTATATTATCAATTTTAAGTCCACAATATCTATAGCATAACTCACTATTTTTAATAACTATATCTAAATCTTCCTTATTATTTTCTATATCTAAAACTTGAAGACTAATTAATTCATGATTAGTAATCGCACATATTTCTCTAGCAATTCCAAAGTGTCCCCATAAATCTGGTCTATTAGTTAAACTTTTATTATCAATTTCCACGATTATATCTTCAATTGGTAATAGTTTCTTTATATCTTCTCCATTATTCCATTCATCTGGAAGTTCTAATATTCCCTCATGATTATCACTTATCGAAAGTTCTCTTCCACTACAACACATACCATTAGACATAACCCCTCTAAGAGGTCTAGCACTAATCTCCATTCCATCGATGTGTCCTCCCACCTTTACATAAGCAGTTTTAAGACCTACTCTAACATTTGGAGCTCCACATACAACCTGAATTAAATCATCTTCTCCAATATCCACTTTAAGTATATGCATATGATCACTATCTGGGTGTTCCTCGCATTCTTTAATCTCTGCCACTACTACTCCATCAAAAGTATTTCCAACTTCTCTTACATCCTCAACTTCTGCTGTTCTAATTGTAAAAGTCTTCCAAATATTTAACCAATCAATATTATCACTATTTTTAATATAACTTTTTAATTTATTACAAGATATTAACATTTTATTTCCTCCTTATTACTACCTAAAATTATTTGTTAAAATAAGCATATTATTAGCCCAATTAACTAGCATCAACACTGTTGACACATAACCCAATACTTATTCTTTATTAAACTCATTATAACCATTTTGCTGACCTCGGCAAAATGGTCAATATTACTTCATATCAAAATTCTTTAAATACCGTATATCCCCACTATTTAAAACTCTTATATCACTAATCTTATATTTCATCATTGCAAGTCTAGTTAAACCAATACCAAAAGCAAAACCATTATATACTTCTGGATCAATTCCTCCAGCTCTTAAAACATTCGGGTGAACCATACCTCCAGGAATTAACTCAATCCAACCACTATTCTTACAAGTTGGACAACCCTTTCCTCCACATATTAAACAACTACAATCAAGTTCATAACTTGGTTCTGTAAATGGGAAAAAACCAGGTCTAAGTCTTACCTCAACCTCTTTATGAAATACCTCTCTTAAAACACATTTCATAACATACATTAAATTTTCAATTGATATATCTTTATCAATAACCATACCCTCTAATTGAAAGAAAGTATTTTCATGACTAGCATCTACGTCTTCATTTCTAAAAGTTCTGCCTGGTGCACATATTCTAAGTGGTGCTCCATACTTTTCCATCGCATGAATTTGATTATCACTAGTTTGAGTTCTAAGAAGCATTCCATTATCTAAATAATAAGTATCTTGCATATCTCTAGCTGGATGATCTTTAGGAATATTAAGTGCCTCAAAATTATAATACTCTGATTCCATTTCTGGTCCACTTACAATAGTAAATCCCATTCTCTTAAGTATATCTGTAACCTCTTTAGCTACAATTGTAACTGGGTGTAAAGAACCATTATTAATCTCATAATCAAGAGTATCATCAAAGCTAATATTTATATTATTTTCTATTTCTTCTAACTTTTTATTAATTAATTCTTCTAATTCTTTCTTAGTATTATTAATTAAACTTCCATATTTTCTCTTATCTTCAACACTCATATCTTTTAAAGAAACAAGTAAATCTTGAATTTCACTTTTCTTACCTACATATTCACCCTTTAAATTAAGTACAAGAGCCTCTTTATCAACACTACTTAATTTACTAATTAACTCTTCTTTAATCTTTAATATCTTTTCTTCCATAACTATTCCTCCAAATTATTTAATCTTTTTTCTATATCTTCTATACTAGGTAATTTATTTTCTAAAAACTCTGGTATTTCTGATAATATTTTATATTCACTAACTCCAATCGGCTTATTTATATCTTTTAAAGCCAACTCAGCTGTAATTTTCTTTTTATTTTTACACAATAATATTCCAAATGTTGGATTATCATCATCACTTTTAATATATTCATCTACCGCACTTAAATAAAAATTAAGTTTACCAGCATATTCTGGTTTAAAATCTGTAGTTTTTAACTCTACTACTACATAACATTTAACTTTTAAATTATAAAATAATAAATCTAAATAATAATCTTCATCATCTATCTCTAAATGATACTCTCTTCCTACAAAAGCAAAACCATTACCAAATTCTAACAATAATTTAGTTATATTATTTATTAATTCTTTTTCTAATTCTACTTCTTTTAAACTTCCTTTATCAGTAATAAAATCAAATATATATGGATCTTTTAATAATTCTTTAACTTGCTCTTTATGTGGTGATACTAAAGTCTTATCAAAATTATTAGTTTTATTTTCTAATAAAGCTTGTCTTTCATATAATTTACTTTCAATTTGGTGTATTATTATTGGTCTCGACCAATCATTGTCAATAGCCTCTTTAATATACCAATTTCTCTGTTCACTATTATTCACTCTATCCATAATAGTAGTTATAGAAGTCCATGGTAATTTTGCAACATGATGCTGCAAAAATTCATCATCACTAAATTCTTTAGCAAATTTCTGCATATATCTTAAATTTCTAGCAGACATACCTTTTAAAGTTGGAAATTCTACTTTTAAATCTTTAGCTAAATTATCTATAAAAGAAGTACCCCAATTATTATTTTCTAATAATATTAAACCAATATTATAATACATTTTAATTAATTCTTTATTAGTACTTAAAATAACTCTATTTCTAGTTGTTATTAAAGTATTTTTAATATTACTTAATACTTCAAAATATTTATTATTATCTATCATACTTCCTCCATATAAAAAAGTCTATCTATTGGGACGAATAAATCGCGGTACCACCCAACTTCCAGACTTCTAGCACTCTTTCGTTTATAGCACGACATACTATTAAAACTCCTAAGCTGAATTTTTTAAGTTTATTTATCTTTAAGTACTCCCAGCCATGATACTTAATCTCTCTTTAAGAATATAAACTAATACTAAAAACTTAATCAACGTTTACAAGATTTATTCTAACAAAAAAAGGAGTAAATTGCAACCCCAAACTAATCTTTTACTAATAGCAAACTCAAGCCTTCATAGTTCCTACAACAAACAACTAGGCTTGAGTACCAAAAGTTAGCAAAAAACATTTTCAAAAATATACACAACACTCCTTGAAAAAGTGCAACTCTTTCGTAGCATCACTGTAGTGAAACTACGAAAGGATTACCTTTTGAACCATCTGCACTAGTATCGCTTTTAAATGGTGTACCAGCTTTGAGGTTTATTACTGGGCGCACACCAATGTTAGTGCCAGTCACGCGCCAGCGATTGAGGTAGCCAGTACTATCCACAGAGAACACCTGAGCATCCGCCGCACAATACGGAGACATCGTCCAGTAATATTGACCAGTATACAAGTAATATGTACTATTACTATAAGATGAACCATAACCAGATCCTGCAAACATTACTTCATCTGCTGTAATTAATCCTACAGGCACCGGTAACGAATGATTTCCTTTACTACTATTAGCACTTGTATATAAGTCTTCTGTCTGTGGACATTTAAAAGACGGCCTTTTATCTGTATATATCCTTACATATCCACCATAATATGTATAGCTTGATCCCCAACCATATTCTTTCTTATTAATATTGCCACCAGAACCACTTGCATAAGGGGTTCTATCTCCACAAAAACCAGCATCTTCATCTATGTATTGTTTAACTGTCGTAGGAAATTCTGCACCATTATACCAAGTGACTATTTGCTTCAATATATTACTATTAGTAGAATTAGCGTGAGTAGCTTTATATGCTTCATCGTCTCCCGTACCTTTAGTTTGAGGTTTTCCATACATATAACCTACATAAGCATTATCATTATAAGAATCATTAAACGTTATACCGGTTGCTATCATAGTACCAGTTCCGCTAACCGCTGCACTTCCTTTACCACTATAGATTAATCTTATTGAGCCATTTCCGTTTATTCTTACTATTCGCCAATAAGTCTTATCTATCAGAACCCAATTTTTTTCTGCTGTACCTCTAAAATAGTAAGTTTCTCCATCGTCATCATACCCTTTACACAATAATGTTCCTGGCTCTGTACTTGGACTCGTAATACCTGATTTCGCTTGACCTGTAGATTGGTCGACTTCTGGGCATTTACTTGCATCTTCAGTTACAGTCAAACTACCATCTTTATACAAATCAGCCAATGTATCTTTCGCAGTAGCTTTCCCATCTAAATAAACCTTACACCTAGTTCCTCTCTCATCTATTCCTATATATAAACCATTTTCATCATATTTAATCGCATCAGTTATTTTATCATTACTACCCTTTTTAAGACAATAACTCATACTTTCATTTACTGTATAACTTCCTTCTGGTACTTCTTCTACATATCTATAATCTGTCTCTCCCTTATCTTTAACATATATTCCTAAAACTGTTAAATCTGGTAATTTATAATCTATAGTATCTTGTACTAATTTAGCATTAGTAGTTACTTTATATTTAGCTTTAGTTATATTAAGTACTATTGCTAATACTATAACTAAAAATATACTTACAATTAAAAAACCTTTCTTTAAATTATTCTTCTTTAAAGTTTCTAGTTTCATTTAAATTACCTCTATTCTTTTTATATTATAATTACTTTATAATACTATTTCATTATGTTCGACAAAACATATCAAAATATCTTATATTTTTTTACTTTATATTTCTAATATACAATATTATTAATAAAAATTCAAGTAATTTTATATTAGAACTTTACATTTTTAAAATATAATATAAAAAATAAAAGTAGTATTAACTAATCATACTACTTATTGGAATAACTTTATATTTACTTGTTAAATCAACTAAATTTACTGAATTACAAATAACTCCTCCACTACCTATATTATTTAATTTATCTAATTTTCTAAAAGAACTAATCATACTTATATCTATTTTATTCTTATATTTAATTTCATAAAGATAATATATATTATCATAATCTTTAACTATTAAATCAATTTCATATCCATCTTTATCTCTATAAAACATAAAACTATTATTTAACCCATAATTATCATTTATTTTAATTAATTCTGATATTATATAGTTTTCATATAAGAAACCTAAATTAGTATAGTTTTCTAATGCTTTAATTGTATTTAAACCACACAAATAAGTACATATTCCACTATCCATAAATATAATCTTAGGAGAACTTGTAATTCTTTTTAATTCTTCTTTTCTTAAAGGATAAATTAATTTAATAATACCTGTAGCTTCTAATACACTTATCCATGATTTTATTGTTTTAACGTCTTTACCTGTATCTTTCGCTATAGAACTATAATTTAATATCATACATGCCCTAGAAGCAATTGAAACTAAAAATACATAAAAAGCATTTAAATCTTCTATCTGTTTTAATTCTCTTATATCTCTCTCTAAATATAAATTAATATAACTTTTAAAATAATATTCTCTTTTCATATCTTGTAAAACAAAACCTGGCATACCCCCATTTAAAATATTTTTTAAAATAACAGTTTTATCAATATATTCTTTAGTAGTTAACAAATCAAAAGAAACAGGTAAATACTTTGATTTTACAATCTCTCTATAAGCAAAAGAATTCATCTCTAAAACTCCCATCCTACCTGCCAAAGTTTCACTAACCCCCTTCATTAATTCTATTTTTTGAGAACCAGTTATCCAAAAAAGTCCATTTTCTTTTGAATTATCACATATAATTTTAATATAACTCATAAGCTTTGGAGCATACTGAATTTCATCAATAATTATAGGAGGTTTATAAATATTAAAAAACTCTTCTGGATTACTTAAAGCTTTAGCTCTAACGTTTAAATCATCTAAAGTAACATAATTTCTCTTAGCTTCTTTAATACTTAATAAAAAAGTAGTCTTCCCCACCTGTCTTGGTCCTGTAAGTAATACTGCTTTAAACATATTACTATACTCTAAAAAAGCTTCTTTAATATTCCTACTATAACTCATAAATATCACCAAACTAATATTATCATAAAATAACTTTTTTGTCAAATTTGGAATTAACTCCAAAAAAGTCAAAAAATGGCAAATTTGGAATTAACTCCATATTTGCCATATAACTTTGTTCTAGTCTTAAATACATGACTTAAAACATCAAAATTAATTATTTAGTCTAATCAAGGATTAATCTTGTATCCTAATTCTTTCATATTAAGCCTTAACCAAATATATAAGTTTTAAAAGGATATTGGGCGCACACCAATGTTAGTGTTATTCACGTTCGTGTTGTTGAGGTAGCCGTTAGTATTATCCACAATGAACATGGCTAACAAAAACATATTCTTGTAGATTAACCCTAATCTATTTATGGTATAAAACTATAAGGAAAAAGTACTTCATCACTTGCCTCACTTTGAACAAAAACAAATTTTTTATTTTTATCTTTACTCTTACTTACTACCAATTCCATTTCTTCATTATTTACTGCTTTTTCTAAATAACTATAACACTCATCATTTACTTCTAACAATAATGTATTATCTTTAAATGAAACTAAAGGAACCCCCAAAATATAATCTTTTACTACATTTTTTCCATTTTCATCTTTATATCTTAAATCTATATCTACAAACTCTCCTTCTGTAATAGTTCCACTTTTGGCATCCACCACTAACTGATATAAATAACTATTTTCTTCTACTTTATCTATATTATCTATTTCTAATTCATTACAATCAATTAAATAATTATTATAAAGTAAAGAATTATTAGGAATACTCATCCCTGTTTTTACACATAAATTTCTTGAACTTGTTGCAAAATAATCTAAAGTCGTAATAATATACCCTCTAACTAATTCTTTAGGTATCTTTCTATATTTAACCATTGTTGAATTAACTTTTTCTTTTTCTTTTAATTCTCTAGTTACATATAAAACTTCTCTTAACTCTGTTTTCGCTTCTTCTATTTCTTTATCTGTTTCTTTTGAATAACCAAGTAAAAAACCTCCCCCCAAAGCCAGTAATATCACTATTACACTTCCAATTATAAATACTTTATTTTTATCCATCTTACACCCTACTCTTTACTTGATTAAATAAATAATCACTACTTAAAGCTTTAATCTTTTTATTATCTTTAATATTAACTAAAACCATATTTATATCAATATCTTTATTCTTTAAAGCTTTACTCATTATATCATAATATTCATTAGGTATTAAAACACTTATACTATCCTGAAATATCTCATCTATCTCTAAACCTTCAAAAATTTTACCATAAATAATACTATCAGCATTTCTATCTTTCATTTTTACATATAAATCAACATATAACCCCTTCTTAAAATATTCATAATAAGTATTATCTTCTTCTATCCCAATATTTAAACTTTTAGTAGTTGTATCACTCTTACACTCTTCAATTTGATCCACATAAAAATAAGAATCTTTCATAACATTCATATCTTTTTTAACACAATATCTCTTATTAAATAAAGAACTCTCATTAAATAAAAAAGATATCTCATCAATCATTTCATCACTAACTTTAACATAACTAACCATCCCCTTAGTTATTTCTTCTCCAGCATCAATATCATTTAAAGCATAAGGAATATTAATATAATTATTCCCCTTTATTTCTTTATTAGCGCTTTTTATAAACTTACCACCCAAAAAACTTACACCAAATACTCCTACAGTTAAAACACTCACTAAAAATATTTTCGAACCAAAACCTTTATTATTATTAGTAACCTGTACTGCTTCTGTTTTATCTAAAAAAGCCCCACAATAAACACAATAATTATTAAAAGAATTATTATTATTAGTACCACACTTAGGACAAATCATAATATAACCTCTCTTTATTAGAATAGTATACCATATTTTTAAATCAAAAAAAAGAGAACTATTAATAATTCTCCACTTTAAGTTCCATAAAACTTTGAGGATGCGCACAAACTGGACATACTGCTGGAGCTTTATCTCCCACAAAAACATATCCACAATTGCGACAAATCCAAACAACTTCTTCGCCTTTTTTAAATACTAAATCATCATTTATATTGCCAATTAATTTCATGTATCTTTCTTCATGATGCTTTTCAATTTTACCAACTTCTAAAAATAAATTAGCAATTCTATCAAAGCCTTCTTCTTTAGCTACTTCAGCAAATTCTCTATACATATCTGTATGTTCATAATTTTCACCACCAGCAGCATCTTTTAAATTAGTAAGTGTATCCGGAACTTTACCTCCATGTAATTCTTTAAACCACATTTTCGCATGTTCCTTTTCGTTATTAGCAGTTTCTTCAAATATTGCTGCAATTTGTTCATAACCATCTTTTCTCGCTTGTGATGCATAATAAGTATATTTATTTCTTGCTTGTGATTCACCCGCGAAAGCAGCCATTAAATTAGCTTCAGTTTTAGAACCTTTTAATTCCATATTTACAACCTCCAATTTAATTATATCTAAATTCTTTAAAAATGTAAATAAATACTCTAAATTTTTGCAATTTTTAAATTTTTTTTACTTTTTTTAATATCGTCGACACGCTTCGACATTTTTCGACTTGGACTTATGTTATAGTAAAGTCATTTCTTTTATTTAAAAGAAATTAGAAAGGAGGACTTATGCCAACAAAAGAAAAAATTTTTATTAGTTTGAGTGAT
>CANPVV010000010.1 GCA_947581835.1 uncultured Bacilli bacterium
TTAACAACTTACTTTCTTTTAATAATGAATTACCATATATTATTAATATTAATGATTATTTTTCTTCTCTTTTTTAAAAAAGATATAATTGTTTATTGACCCTTATATCTTTTATACTTTATAATATTATTAATTATTTAGTTTTTTGGTTTTTTCCAAATCTCCCCACTTTTTCTACACTAACATATTAAATATAATTACTTATTGTTAAATATTTAAAACGTATAAACTCGCACTTAATTTTAAAAAATGTTTAGTTTGTTATCTTTAACGATATATAAATGTATTTTCTTAAGTAATCCATTATAAAAGCATTGCATAAGAAACTTTTGTTTGATATAATATTTATGGATACATTTGAAATATATCAGATGGTTTCCCTTTCGATTATCAATAGATAAAAGAAAGGTGGTGGTTAATTATGACAAAAAGAGAAAATTCTCTATTTATTATAATACTACTATTATTCTTCATAGTAATCACCTTACTATTTAGATAATAAAAGCATCTGATTTCAACAATAGTTGATTTCAGATGCACTCCATAAGGGATAGCATCTGATTCGTGCAATCAAATGTATCCTTTTTTATTTTATGCAAGTTTCCTTGACATATTCATAATAACACAAAAACACACTTTTTGCAAGTTCCCTATATTAAAATCCAAACAAAACGTCTACTAATACCATAAAAGGAAAAGTCCAAACACTATTAATGTTTCTTTAAAACCCTAGAATATCCTTTATCCAATAAATTACTAAAATCATTAGGAATTTTTTTATTTGCTTCTTCTATTAATTCCTTAGGAATTCCATATAATGACTCCGCCATTGAACCTACTATACAAGCATTAGTATCTGTATCACCACCAAAAGATATAACTTTTAGCAATGATTCTTCAAAACTACTTGAAGTAAATAATGCATATAAACAATTATCAATTGTTTTATAACACGTTGTATTAAATTCTCCAAAATCAGAATAATTTAACTTTAAATTCAATTCTTTTATTATTTCTTCTTTTGAAAAACCTAAACGTGCTAAAAAAATTATTAATACAACTTTAGTAGCAGAATTTATTGCTTCCCAAGAATTATGAGATGGAATAGTTGCCAAACGAGCATTATTAATTATATCTTTTCTATTATTAAACAAATAACCAACTGCCGAAATTCTCATCATTGCCCCATTACCAATACTTTTGCCATTTTTATTGTCTAATACCCATTTTGTAAATCCAGGTGAAAAAATACCTTTAAAATAAGGTGTAAATTCTGGCTTATATGTCAAAAACTTTTTTGCATATTTTTTCAAGTAATACTCATAATTTCTATCATTTAATATAGCATCTAAAATAGCCATAGTTAATATAGTATCATCACTATAAAAACTTTTTTCATTAATTAGCTCTCCAGGATTTAATTTTGAATAATGTTTAGTTTGTTGATATTCATATATAGAACCCGCTAAATCTCCAATAACTGCTCCCCACATAGTATTCCTCTTTCTTTAATAGTTGTCTTTGACGATATATAAATATATTTTCTTAATTGAAGTAATCCATTATAAAAACATTGCATAATAAACTTTTGTTTGATATAATATTTATGGATACATTTGAAATATATCAGGTGTTTTCCCTTTCAATTATCAATAGATAAAAGAAAGGTGGTGGTTAATTATGACAAAAAGAGAAACTTCTCTATTTATTATAATTCTACTATTATTCTTTGTAGTAATCACCTTACTATTTAGATAATAAAAACATCTGATTTCAACAATCGTTGATTTCAGATGC
Source organism: uncultured Bacilli bacterium (assembly GCA_947581835.1). Lineage (GTDB taxonomy): Bacteria > Bacillota_I > Bacilli_A > RF39 > UBA660 > Caccenecus. The sequence goes on from CANPVV010000010.1 coordinate 1,798, forward strand.
AATCCAATAAGGGATAACATCTGATTCCCACAATCAAATGTATCCTTCTTTATTTTATGCAAGTTTCCTTGACATATTCATAATAACATAAAAACGCACTTTTATCAAGTACGTTTTATTCTATCCTCGAAACTTCGAGTTAATATCCCTATGGTGCACGTGAAGGGACTTGAACCCCCATGGAATTATCCGCTAGATCCTAAGTCTAGTGCGTCTACCAATTCCGCCACACGTGCTTATATATGGTGGACCTCGTAGGACTCGAACCTACGACCGCCCGGTTATGAGCCGGATGCTCTAACCAACTGAGCTAGAGGTCCACTTGCCTATTAATCATAACATAATCTTTATGTTCTTTCAAGAGGAAAATACAAAAAAATTACTTAAATGTTAATTACCATTTGAAATTTCATTTTAATAAAAAACTGCCACAAGTTTAAAATTGCCCTCCAAAATTACTTAAACAAAATTTAAATTTAAAAACTCTATTACCTATGCTTTTTACCTACAAAAAACTAAAAATCCATTAAAAAAAAGATTATTAATAAATCTTTCCTTATATTTCAGCCAATTTCTCTAATACTTCCGAAAAAGTATGAGCCTTAATTATTGTAATATCATATCCTTTATCTTCCTTTATTTTTACTGCTTCCTCATAATTTTCTTCTGGACAAATAAATATTTCTGCTTTCTTTTTAACTGCTCCAATTAACTTATATTTAACTCCGGCAATTTCTCCAACATTACCCTCAATATCAATTGTTCCTGTTCCAACAATTTTCTTACCCTTAGTTAAATCTTCTTCTGTTAACTGATTATAAATTGTAAGGCTCATCATTAAGCCACCACTACTTCCCATTTCACTAGCTTTACTTTTAACCTCAACTTTAGGCACAACCTCATATTCATACGTATTAATAAAACTTACCCCAATCTTTAAACCATCATCTGTTGCATAAACCGTCGCATAAGCATCCTTTTCTTTTCCATTTCGTAAAATCTCTAAACTAACCTTTTCTCCCTCTTTTTTATCTTGCACAACATTTTGTAAATCTATCAATGAAGTTATCTTGTTATCATCAGCCTCGACAATTATATCTCCAACCTCTAAATTAGTTTTAGCCTCTTCTGTAATATAACCCACATTATTATTTACTTTTTTAATATCTATTTCTTTATGAGCTTGTAAATAAGCATTAACTACCGCAGCATCAATTGATTCTTGTAAATAAAGTCTCTCTCTTTTAACCAATTCCTTCATATCTTCACCCTCAATAGTTAACTCATCTTTATCTACAATATCCCAATCTGGTATAACTTTAGCCATCAAAATAAAAGGAAGTGAACCTTTAACCATTGAAACATAAGCCATATTAAAAGACCCATCACTCTTATATCCATTATCTACTTTAATTCTATCATTTAAATTTACTGCCCCACCTGGAGTATATATCGCATAAGGAAGTTCTATTGCAAATAATAAATAAATTATTACTATACCTATTAAACTTTTATAATTTTCTTTAATAAATTCCTTCATCTTTTCATATATTTTAGTAAACATAACTATCACCTATTAGATTATATCATAAAATTGGAGTAATTATGAAAGAAAAAATCTTTAATTTAATTATTTTTTTATTTATCCTTTTAACTATCATTATTATTTTTACCAATAATAAAGAAATAGCTACCACCATTATCTCTGGTCTAAACCTCTTTTTAACAAGAGTATTCCCCTCTTTATTTCCTATGTTTATCTTAAATGATTTACTAATATCTCTAAATATTCCCTATTATTTTTATATTTTATTTAACTATCCCTTTACAAAACTATTTAACACCAGTGGTATTTGTGCCTATATTCTTTTTATGAGCCTAATTAGTGGCACACCTAGTTCTGCCTATATCATTAAAAATCTAACTTCCACCAATACCATCTCCATTTCTGAAGGAAACTTCTATCTTTATTTCACCTATTTTTCCAATCCTTTATTTTTAATCACAATGCTAACTCGAATTTTTCCTCTAAATATCACTCTAAAAATTATTTTAATTCACTATCTAAGCAATATTATTTTATTATTTATTCTAAAATCTAAATCTCCTAAAATTACCACCACCAATCCTCCCATAAATCACTCTAAACTTACCTCTACTCTAATTAAAAGTATTTCTAAATCTATGTCAACCCTTCTTGTTATTTTAGGAACCATCATTTTTTACTATCTCCTATTTTTTATTATTACCAATATCTTTCCTCTAAACTCTCTTTTTAAAACTTTAATCGCTGGCCTTTTAGAAATAACAAATGGTCTTAATCTTCTAAGCTATCTAAATATTTCTCTCAAACTAAAAGAAATAATCGCCGTTGCCATTATCTCTTTTGGAGGTCTAAGTATTAACACTCAAGTAAAAGCTATTCTTGAAGATACCCCTCTTAATTTTAACTATTTTTTTAAAGGTCGCATCTATCAAACTCTAATTAGTATTATTATCACTATTTTCTTCTAACCCCATAAAAGTCAAATTAATATCATCATTAACCGTTGTATTAACTCCCCCGATCAATACCAATATATCAATATTTATAACATAACAATTATCTTCCAATTTTTCATACACATAATTAATATCCAAACTATAACTAGCATTATTACTCTCCAAACTATAATCTAACCCATCATAAACAATTTTTTTAGATTCTACTATCAAAGTCTTTTTACTATCCCTAAAATTTAATACTATTTTAGTCTGTTTATCTTCTTTTTGAATATCTGCCTTAACCAACTGTTTATCCATCAAATCTTTTTCAATATTTTTAATCAAAGTTGCTCTTCCTATCTCATCACTTGATGCATAATCTTTACTATTATTTATTCCCTCCAGCGCTAAAATTGTTCTAATAAGCAATAAAACAATAATTGAAACAATCACCAAACTAACCAAAATCTCTAATATTGTCATTCCTCTTTTATTCATAATTAAACCCCATATTTGCATAGCTATAAATATTATCATTCTTATATTCTACTATAACTCGATACTGATAACTATCTTTATTACTTAAACTCTTAACATAATTACTAAAACCTGCCCCATATTCTTTTGTATCAACATTCCTTAAATCATACTTTGTTATATATATTTTCTCTATATTATATAATGAAAACAATCTATCACATTTATTATCAATACTCCTACAATCTACCTCTTCTATATCACTATCTATATAATACTTATCCAACTCTAAATATTCTTTAACAAAATAAGTCTTATATATATTACTTACATTATCATACAATATATTATTTTTATTATTATTAACCATATCTGTAAAAGTTCCATAAAGCATTAATAACGAAACTGAAAGAACTGTTACTACAATCATTGTTTCTAGTAACGCAAAACCCTGCCTCATCAAACCACCACCTACTATAACAATTGTATCAAATTTCTCCTAAAAAGTCTTTATTTTTTACCTAAATTTCTTCTAAAATAAAAAACACTATTATAGTTCTAAATACAAGACTTAAAACATTAGTGTTATTTCTTTTGGCCTAGCCATTGATTAATCTTGTATCCTAATTCTTCTATACCAAGCCTTGACTTTGATATTTGAGTTCTAAAAGGATATTGGGCGCACACCATTAGTGTCATTCACGTTGTTGTTGTTGAGGTTGCCATTAGTATTCACATAGAACACGTTAGCATTACTGCCGTTAAAGTTATACGGAGACATGACAACGCACCAGATACTTAGATTAACCATATTTATTATATATCAATAATTTTTAATAAACAACAATAATTTTCTACCTAATGTAAATTTTTTTAATAATTAGTTGTGTTAAACATAATGACTGATAAATAAAAAATGCTGTTTTAAGTTTCTATTCTAAGATTTAAACTATCAGCATTATTTTTTTAGGAACTTCCTAAGATTAATCTTGTATCCTAATTCTTTCATATTAAGCCTTAACCAAATATATGAGTTTTAATAGGATATTGGGCGCACACCTCGAGTGTTATCCACGTTGTTGTTATTGAGGTAGCCATCACTATCCACACGGAACACCACTCCCACCTATGTAGCAGATTAACCTAACTTAATTATATATTACTACTTTTAATTAAACAAGCCTAACTTTTAAATTTAACCCAATAAAAAAAGTTTTGCACTAAATTAAACATTAATTAACTTATCAAAACTTATCTTATATTTCCAAGTCATTCATTAATATAAATATCTCCATTTAATAATATATTTTCCATATTTATCCCCATAATTAAAAAAAAGCATTTACTATGCCTCGTAAACGCTTACTCTTTTTTTGTCACGTCCTAATCTTTCAAAACGAACAACACCATTTATTTTAGCAAACAAAGTATGGTCTTTACCCATTCCCACATTATTTCCTGGATAAATCTTTGTTCCTCTTTGACGATAAAGAATTGATCCAGCACTTACTACTTCGCCATCACTAGCTTTAGCGCCTAATCTACGACCTCTTGAATCTCTACCATTTTGAGTAGAACCTTGAGCCTTAACATGTGCGAATAATTGAATATTTAATTTCATAAAATTCATGGTCATTTCCTCCTAATCTCTATATTTTCTTTATAAGTTAATGCTAATTCCTTAAGCATTTCAATCATATTTTCTATTATTAATAAACAATATTTATTATCACCTATTATCTTTATTGTAAGCTTATCCTTTTCTTCTTTATACTCTAAAAACTCTTTAGAAATCTTTAAAGCGGCATTAATACTTGTAATAACAATACTTGATGCACTAGCGCATACAATATCTTTTCCATACTCATCATAACCCGCATGCCCAGCAATAATAATCTTATCTTTATTAATATCTACTTTTATCATAATTAACTAATTTTCTTAACAACTAATTTAGTATATGGTTGTCTATGACCTTGAGTTTTACGATATTTTTTCTTTGGACGATATTTAAATACTTTGATTTTTTTAGCACGTCCATGCTTCTCAACTGTACAAACAACCTTTGCTCCACTTACATATGGACTTCCAACTTTATCACCTACAGCCAAAACTTCTGTAAAAGTAACTTCTGTTCCTGCCTCATTAGGTAATTTCTCAACATATATTATATCGCCTTCACTAACATAATATTGTTTGCCACCTGTTGTAAATACTGCTTTCATATTCATTCCTCCTTTATAAATTTTAAGACGCACCATAATGGTAAAAGCAAAACTTTTTTAATTAACCATTTCTGAGTGGTTTTTTACGAATACACAAAAAAGCATTTCGCGTATATAATTCTAGCAAAAATCCCTTATTTTGTCAAACTATTTTCTCTATTTTCTCTAAATAACTCTTCAAATTTTTCTTTATTATCCAAAATAGTTGTAATATCATTATTCTGATATAACTCTTCTAAAAATCTAAACCTTTCATCTTCCCCCATTACTCCTTCCTCTAACTCTCTAAGTTTTAAAGTATTACCAACCTTTAAGCTAAACTCTTCTCCTAAGTTATTTTTAAACCTCTTTTTCTCTAATTTATCCTTAAACTCTCTTAAAAACTTACTATTACTCGCATCTATTACTATCTCCCAAAAATACTCTCCATTACCTAACATTAACTCTTCTAATATATCGCCTCTATCTAAAACAAGCAATCTTTTAACTGCCTTCTTTAGTAATTCTTCCCGAACTTTATTAACATTTATCTCTTCCTGAGTTAAATCTAACTTTCCTCTCATCTTAAGTAAATAATCAATTACAAATCGTAAACTCTCCCCTTCTCCCTTATTTATTAAGTAATCTAATATTAAAATTTTATCTTCCTGCATATTTTCTAAAAACAACTTTAAATAATAAATATCTTCTGTTTCAACTAAATTTAATCCTAATTTTCTAATCCTAACCTTAATCTCCAAGCAAGTCTTTTTATCTTTATTAATTCTCCCATATTCCTGCAAAACTAAAGCAACATTATATATATCCTTAGCATCCCTACTATTTAATCCTTCCCCTACTAAAGTATCTATATCAATTATTTCTAAACGAACTAACTCAACTGCCAATTCCCTTTTTTTATCCACCAATTCTTTTAAATATTTCTTCATTACTACCACCTTAAAATATATTTTAACTTAATAACTATTTAAAGTCAAACTTTTTCCCTAATATCTTTTTCTCACTTATATAACTATCCTTATCTTTAAAATAATGATATGTTTCTTTCTTTAAATAATCAAGATTTTTCTTCTTATGATACTTAAATCTCTTATACTTAAAATCTCCTAAATATCTTTCCATCAAAAATCTCCAATACCTAAATCTAAAATTTTTCCATTCTTCACCTATTTTAAAAATTAAAAAACCGACAATTAAATAATTATTTACTGAATATATCTGATTATAACTAATAAAAAAAACTAAACTTATTCCACTAATTATTAAACCCACATAAAAAGAAAGTTTATATGCTAAAAACTTTTCTAATAAACACCTAACTATTTTCTCCCCATCTAAAGGTATAATTGGTATCAAATTAAACATAAAAATAGCTCTATTATAAGTCTTAAACAATCTTAAAGTTCCATCTAAAATTAATCCACTACTTCTAAAGTAACTAAATATCCAACCTAAAATAATCTGAAAAATAAGTCCCATACTAGCAACAATTAACTCTTTATTAATACTATAATTTATTTTTTTATCAACGGTTGTAACTCCTCCCATCGGATATATTTCAACTTTCTCTATTTTTATTCCAAAACTTTTAATTGCAACAATATGCCCTAATTCATGAAATACAACAATAAAATAAATAAGCAAAATATTCTTAATTAATCCCGTCATCAAAAAAGTTAATATTAAAAAATATGTCGCAGGATTTATTTTAAATAATCTAAATCTGTTCTTGATATTCTTCATAACTAATATATTTACCATCTTTATTAATAGTTAAAATTATAAACTCCCCATTACTAGTACCTAAAATAGAACCTGCCTCAACATAATCATAAATATTAATATCAGTATCTGTAATATTTGAATACCATATATCTACTCCATCATTTCCCTGAATAATAACAGTATTTCCAAGATTATCTTTCTCTCCCTTAAATACTACAATTCCACTAGTTATAACACTTACTGCTTCCCCTAAATTTACATAAAGTTTAACCCCATTTTGATATTTCTCAATATTTGAATAATTAATTGTATTTAAAAAAACAGGTGTATCTTTACTATTCTTAACAATATCTACTCCCCCAAAATATTTCTGATACAAGTTATTAATCTTCTGAAACTCTAAAGAATCCTCTAAAACTATTTCTTTATATAACTCTTTATTTTCTTTACTTATATTTGTAAATATTACACTTAGTAAAACAAATATCACACTAAGTAAAACTCTTGATACTAAATTTTTTAAATATTTAAACTTTCTATCACTAACTTTTTTACTACTTCCCATATTCATATAATTATTTCTTTTAAGTTTATTTTTTCTAATTATTTCCTCTGCATCCATCTTATCACCTAGCTAATTTTATGCGTTTTTCAAGTATTTTATAACTTAAAATATATATAGGTAAATTAACTAAATAATACTTAAACTGGACCTTTAAAATATGTTTTAAACTATATCTATTAATAATCCCTAAAGCTCCTGTAAAAAAACCAAATATCAAAGTAATACTAAAAATATAATTCTTCCACCCTACTCTTTTTATAGGTAACTTTTTATAAATTAAAAATATTATCATATATATTAAAAATACTACCAAAGAACTATTTAAAACTAATAAATCTAATATTAAACTATGAATTATTATCTTATCTATATCTTCTTTTTTTATAAGCAAAATATCTAACAAAAATAAATATATTGGATATCTACTAAAAAAAGATAATATAATATCACTAATTAATAGAATCATTATTAATTACTCCTACATACTTTATCTCTTTTAAATTAACTTTAGGTTCTATAACAAGCTTATATTCTAATTCTAAATCATCTTTATTTATTTCCTTAACCTCTCCAATAAGTATACCTCTAGGACTATTAGTTAAACCCGAAGTATAAACATAATCTCCTTCTTTAATCTCTTCATTTAACTTAATATTTAAAACATTTATCTCTTCATCACTACTTTTTAATATCCCATAAGCATCATTTATTTTTACTGATAAATTAATTTTATTACTTGTAAGCAAAACTACCTCACTATAATTCTTATAAACTTTATCTATCTTACCTATTACTCCATCTTGATTTATAACTAAATCTCCTTCCCTTATTCCTTTATTACTTCCTTTATTTATCGTTAACTTATTATAAAACTCATATATATCTCTAAGTATTACTTTACTATATACTACCTCATAATTAACCGGTTCTATATCTAATAATTTCCTCATATCTTCATACTCATTCTTATAATAAGTATCTGTATTAATATTTATATCATTTTTATTAAATAATCCCCATAAAGTATCTTTACTTAAAAAAAGAATATAAATTATTATTAAACTAAAACAAAAAAACTTATTTTTCTTCATCTTTAAGCACCCATTTTTATTATACCCTCTTAAACTTTTGTGATACTTCTAAAAAGTTCTAATAAAGAATTATTTAAAGACTCATAATAAGTTTTATCACTACTTTTAATTAATAATTCATAATTTTTGGCTGATTCCCTAAACTCTCCACTTATTCGCATTTTATTCTCACTAAAATTATATCCTAAATCTTTAAAATAACTTCGCATTAACTCCACTGTATCTTTATCACTATAAACTCCAATTATTACTTTATATAAGCCTTTGCTCTCATAAATAACCGCCGTTTTATAACTAGTACTCTTCTCTTTAGCCAGTTCTAAATTATTATAAGTTCCCACTGAAAAATAAGTAATACTTGGACTTAATGCTGATGCAATTAAATTACTATCAAACTTATTAACATAATAAGCTCCTCCTATTCCTATAATTAAAGCTACTAAAAATACTTTCATTTGTTTCTTCAAATTTTCTTCACCAATTTTATTTTACCACCAAAAGTCTTTTCTTTTTGTCGAATAAACACCTCAAGTAAAAAAAATTATTGTAATAACAAAAGCTGCAATAATTCCCATTAAATCGGCAAATAATCCCACTGGTAAAGCATATCTAGTCTTACTTACATGAATACTTCCAAAATATAAAGCTAAAACATAAATAGTTGTATCCGTACAACCCTGCAGGGTTGATGCTAATCTTCCAATAAAACTATCTGGCCCAAAATTAACAAAAATATCATTCATAATTGCTAAAGTTGCTGTTCCTGAAATCGGTCTTAATATTGCCATGGGAAGTATCTCAATAGGAATTCTTCCTAATCTAAAAAGTGGCTCTAAAAACTTTAAAGCTCCCTCTAAAAAATTACTATCTAAAAATATATTCACGGCAAAAACCATCGCAATAACTGTGGGTGTTATATGAAAAACCATTATTAATCCTTCTTTAGCTCCTTCTAAAAAAGTATCATAAACATTAACTTTCTTCTTAACTCCATATAAAACAATTAATAATACAAATAAAGGAATAATTATTTTTGATATGGTATTCATTTTCTTTTTCTCCTTATAAAATAATCTAATAATAATCCCGATATACTTGATATACTTGTTGCAAGTACACTTGTAATAATTATCTCTGTTGGATTTTTAGAACCCGCCATCATTCTAAGTGCAATAACTGTCGTAGGTATTATGGTAACTCCTGCTGTATTTAAAACTAAAAAAGTAATCATGGCCTCCGTTGCTACTCCCTTATGTTTATTATCTTTATCTAATTCTTGCATTGCTTTTAAACCAAACGGAGTTGCTGCTGAACCAAGTCCTAACATATTCGCAGCAATATTAGAGGCTATATAACCTAAAGCTGGATGATTTTTTGGTAAACTTGGAAATAACTTACCCAACAAAGGATTTAAAAACTTCGCAAAAATTTTAAGTAAACCTGCTTCTTCAGCAATTTTCATAATTCCTGTCCATAATATAATTAAAGGCATCATTTCTAATATTAAATTAACTCCACTAGTCGCATGAGTAAGTATCCCATTATTAATCGTCTCAATATTTCCTGTTAAAAAAGAATAAACTATCGCGATAAATATTAAACCAAACCAAATAAAGTTTACCATAACTTAATCCACCCCCATAACTTTTTAAAAAACCCTTCTTTCTTCTCTTCCTTCTGATAATTTTCCTTAAGCCTTGCATATATACTTTCTTTATGCAAAACCGTATCATTAAGCATCACTTTTATTTCCCCAATTTTAATATCATCATAAACTTTATCATACTTAAAAATAGTTATATCTAACTTTAAGTTTTTCTTCTCTTCCTTAGTTACTAATGCATAATAATCATCTTTAACATAAAATTCTTCATTTTTATAATAAGTATCATCTATCTTAAAGTTACTTTTATCTATCACTTTTACTGCTTCATACTTTTGAAAATAAGTTTCATACAAAGCTTTATGATCATTAAAGTCATTTCCATCATCTAAAGTAACAATAACTAAATCTTTATTATCTTTTGATGCGGTTGTAACAAGTGTTCTTCTTGCTGCCTCCGTATATCCTGTCTTTCCACCCGTTGTATATTCATACATTCCAAAAAGTTTATTTTTCCCCGCCCAATTATATGTTTTTAAATTACTTTGTGCCTTATATTCTCTTGTTCCAAATATCTCTTTAAATACTTTATTTTGCATAGCCACCTTTGTTAAAAGAGCCATATCATAAGCGCTTGAGGTATTCCCAACCCCTTTTTCATCTAAACCATGAGCATTTACAAAATGGGTATTTTTCATTCCAATAGTTTTCGCATATTCATTCATTAAATAAACAAAATTATCCATTGAACCCGCAACAGTATTTGCTATTGCTACTGCTGCATCATTACCACTTCTAAGCATTAATCCATAAAGCAAATCTTTAAGTTTAATCTCTTCTCCCACCTCTAAATAAACACTTGAGCCATATGCCTTTAAAACGTCTTCATCAACTACTACTGTTTTTCCTAAATCACTATACATAATGGTAATTAAACAAGTCATAATCTTTGTAATTGAGGCAATTAAATGTTCATCATGACTATTATATTCATATAAAACTCTACCACTATTAAGATCCATAACTATGGCATTCCTAGCACTCATCGCAAGAATTTGACCCGGAAATAAAAGAAGGCAAACAACAAAAAAAGCTAGTTTTCTCATGATATCCACCTAGCTAATTTTATGTCTTAAATTAATAAAAATTCCTAAATCACAACTTTCTTTTTCTAACCCATACTAAATCATTTTCACTATCCATTAAGTTTTTTTGTTCTATGTCTTCTTGTTCAATACTATTATTTTTTTTATTATCTTCTTTTTCTAATATATCTTTTCTCTCCTCTAACTTTTTAATTTCATCCTCTAAACTATGACTATCTACCATTATATTTTTTAATCTATTCTCTACCTCTAAAATCAAATCTTTATTTTTCTCTCTTAAACTAAAATAATAAGAGCTTATAGCTTTATCTCCAATATAATTAACTACTATATTTCCGCCAACTACTCCCCAAAAACCTAAAAATAAACTTAAAAGACCAATCTTTTGAAATAAAGCAAGCCCTATTAACCCTAAAACCAATAAAGCAGTTATAAATGCTGAACCCCATATCAAAAAAGTTTTTCTTACATTTTCTGGTTCTTCTCTAATCAAACTATCATATAAACCAATATTTTTTTCATACTCTTTATTAAGTCTTCTTTTAACTTCTTCTTTTAATACTAAATCTTTTCTTATAGTATCTAATTCACAATATTCTTTCATATTCATCAGCCATCACCTATTTTAACACAAATTTAAAATGTCTACAACCAAAAATTTAAAGCCAAAATAAAAGAAAGTCTAATCATTACTTTCCTCATAATTATATATCCCATGAATTTTTTCTAGTACGTCTTCATCTGGCTGTTCTACTTGCCATTTAGAATCTACTTTTACTGTTTTAAATACCACATTATAACTAACTGTTTCATTCATTTTCTTCATCTGTTCTAACTTATAATCTAAATATTTTTCTTTATCATAAGCTCCATTAGTTAAAAACTTATCAGGATTATCATTTAAATAACTATTAGCGTCCTTTTGTGATTTATATAAATCATAAACTGTAATTTTTACTGTAACATTCGCAGTATCTCCATTATAACTTTCATTTTCAATAATATAATTTATATCTCGGTACTGTCTTTTTAAAACCTCTTTATAATCTTCTTTCTGTTTATCATTTAACTCTTCTCTTTCCACCATCTCATCAATACTTTTTAATACCTCATCACTAAGTCCCTTATAATCATTAAGATACTTTTCTACTACATCTGCTGCCTTATCATTATTACAAGAACAACCCACTAAAAATAATACACATATCAAACCTAAAATAATTTTTTTCAAACCTAATCATTCCTTTATCCTTATTATGACACTCAAATCCTTAAATTATACGAAAAATGTTTTATTTATTTTAAATTTGTAGTATAATTAATTTAGGTGATAATATGGAAACATGGTTACAATATCTAATTATAGCAATAGTTCTATGTATTTTATGTCTAATAGTTTTAAAATTAACTAAAAGAGATTTTCGTACTGAAGCCAATAAATTAATTACTTATCTTGGTGGTAAAGATAACATTATTAGTGCGGAAGCTAACATGAGTCGTTTTAAAGTTATATTAAAAGATATTTCTCTCGTAAATAAAGATGCGATTGAAAAACTAGGAGCTAAAGGTATCGTTGAAATTGATAATCAATTAAAGATAATCTTTGGTAAAGAAGCCCATCAATTAAAACATTATATTGATGATATAATCTAATTCTTCCATAAAAGGAAGTTTTTTTATTTTACCATTATAAATGGTCTGTATTCAGCATCCTTTTTTTGATATAAAGCCACTTCTTCCCCCTTATAAGTAAAAAGTATTAAATCCTCTAAAAAATCATTATCTATCTTATTTCCATTAAAAACCTTTTTACCAAACTCATCATCTCTAATCTCATATTCTCTAACCTTTAAAATATCTTTAATACTTAAAACTTTATAATTTCCTTTTTTAATATCCTCTAAAGTATAAGCATCTTCCAACCTAAAATTACCCTGTTTAATTCTAACCAAACTATTCATAGTTCCAACAGTTCCTAATTTTTCACATATATCTCTTATTAAACTTCTAATATAAGTTCCTTTCTCTACTTTTACTCGAAATCTAATAATATCTCCCTTTAAACTCAATAATTCTATTTCTTCTATTCTAACATTTTTAATCGGAAGTTCAACCTTTTTCTTCTCTCTCGCATACTGATATAATCTCTTACCATCAACTTTTATCGCGGAATATAAAGGTACTTCCATATGATATTCTCCTAAAAACGATTCTAATACTTCTCTTACCTTTTCTTTATCTACCAAAAAATCTTTTTTCTCTAATACTTCTCCTGTAATATCTAAAGTATCTGTCTTAATCCCTAATTTTATTTCCGCAATATACTCTTTATCTAAAGCTGTTAAAACATTACCTAACTTAGTATATTTACCCACTAAAACAACAAGAACACCTGAAGCAATGGGGTCAAGTGTTCCTGTATGTCCTATTTTTTTATTATTAAATACTTTACATAAAATATTAACGATATCTCTTGAAGTATAATTAACCTCTTTATTTACTAAGACTATTCCTTTATTCATTTTCATGTATCTCTTTTATAATATTTTCTATTCTTTTGGCATATTCAATTGAAGTATCATAAACAAATTCTAATTCTGGAGTATGTCTTAAATCTAATCTTAAAGCTAACTCTGTTCTTATAAAAGAACTTGCTTCATTTACTTCTTTTTCTAATCTTTCTTTTGGTAAATCACTTAAAGAAGTAAAATAAACTTTCGCATAACTTAAATCTTTCGATACTCTAGCATCCGTAATTGTAATCGTCTTTAGTATTTCATCACGAGCTTCTTCAAATAAAATTTCACTTATAACCCGTACCATATCTGAGGCAATCTTTGCTAATTTATAGCTCGCCATTATCTTTTCACCTCAACCATTTGATAGCACTCGATTATATCATTTTCTTTTATATCACTATAATTTTCTAAAGTTATTCCACATTCAAATCCTTTTTTAACTTCTCTAACACTTGTTTTCTCTCTTTGAATAGAAGCAATTTTACCATCATAAACTATTAAGCCATCTCTAATAACTCTTGCTTGCGCATTATTTTTAACTACTCCCTCAACTACATAAGAACCCGCTATATTTCCTACTTTTGAAAATTTAAATATTTTTCTAATCTCGGCACTTCCTAAAATCTGTTCCTCATATTCTGGATCAAGCATACCTTTCATAGCAAGTTCAATTTCCTCAATACATTTATAAATAACTGTATAAAGTCTTATATCTACATTATATTCTTTCGCCATCTCTTTAGTCGCAGTTGAAGGACTAACATTAAATCCAATAATTATCGCATTTGATGCATTTGCTAAAACTACGTCACTTTCAGTAATAGTTCCAATTCCTGAACGAATAACATTTACTTTAACCCCTTCTACATTTATTTTAAGTAAACTATTCTTAACAGCCTCCTCAGACCCTCTTCCATCAGTTTTTAATACCACATTTATTTCTTTAACTCCTTCATTTATCTTACTAAATAAATCATCTAAAGAAATAATATCTCTTTTATATTTATTCTCTTTTTGATGGATAGCTCTTTTTAAAGCAACTTCTTTAGCTTCTTTTTCGGTTTCAAAAGCCATAAATTTATCGCCCGCACTTGGATTTTCATTTAAACCCGTAATTTCTACTGGAGTTCCTGGATGAGCCATTGTAATGCTTTCTCCTAAATCGTTTCTCATAGTTCTTACTTTCCCAAAAGTTGTTCCCACTACGACTGGATCTCCTAATCTCAATGTACCATTTAAAATAAGTAAACTAGCCACTCCTCCAATATTTTTATCTTGTCTTGACTCAATTACTGATCCTACGGCATATCTTGCGGGATTAGCTTTAAGTTCTCTCATTTCACTAATAAGTAAAATTGCCTCTAATAATTTATCTACACCTTCACCAGTTTTAGCTGATAAATCAATAAATGGATAATCTCCACCCCATTCCTCTGGGGTAATTCCAATCTCAGCCATCTCTGTTCTAATTTTTTCTTTATTTGCTCCTGGTTTATCAATCTTATTTACTGCTACAATTATTGGTACATTTGCTTGTTTTGCATGTTCCACTGCTTCTTTAGTTTGAGGCATAACTCCATCATCAGCCGCCACAATTATAATAACAATATCGGTAACACTAGCCCCTCTAGCTCGCATCTCTGTAAAAGCCGCATGACCTGGTGTATCAATAAATGTTATCGCCTCATTCTGGTATTTAATCTGATAAGCTCCAATCGCTTGAGTTATTCCTCCACTTTCTGTATCAACTACGTGTGAATCTCTAATATAATCTAAAAGAGTAGTTTTACCATGATCAACATGACCCATTATAGTTACAATTGGTGGTCTTTTAACTAAATCCTCTGGCTTATCAATAATTTCATATTCTTCAAAGTTAGCTACGTCTTGCGTTTCTTCTCTCTTCAAAGTTTTATTATACTCTAAAGCCATTATCTCAGCATTTTCAAAATCTATTGAATTATTTAAAGCAAGCATAAGTCCCATACTCATTAACTTTTTAATAATATCTGTTCCACTTATATTAAGAGCACTAGCTAAATCTCCAACTGTCATGCCTTCCTTATAAATAATAACTTTATCATCTTTTGTATTCTTCATAAGCTTATCTTTATTTTTATACATTTCTTTTCTAAGCTTTGAATAATCATTAATTTCATTAGAATCTTTTTTCTTCTTTAACTTTTGTTTTTTATCAGTTGTATTAATATTTTTAGTAATATTTGAACTCTCAACAATCGCATCTACTACCTCATCAATTGTATCTTCATCTTCAAATGTTTCATCTTCGGTAATTAAATTAATCGCATTATCTAATATTATTACGTCATCATCAGTTAAAAAATCATCTCCACTTTTAACTTCAATTCCTAAATCAATACACTTCTTAATCACTTCTGCAACACTTAAATTAACATCAATCGCATATTCTTTAACTGTCATATTAATTCCTCCTTTTATTTTTATTTCAAAACTTTTAGAGCTTCCTCATAAACTTCCTTCGGTATCTCTACATTTAATATTCTATCTAATACTTTATTATTTTGAGCTTTTTTTATGACTTCTTCATCTTTTTTTAAATATGCTCCTCGCCCATTAGCTTTCCCACTTAAATCAACAATAACTTCCCCAGAAGGTGTCCTAACAATTCTTAATAGATCTCTTTTATCTAACTTTTCTTTTGTAATAACACAAGTCCTCATTGGTATTTTCTTAATCTTCATAACCTCACCTGTTTATTTATCTATTACCCTCTTCATTTATTTCTTGCATTGTTTTAACACTTATCTTATATTTTGTTAATTTACTTGCTAACCTAATATTATTTCCTGCTTTTCCAATTGCTAAAGCAAGTTCTTTTTCATCAACTACTGCCAAAGCCTCTTTCTTTATTGAATCTGTAATATTTACAATCGCATTCTTAGCTGGACTTAAAGCATTCTTTATATATTCTTCTGGAATATCACTATATAATACTACGTCTACTTTCTCTCCATTAAGTTCCTTTAAAATATTAGCAATTCTTGAACCTCTCTCCCCAATACAAGTTCCTATCGCATCAATTCTTTCATTTGTACTAGATACTGCTACTTTACTTCTTACTCCTGCCTCTCTTACACAAGCATGCATAATTAAAGTTCCATCTTGTAATTCAGGAATTTCAAGTTCAAATAATCTCTTAACAAATCCATAATGTTTTCTTGAAAGTAAAATAAGTGGTCCTTTGGTATTATTCTCAATTTTTGTTACATAAACCCGAATATTAGAACCCATCTTAATAGCCTCACCTGGAATAATTTCTGATTTTGGTAATATTCCTCTTGTTCTTCCAAAATCAATATAATAATTCTTCTTATCTTCCATAGCTACTATTCCTAGTAACATTTCATCTTGTTTATCTTTAAACTCTTCAATAATACTATTCTTTTCAGCTTCTCTTATCTTTTGAGTTAAAACTTGTTTAGCCGTTGCTGCCGCAACTCTTCCAAAATCTTTAGGTGTTACCTCATATTCAATTGTCTCACCCACTTTTATTCCTGGCACCATTTCCTCTGCTTGTTCCAAAATTATTTGAGCATCAGGATTTATTGCTGGTGGTATCTTCACTACATTTCCTTCTTCATCTACTTCTTCACTACCAAAATCAACGTCTTCAACCACAATTAAATAAGAATAAATCTTAATTTCTCCTGTTTCTCTATTAATTTCTACTCTTGCATTAGTTTTACTATCAAAATTCTTTTTATAAGCGGTAAGTAAAGCTTGTTCCATTCCCTCAAAAACAATATCCTCACTTATTCCTTTTTCTTTTACTATATTTTTTACTGCTTTAATGAATTCCTCACTATTCATTATCTTCACCTCTTTCTTTTGATACAACGTCTAAAATATATGCCTCATCCGTTAAATCATAATCATCTACTACGGGATTAATTATATTTGTAGCCTCAACAATTTGCTCTAAATCAATTCCTCCCACTTTATCTAATACAACTGATAAAACATTATAATTTCCACTATTTTTTTGATAAGTAACACTATCAACAATTATTTCTTTCTCTTTTAAAACTTCTTTAATTTTTTCTTTTAATATCTCTAAAGACTTCAAAAAATCACCCTTTCACATAATAATAAAAGTGGGAAATTATGCCCACTTAAAATCTGTCAAAAATATTATATCATAAAATATCTAATTGTCAAAAGTATTTTTACTTAAATTTTAAATTTATCTTGTTTATTTCAATTAATAAAACATTTATATATAAAAAAGTAATTCTAATCATACATAAGCTAATAATATAAGAAATGACTAACCCTGCCCCATTGTAATCAAAGACCAATCCAAATTTTTATATAATTTACCATAATAAGCAGTATAATAATAATAAGTTTCATCTTTAGAAAATGTCATGCTATCTCCTTCACATTTAAAAGTAAAATTAATTACCATAATATCATAATATTCTACGTCTTCCCAATCTTTTATATTTTGATTAACACTATCATAATCAATTGTTAATAAACGACAATTTGTGAAACTAGTAAATTCTTTTTTGATCTTTTTTATAACTCTCTCAATATCTTTTTCTTCATGAGTATTACTAGTATTATTAATATTTATTTTAGCATCTTTAGTTATACCAGAATTAAAACAACCAGTCGAAACTAAAACTAATAAAATACCAATTAATAGTAATATATAATTTTTTTTCATAAATAACTTCCTAATCTATATTATTATATAGTATATCATAAAAAAGCTTATCCTCTAACTCCATTAACAAAAATACTTTCACCTATACTCTAAATTTATCTCTTACTCTTATCCTTTGTTACTTCTAAATTAAGTTCTTTACTATACAAATACAACTGATAATATAATTTACTAAGTATCTTATCTTCTGCTAAATTATACTTAATATACTTATCATAAAATACATTTACCTGTTCATTTACTCCTAACATTAAATCTCTAAGTATTTCATTAATCTTTAAATTCAAATTATTCTGTTTAATCTTTGCCTCTATCATTGTTAAATAATATTGATATACCTGAAAATCTGTAGCACTTACCAATTTTAAAATATAATAATATAAAGCTACACTTGCATCTTTAGAATCTTTTGCTTTCCAAATATTTAATTCTTCCATATTTATTGGTAATTTTTCTACGTCTTCTCCAAATATCGCATAATACTTATTTAATACGTCTTCAACAAACATTCCATTTTCATCTTTTAATAAACTATATTTAAAAGGTTTATTATCTTTATGATAATCACTTTCATCTAAAAACTTAACTAAATAATTTGCTTCACTTTCTTTTACTGTCTTAGCATTCGGATAATTCTTTGGCCATTCAATATAAGTTCGACAATATTTTCTAATATCTCTTACTCTAGCTAATACAAAGTCTCTAGTTCCTTCCTTTGGTTTATAATATCTCTTATATAAATTTTTTAAAACACTATGAACTTCTTCTCCATTAATAACTAAATCTCTATATAAAAAAGCTTTTCTATCATCCCATCTAAACCGTACTTCTTCTAACCAATCTACTAACTTTTTAGCTTCCTTTTTTACTTCTTGAGAAACTTCCATATTATTACTAGGAAACATATTATACTCCGCACAAAACTCTCTAATTCTTTTTAAATATTCTTCTACTTTTATTCTATTTAAAGTATTTTTCTCCCACTTTTTATAAGTCTCGTCTAATACTTCTTTTGTACTTCTCCCATCCGGCATCATTATATGACCATAAACAAAAGTTAAATTTCCCTTTCTATAACAAGTTCTTGTAAGCCAGTTATAATATAAATTACCCGCGATTTCATCATCATTTCTCGGTTTAGGAACATAATTTGGCCACATACCATTTCGATTAGCCCAATCTACAATATCATTTACCCTTCTAATAACTTTACTTGTATCCATACTAGCCATTTTTTATCCACCTATTTATAATATTACCACAAAATAACTCCTCTTAAAATAATATTTCCTAAAAATTTTCTTACTTTACTAAAAAAACTCTAGTTAGTTACTAAAGCTTTCTTCTTACAATATTGATAAACATAATTAGTTGTTTTACAATCTTCTATACTTCTGTGAGAACCAAAATCTAACTTAAAATATTTCTTTAATGTCTCTAACTTACAATTATAAGCCTTTGGTATATATTTTCGTGCTAAAACTACGGTATCTAAATTAGTATTCTTAATCATTGGTAACTCTAACCTTTTAATAAATTCTTCAATAAAAGATAAATCAAAACTTGAATTATGAGCAACCAAAGGTAAATCTTCAATAAAACTAATAAATTTAGGCATAGCCTCTTCTATTGTTACCGCATTCTTTACCATTTCATCATCAATTCCTGTTATCTCTGTTATTTTATCAGGAATTAAAGCCTTAGGTTTAACTAAAATATCTAATTCTTCAATCAATTCATTATTACGATATTTTAAAGCTCCAATTTCAATTATCTCACAAACCTCCGGATTAAAACCCGTTGTTTCTAAATCAAAAACAACATAATCATCTACTAAATTCTTTTCCACATTTTCTACTATCATAATAAACTTTCTATAAGTCCATAAACTTCTTCTCTTCCTTTTTTGGTTACTGTTGAAAAAGTTATAAACTCTTCCTCCTCTTCTAAATTTAATGCTTCTCTAATAATCTTATCTTGCTTATCTCTTGCACTTTTCTTAACTTTATCATATTTGGTTGCTACTAACTTAACTTTCAAATTATAAAATTTCAAAAATTCATACATTAATACGTCATCATCACTTGGTCGATGGCGATAATCAATAAGCATAAACACACATTTTAAGTCTTCTCGACTTTTAATATATCCCTCAATCATAGCTCCAAACTTTTTTTGTTTCTCAGCACTTACTCCTGCATATCCATAACCAGGAACATCCACTAAATAAAAACTATTATTTACTAAATAAAAATTCAAAGTCTGAGTTTTCCCTGGTTTTGAAGAAGTATGGGCAAAATTCTTTCTATTTATAATTGTATTAATAAAACTTGATTTTCCGACATTACTTCTTCCTACCAACAAAAATTCTGGTCGCCTATCAGTTGGATATTGACTCATTCTAACTGCAATACTTGCTAATTCTACATTATTAATTTGCATAACTGCATCACCAATACCATTATATTATATTTTAGTAGTTTTTGCAAATAGTGCGAATAAAATTATATAGATAAGGAGGAATTTATGAACAATACCAATGATTTTCCTCCTAATATTAATCCTCAAGTCTTTTCTTTTATTGCTGTTTTAATCGGTTCTGCATGTGTAGGTAATTATTCTGCCGCTGAACAAAATAGTATTGGCAACTGGCTCATCCTTGTTGGTCAATTTATTCTTACTAATGCTGCGCAACAACAATTAATTGAAGGTCGACTTGAAAATTCTAATATAAATATTAACAGTATGGAACATAAACAAGGAGGTAGTTACTACACTAATAACTCAAAAAGTAATCAAAATCAACGTCCTGAAGTAGAATTTTTATTAGAAGCTATTAAAAACATTGAAAAAGAACTAAATGATTTAAAAAATAAATTATAAAAAAGCTTAAAATCTAAGCCTTTCTTTGTTTTTCATGACACCCATTACTCTTCATAACTTTATCTGGATTATATTCGTCCTTTCTACAAGCATCTATATTATAACCTCGCTCATTAAATAATCCATACTTTAAATAATCAATTTTTTCTTCATCACCCCTAAAACCCTGAAAATATCTATTATTTAATCGCATTTTCTTCACCCATTTATATTATGGGCTTTATTTTAAGAATTTATGTATTATTTAAAGTTATCTCTAATGTTTTACTTAAATCTATATATTCACCTGGATTTATATTAAAAGACTCTACTTTTCCATAACCATTAAATTTATATCTAAGACCTATTAAATTACAAAAACTTATAATCTCACTACTACTAAAGTTACTTATATCAGGCATTACATAATCACTCTTATTAGTTACCAAAAATACTTTACTTCCCTGGAGTGCTTTATTATCTTTAAAAGGAAACTGATTGACTATTATATCTCCACTTCCTAAAACAATTGGTTCTAATCCTGCATCTTCTAATAAAGTTTTTACCTCTTCTACCCCTCTATTTTTATAATTATCAATTTTAATAATCTGGGATAAATCAACTTCTACCGGTTTATCCATTACATTTGCATAATTAGCAATACTATCCACTGCTTTTGTTACGGCCTCAGCTACTCCTTTAGCTCCTCCATCAATTTGTTTGGCAGAAGCATAAATAATATATTTTGGGTCTTCACTTGGAAAAATACCTGCAAAAGATCTAATAAAATTACTACTTCCTGTTAAATAACCTCCATGTCCATTTGCAATCTGTGCTGTTCCTGTTTTTCCAAGCATTGTAACACTGTTAGGCCTCCAAATCTTTGATAGACCATTATATACCACATTATACATTAACTCTTGCATTTTAACTACTGATTCATGTGATACTTTAACTCCTAATTCTTCTCTTCCTCCCTGATAAGTAACCTCCCCATTTTCATCAACTATTTTATCAACAATATAAGGTTTTAACTCTACTCCATCATTAGTTAAAATTGATAAAGCTTGTAAAGTTTGAATTGGTGTAGTTGTTATACCTTGTCCAAAAGATGCAGTTGCAAGTTCTGATTCATAATTCATTCTTATAACTCCAGCCTCTTCTCCTGGTAATTCAATTCCTGTTTTAGACCCAAATCCTAAAGATTTATAAAAACTTTGTAACTTTTGAGCCCCAATTTTCTTCGCTAAATAAGTTGCTCCAACATTTGATGAATAAGCAAAACCGGTATCATAATTAATTAATCCCCAACCAGAATTATTAAAATCATATATTGTTGCTCCTGCAACCTTTACTGAACCAGACATAAACTCTTCTGACCCATCATATACGCCTGACTCCATTGCTGCTAACCACGAAAATATTTTCATAGTTGACCCTGGTTCATAAGTATAACCCACTAAAGGATTAACATAATTAGTTAAACCCTCTAAAGTATTAGGATTAAAATTAGGACTTGTAGCACTTCCTACAATAGCTCCTGTTTTTGCATCCATAACTGTAAAAGTAAACCAACTAAAATGATAATTTTCTTCCAAATAATGTACTGCATCCTCTAAAATTAATTGTATGCCCGTATCTAAAGTAAGATAAATATCACTTCCACTTACTGGCTCAATTACATACGGTTCTCCCATCTGATAACCATAAGCATCTTTTTGATATTCTGTATAACCATTAGTTCCTTGTAAAATATCATTATAATGCTTTTCTATTCCCATTTCTCCAACCATTTGACCTTCATCATTACTTTTAGCGTATCCTACAATATATGAGGCCATCTTTGATTGTTTATAATATCTCTTAGAGCCTTCCATAAATCCAATTCCTGGTAAAGCTAAAGCATCTATCTCTTGTTTTTTATTCTCTGAAATATTCTTTCCCTTAGCCCCAAATTCTACTTGATAAGCTCCTTCTACATTTAATCTTTGTAAAGCATAATCATAATCCATATTTAAAACCTCTGCTAAAGCCTGTGCTGTTCTTTCTTTATCTACAACATGTTTTGGATTATCAGGATCAGTTGTTCTTGAAGGACTTAAAAAAGCAATTAAAGTATAAGAATTAGCATTACTTGCAATTAAATCCCCATTAACGTCATATATATTTCCTCTTGGTGCATATAAAGTTTTCTTAGCTGTATTTCGATTATTAGCAAACTCTGTTAAATTAAGTCCATCAACGTCACTACTTATTGCAACATAAGCAAGTTTAATTATAGCCATTAAAAAAGAGCCAAAAAAGATAATGACAAAAAATTTACTAATTGTTATTTTGTTATTTTTCTTTTTCACAATGCCCTCCTAAATAACCAATTAATCAGTTATATTTTTAATATTATTATTATTATACGACAAACCTGAAGAACTGGCAATATCTTGTATGTTATCTATACTAGCAAGCTCATCTATCTGCATTCCAAGTGCCTCATTTCGATCATTTTGTCTTTCTATCTTTGTTTTAATTTTCTCTAAATTAATATTACTCTCTGATAATAATGCTTTTGTATAAATCCAAGATGCTGGCATAATTACAAATCCAAATAAAACTACTAAAAAAGCCATAAACTTTTCTCCTTTAAGTAACTTTATTCTTTTAACCTTTTTAGTTCGCATATTATCATATCCTTTCTATTACTCTTAATTTAGCACTTTTACTCCTCGAATTTTCTTTTATTTCTTCCTCACTTGGAACTATCACTTTTTTATTAATTATCTTTATTAAAGGTTGATACTCTAAAGGAATATCAGGCATTCCCTTAAATATTTCATTAACCTCACTATATTTCTTAAAAATACTTTTAACTATTCTATCTTCTAAAGAATGAAATGTAATAACTACAATTCTTCCTCCCGACTTAAGCATTTTTATTGCATCATTAAGTGCTACCTCAATTGCTTCTAACTCTTTATTTACCTCAATTCTTATCGCTTGAAAAATAACTCTTTCCGGATGATTTTTAAAAAAGTAATTAGCACCAACACTATTTTTAATTACCTCTACTAATTCTAAGGTTGTCTCAATTTCTTTTTTGCCTCGATATTTAATAATACCATCAGCAATCTCCTTACTTTTAGCCTCTTCTCCATATCGGTAAAAAATATCTGTAAGCTCCGTCTTTGAATAAGTATTAACCAATTCTCTTGCTGTAAACTTTTGAGATTGATTCATTCTCATATCAAGTGGTGCATCTTGCATAAAACTAAATCCTCTTGCTTTATCATCAATCTCTGGACTAGATAAACCTAAATCAAATAAAAAGCCATCTACTTTCTCTACATTTAAGTCTTGCAATTTTTGCTTTAAATCTTTAAAATTAGCATGAATAAGTTTAAAATTATTTCCTATTAAACTCAAAAACTGATGCGAATAATTAATTGCTTCTATATCCGCATCAAAGGCGAATAGATACCCATTTTTTATTCTTTTTAAAATTTCCCTACTATGACCAGCATATCCTAGTGTGGCATCTACATATACTCCGTCATCTTTAATATTTAACTCTCTTATTGCAATTTCCTTCATCACACTATAATGTTTCATAATCTTCTCCATTAAATAAGTGTTCAGCCACATTTTCTAATTCTTCACTAATTTCTAAATTAAAGTTAACCCAATTTTCTTTTGACCAAACCTCAACTCTTTCATTAGCCCCAATTATTACACATTCTTTTAAAATTCCTGCATAATCTTTTTGAGTTTCAGTTAAACTAATGCGACCTTGTTTATCCAAATTACAATAAGCAGCAGCCGAGAAGAAGGCTCTTTGAAATGTTCGGGCATCTTTTTTGGTAAATGGCAAGCTTGCTAACTTGTCGACGATTTTTTTCCATTCAACTTCGGTATAAATGTATAAACATTTTTCTAAACCTCTAGTTATAACAAACGTAGTTCCTAAACTATTGCGATAATTTGATGGAATTACTAATCTGTTTTTTTCATCAATATTATGATGAAATTCGCCCATGAACATTTTTATCCCCCACTTTCTACCACAATGTACCACTGCTTATTCTAATATTACCAAAACTAACCATTTAAATCAAGTCTTAACTGTTCGCCACTATCCATAACCCTAAAATTTTACAAAAAATTTACACAACAAAAAAGACTTTAAACTAAGTCTATTTTCTAATTCTTAATCTCCCTTTATCTTCCAAAACTCCAGATTTTTGGGGCTTATCTATTCTTACTTTTTTTAAATTATTAAGTAAAACATATCTCTTTATTAAATCCATTCTCTCCGCATTAACTCTTGTGTCAAGACTAATATCATGATATTCTTGCAAATTATATAATTGATTACTTTTAACTGATTGTTCTCTTAACTCTAATTTTCTTTGTCTAATTAAACTTAAATCTTTTCTTAATCTCTTAATTCTTTTTTGGCTAAAAAACCTAATCATATCCGTTATAACAAATTCATTTAATCCTCTTTTTAATCCATACTTTAATATAGGTGCGAAACCTACCATCAAAACCAATACAACCGACCACTTATAATCTATTCCCTTTAAAGCTACATACGTAATAGAACCAAGATAAAAAGAACCAACCAATAAACCATACCCTAACAAAAATATTTTATTATTAAAATTATCAATCTTAATTTTTATTTTTCTTCTAAGTTTTTCCTCTTCTAAATCATTTAAATTTTTAACTATATTATTTTCTAACATTTCTAAATCATAATATTCTTGATTATTATATTTAATATTCATAAAAGTTCACCCATCAAGTTTTGTATTATATCTTAAAACAATCTTTATGTCAATTTTTATAAACTAAAAAGAGGCTTATAAAACCTCCTTAAAATATTAATCCGCCAAGAATAATTGCTAACAAAATATATAAAACTATTATTAAAAATGCGCTATTTTGTAATCCGAACCCTCCATTATTGCCATTATTACAAGTATTTTGAGAGTTCCCTTTACTACAACATCCCATGGGACACCTCCTAATAATTATTTAAAAGACTAAATGAAAGCTCCGACAATAATAATTAATAAAATAAATAAAACTAAAATGATTGCTGCTCCAATGCCATTACCATATCCACAGTTATTCATAAATCATTCCTCCTTTATTTGTCTTTTCATTATATATTACGTAGAATAATTTATTTGGTGCTAGGCATTTACTTCTCTTTTTAAATTAATTTATTAAACTACCTCCCCACTCAACTACTGTAAATCCCTCTCTTTTAGGAGTAATTAATTTTTGTTCTTTTACTTTTATTTCTTTATCTAATGGTTTATAATCCATTATTACTCTAATTAAACTATCAGGTTTAGGATTAATATCTAAAGGCATATATTCATTTATTTCTTCTAATGTCTCAAATCTTATATAATTATATTTATTATGCTCTAACTTTGGTAACCAATATATTATAAATTCATTAGCTTCCCTATCACTTAAACCAAGTATTCTTAATTTATCTTCCAAAAATTCTATTGTATCGTCTCCCTTAATCACAAATCCCTCTTCACTTACTTCTTTTGCAGTTCCAATTCCTTCCCAATAAAGGCCATAAATTTCTCGATTAGTTTTTAAATCTTTAAGAGTTCCATCTCTTCTTGCTAAAACCTCCCAACCCCCATTATACTTAGGATAAGTGGTTGTAAGTTTATTAGGATTACCTAATTTAACCGTTACTTCCATATCTGCATCAGGATACAAATAAATTAAAGGCTTATCATAAGTAGTACAATTACTATCATAAAAATTTATAAAATTTAATGTATAATTTATTTCAACTTGTACCATACTTAAACTTTTATCTGCTTTAAACAAATAATAATTATAATTTACCTCTCCCTCTTCACATTCGGTATCCACTGCTATTTCTACCTCTAAATTATTTACTTTTAATTCATAACTAACAGGGGTAATATTTCTATCACTTAAAGGATTAAAAGCTGTTTCTAAAACTACATAATTATTATTTTCAAAATCTTCTTCTGTTAATTTATCTGAATTAAATATCTTTTTATACTCATCATAACTTGTTAAAACAACATTTTCACTCTCTACCAAATCACTAGTATATTCTCCTATAAATATAAATGTATCTTCATCATATTCATAATTATTATTTAATCCCAAAAAATGCTCTCCTATCCCCCATAACAACAACATTAAAATAGCTAAAATTTTCCTCATAATCTACCTCTTTTATTCATTATACTAAAAATCTATTATAAATTCTACACCAAAATTCTAACTATACACCCCCTAAACAACCACTTTTTTAAAGCAAAATACATAAAAAACTTGAGTTTTTAGTTTGTTATTGCTATAATTAACTTATTGGAGGGAAAAAAACAAATGAAGAAGAAAATTATTTTACTAGGAACTTGTGCCTTACTTTTATGTGGGTGTGGTAAAATTCCAACATTATCAAATGGAGATGAAGCAGTTGTCGAATTTAAAGGTGGCGACAAAATAAGTGCTAATGATTTATATGCTCAAATTAAAGATACATATGGACTTAATACTTTAATAGGCATGGTTGATAAATATATTTATGAGAAAGAACTTAGTGACGTTGTAAGTGAAGCTAAAAGTTATTCTGAGGCTATCATAAAACAAATGCGTGAAAGTTATTCTACTGAATCTGACTTATTAAATATTATTTCTTACTATGGTTATTCTACAGTTGAAGGTTATCAAAATGCTTTATACACTAGCTATCTTCAAAATGAAGCTGTAAAAAAATATGTAAGTGATAACATAACCGATGATGAACTAAAAGATTATTATGAAAATAATGTTTACCCTAATATGACTATCTCTCACATTTTAATTACTGCCGACGTAACTAGTGATATGGACTCTGATGCTCAAACTAAAGCTGAAGACGATGCCAAAGCTACCATCAATAAAATCATTGACGAATTAAAAACTGCTAAGAAAAACAATAATGTTGAAGAAACATTTAAAAAGCTAGCTAAAGAATATTCTGAAGATGATAGTAATAAGGATAATGGAGGAAGCTTAGGCGAAATTAATTTAGGAAGTCTAAACGGTGAATATGACGAACTAGTAGAACAAGCTAACAAATTAAAAGATGGTGAGTTCTCTACTGATTTAATTACCACTGAAGCTGGTTATCATGTAATCTTAAAAACCAAAACTGGTGAAAAAGAAACTTATGAAAACTCAATTGAAAGCATGAAAGAAAAAATAACTAACGAAAAATTAGAAGATGATGCTAGTCTAATTCCAGATGCTTACAAGTACTATCGTGAAAAATATGAATTAAATATTATTGATGATGAATTAAACTCTCAATATGGTAAATACATGAATAATTTAATCAATTCATCTCGTAATCAAGATTAATAAAATATGTAGGGAAACCTACATTTTTTATTTGTCTTAATTATTTATATATAAATCTATATCAATATCACTATAACCTTTACTATATAAATAAGCCTTTATTTTATATTTAGTCATACTTAAATCATATTTCTTAATATATTTCTTATATAACTTTTGAACAATTTTTGTAATCTCTTCTTCATTATCTGAAATCTTTACTTTATCTAAAATCAAATTAATATCTTCATTTAAAAAACCCTTATTTACTAGCTCATTTAACACTTTTCTTTTAAACTCTTTCTCACTACTTTTATTCCCCTTCAATTTCTTTTCAATATATTTCCTAATTTTTTCCCTATAAATCTCTCTATCTACTTTATCCAAATACTTATCTATTTCTTTTCCCTGAAAACCCAATTCCTCTAACTCATGTCTTATCTTAATTTCTCCCATAACTTTCAAATTTAAAGCATCATGAATATAAGCATCAATATAAATATCCCTTCTTAAATACCCTTCTTCTTTTAATCTATCTAATGCATATTCCATTTCTTTATCTATATATTTTTTATTTAACAATGTCCTCAATTCTTTTTCTGATCGCATCTTAATATCAATTAACTTTAAAGCCTCATAATAAGCCTTAAATAAATTATTTTCTTTTAAAACATTATTAAACCAACTCTCATCTATTTCTTTTTTTAATAACAATTCATACTTAATAATAATATCATCAAATAACTCATAGCATCCTTTATCTAATTCTAATTCATAAATATTTCCCCTCTTTTTTCTATATTTTAATATTTTCATAAATACCTCCCTCTAAATTAGTATACCAAACATATATATGCTTGTCAACTTAAAAGAAAATGCTAGCCAAGCTAACATTTAATCAATTATATAAGTTAATTCTTCTTCCCACAATTCGTCTTTCTTTTTTATCTGAAACTACTAAATTAGTAACTTTTTTATATGCACATTTACTAAAAGTTTCATATATACTACACATTTTATCTACTAAGCAAATAACCACACTTTCTCTATATTTAGGAGGATAAAAAGTTAAAGGAAACATATGCTTTGCAATTATATCTTCTTCTATACCATTAATTTCAAAATCTTTTCGAGCATTAAATAAAGCTATACGTGGATGAATAAAAGCATGTCTTCCAACGTCATCACAAGGTTTATACTTTTGATGCCAATCATACAAAAAATAATCATGCAATAAAGCCCCTCTAATTAATTCTTTTTCATGCACATTTAATCTTAATAATTTGCATAAGCGATAACTAAAATAAGCAACTGCAATTGAATGTAATAAACACGTCGTATTTCCATGCTGTAAATATCTATTCATCTTTAAAAACTTCTTTTTTTGTAACATTTCTTCCAAATAACTTACAAAAACAAGATCCTCAACTTCCCTCTTCTTAATTTTCATAATAAATCTCCTAATTTAATTATATTATAAATTTATAAAAAATACTATCATTATTTTCTTATAAGTGTCAACTTCTTTTCTTTAAATAAAACCAAATTATCTATAACTGTCCTGTCAAATAAATTCTCTAATCTATATTTAAAGATAAAATTAATAACTTTTAAAATATTACTATATCCATCTAAATATAACTCATTAATTAAAACCTTAAAATAACTAACTCCCTTAATTTCTAACAATTTATTTAAGGCATAATCAAGATAAATATCATCTAAATTTCCCATTAAAAATCTAATATAATTATCATTACTTTCCAAAACAATCTTATCAATTAATTTATAAGTAATAACTCCCATGGTTGTTACTGCTAAAATAGTAATCTTCTCGTAATCACAAGTATTTAAATATCTATCCCCAATTTCCTCTACTTCTTTATCATCTAAGAATCTCATTAATCTATTTATTACTCCTAATACCTTTAAATTAATCAATTCTTCAATTATTACTACTCGATAACGATTATCCTCCTTTAATTGAAACAAACTAAATAAATATTCACTTTTAAGCTCTAAATTACCCTCTAAATTTAAAACTTCTTCAACTAATATATTATATATTTCTTTTTTACTATCAAACTTATCTTCTAAAAACTCTAAAGCTATCTCCTGTATATCCCCTATCTTAGGATAACTATTAACAAATTCTCTAATAAAAACTCTAGCATCATTTACTCTATTTAAATAATTTATTATTCCCTTTAAATTTCCCTCATTTATCAATATTTTTCTAAATTCTTCACAATCAAAACCCTGCACTGCCATAATTTTAGCCAAACTAGCATTTAATCTAACCTTTAAAAAGTAATCTCTTAATTCTTCTAATTCTTTATCATTCTTATTTCTTATACAAAAATCAACCACAAAATCTATCATTTCATAATTAACATAATTTTTCTTAATTAACTCTATAAACTCCTCTAATCTCAAAAAAACTAATTTTTTCAAAAGGTCTCTATGATAACCCTTAAAATTAAAATATGAAACAACATCCTGAATTTTTACATATCCTGAATTAATTGCTAAAAGAATAATAAATCTTTCTCTTCCCATATAAAATTGATATAAATAAAGAAGTAAATCATTAACACTTTCTCTATTTAATCCCTGAAAAATAACCTCAATATCTTTTTCATCCATTTTATTTAAAACTGCAACTAAATTTTTATAATTCTTAAATTTTATATATCTATTAATTTTTATTCTATCTAAAAAATCCATAATTCCTCCGTTAAAAAAAGTGCTTATTTAGCACTAAATGTATCTTTAGTATTAAAATAATATTGAACCCCACTTATTACCGAAAGAATAGTTGCAATAATAATTAAAGCATAAGCAACATTTATTCCAATTAATTCAAACGGTAAATTATAAAACATTGTAAGTGCCATACCTATCATCATACACATAGTCTTAGCTTTACCCATAAAAGAAGCCGCAACAACTTTTCCTTTATTTCCACTAGCCATTTTAAAAGCATCAACAAATGTATCTCTTGTAATAATTATAACTGGTATTGCAATACTTATAAATCCATTAAAAGCTAAAATAATAAGAAGTCCATTAACTAATATTTTATCTGCAATCGCATCCATAACTTTTCCAAAATCCGTAACCATATTTCTACTTCTTGCAATATACCCATCTAAAAAATCAGTTAAAGCTGCTAATACAAACAATACTCCTGCAATAATATATTTTAAATCAACAATAACTTTCCCTGCTATATTAAAAGTAGGAAAATTAACTCCTAAACTATACCATGGCACAATAAGCATAACCAATATTACTATGGCTGTAATTATTCTTCCTAAAGTTAACTTATTTGGTAAATTCATACTTCCTCCTAATTTTTAAAACTAACATAACTAATCACATTAGCTTTTTGATTATCAATAGTTATTTGTTTAATACTCCATAAAATCGCTAATAAAACTAATAAAATAATAACTAAATATATAGTTAAATAATATCTTCTACTATATTTATGAGGTCTTCTTGTATAAGGACTTACTACCTTAGCACTTTCCTCTTTAGCTTCTTTCATTGCTTTTTTCTCTATCTCTTTAATAGGAATTTTTGAAGTATATTCAAACATATACTCATTAAACTGATCAATTAATTTTTCACTATCAAGGCCTAAATATTTAGCATAACTAACAATATAGTCTTTAAGTACAAAAATATCTTTAAAACAACCTATTTTACCTTCTTCAATATTTAAAATAAATTCGGGTTTTATATCTAAATCTTCACTTACTTCTTCAATACTTACGCCTGATGATTCTCTCGTATCTCTAAGTATCGAGCCAATACTATCCACGAAATTTCACTCCTCTACTGTATTTAAAATAAAAAATAATCTCAATAAGCCATGTTCTGTTCCCACAACTGGGCGACAAATATTTATCTACTAAAAAAACTTTAGTCCCTTACGCCATTATCTTTCTTTTGTAAGAGCTCTCCTACCATATTTTGGATTTCTCACTCGTGGGGTTTACCGCGTTCCACTTCCTCCGTTTCCAGATTCTTCGTCACTATGGCACTTTATAGCTACTCCAACCATAATTTCTTTTAGGTTGTTTCTCTGCCGTTAGAATTATCTACCTTAGGTTATTTTTTCCCTAAGCACGAACACTATAATCATCACAGATTATGTGAGCATGGACTTTCCTCTACATAA
>CANPVV010000011.1 GCA_947581835.1 uncultured Bacilli bacterium
ATATTAAAAAAATCAAGAAAAAACTTGCATTTTCTCTTGATATTAAAAGAATTTATTACAAATTGCATTTTACTATTAAACTAACTAATTAGTTGGGGGAGTGAATTTGATTATTGACTAGTTTTAAAAATATAGTATAATAGTATTATGAGGAGTCGGTTGGTATGGCTAAAAAGAATAATGAGAAAACTTTTTTAGAAAAGATTAAATGTAGTTTTTCTAAAATGTTATTAGGGAATATAGTTTTGGTAGGTATATTTTTGATTTATGGGTTAATTGCTTATTTAAATCCTTATAGTATGTCTATGAAAGCAGCTGAAGTTTATTTGGGAATCTTTTTAGTTTTATTTGGAGTATTTTATCTTTATGAGTTTTTAATGAAAAGTGAAATTAAATTATTCAAATATAAAGTTATATCAGGTGTTACTAGTTTACTTTTAGGAGTATTTGTAATGATAAATCCTTTTAAAACTTTTGGGGTTATTACAACTATTTTGGGTATATATTTAAGTATTTGTGCTCTTTTAAAGGTAATTGTAGCTTTTAAATTTAAAAAATTAAAATTTGATGGTTGGAAAATACTTATGGTTATGAGTTTTATTTTATTAATATTTGGAGTATTTATGGGAATAAATCCAATGAAGAGATTAGATTATGTTCAGGCTGCAGGTATGTTTATTATTCTTTCATGTATATTGGAGGTTTGTGTTTTATTAATTCTTTATACAAGAGGTAAAGATATTAAGGAATTGTTGAAAAAAGATATTTAAAAGAATATCTTTAATTTTTTTGTCAAAATTAGCACTTTATATTGACAAGTGCTAATTATCGTGATATACTGTAATCATGAAAGGAAGATGATTGGTAATGTTACCAAGAAAAATGTTTTTAGATGATATGTTCGATAGCTTTTTAGAAAGTGAACAAACAAAAATGAAATGCGATATTTATGAAGGAAATGGGGCATATAATTTAGAATTAGATATGCCTGGATTTACAAAAGATGATATAAATATTGAATATAATAAAGGAACTTTAACTATTAGTGCTGAAAAAAATGAGGCTAAAGATGAAAAGGAAGATAAGAAATATATTCGTAGAGAAAGATTTTATGGAAAAGTATCTCGTTCCTTCTATTTAGGAGAAATAGATGAAGAAGCAATAAAAGCTGAATTTAAAGATGGTACTTTAAAAGTTGTAGCTCCTAAAAAAGATGAGAATATATCTAAAAAAATAATTAATATTGATTAAGCTCTTTTAGAGCTTTTTCTTTTTTTAATGACTTTATTTAATTATGGTTTCATATTATTTTTTAGAGTAATTTATGGTTTACTTTTGAAAAGTTTTAAGTTATAATATATCCGAGTATTAAATTACTCCTTGCTTATAGTTAGTTATAAGCCAAAAGACCATGAGGAGGTGGAAATATGAATAAATATGAGATTATGTTCATCGTTAAAACAACTATGGAAGAGGCTAAGATTAAAAGTACTATTGAGGCTATGAAGAAAATCATAACTGATGGTAAAGGTAAAATAGTTGAAGTTAAAGAGATGGGCGAAAGAAAATTAGCATATCCAATAAAGAAAGAATTAAATGGATATTATTATGTTTTAAAGGTTGAAGCTAGTAAAGAAGTTATTAGTGAATTTGATCGTCGTAGTCTAATTGATGAATCTATTTTAAGACATTTGATTATTAGATTAGATGAGGAGTAAAATATGAATAAAGTAATTTTAATTGGGAGATTAGCAAGAGATCCAGAACTTAGAACTACTCCTAGTAATCTTAGTGTAGCAACTTTTACAATTGCAATTTCAAGAGCTTTTACACCTCAAGGTGGACAAGCAGAGACAGATTTTATTAACTGTGTTGTTTGGAGAAAACAAGCGGAGAATTTGACAAGATATTGTCATAAGGGAAGTCAAATTGCCGTTGAGGGTAGAATTCAATCTCGAAATTATCAAGCTCAAGATGGTAGTAGAAGATATGTTACTGAGGTTTTATGTGATACAATTACTTTCTTAGGATCTAAAGATGATAATCAAGGAGGAAATTTTGCAAATAACAGTTATCAAGTACCGGTAAATAATAATATGAGTTATCAAGCTTCACAGGATATGGGACCTGATATTAGTAGTATGCCTACAACTGATATTACAGAAGATCCTTTTAAAGATTTTGGGGAAGAAATTACTTTAAGTGATGATGATTTACCATTTTAAAAAGGAGGATTAAGGATGGCAGAATTTTATCGTAAGAAAAAGAAAATATGTCAAATGTGTGCAGGAAAAAGCGTAGATTATAAAGATGTTATGATTATTAATAAATATATTAATGATAAAGGCAAGATTATGCCAAGAAGAATGACTGGTGCTTGCGCAAAACATCAAAGACATATTGCTGAACAAATTAAATATGCAAGATATATGGCTTTAGTACCATTTGTTAAATAGTAGTGAGTAATCATTACTTTTTTTATGCCTTGACACTTGCTTTAAGATGAAAAATTAGAACTTTTGCCATGTTTTGTCGAACGTGTTTAAAAAATTTTTAAAATGTTCTATATTAAAGTAGCAAGGGTGATATTATGTTAAAAGTAGATATGGAATATGATAAGGGAATATTATATGTAAGATTAGAAGGAGAATTAACAAGAAAGTCTTGCTATAAGATTAATAATTATATTGTTCCAGTAGTATTAAAGCATAAAGTTAAATATTTAGTATTTAATATGTTTTTACTTAAAGATATTGATGAGGCAGGATTAGATAGTTTACTTAATACTAAATGTGCGATAAGAACTAATAAAGGTAAAATTTGCTTGTGTGAGGTAAGTGAGGATATTCGTTTAAAAATTAAAAGATTAAGGATTAATATTGCATCTAATGAACTAGCGGCTAATAGGTTAATAAATATCTAATGACAACTAATAATTTGATAGATAACCATATTGGGTTAATTAAGAAGATTGCAAGCAAATTTTATAATGTAGATAAGGAAGATTTAATACAAGTAGGGGTTATTGGGTTATTAAAGGCTTATCAAAATTTTAAAGATGAGGGAACTACTAATTTTAGTACTTATGCTTATTATTATATTTATGGAGAAATGTATAATTTAGCTAAAAGTATGAGAGATATAAAAGTTAGTAAAGATTTACTTAAAGTTTATAAAAAGTTAGAAACTACTAGATATACTTTGGCTCAAAAATTGGGAAGAATACCAACTAATGAGGAGATTGCTTTGTTTTTAGAGTTAGATGTTAATATGGTAAATGATGCAATAATTTCGGCTCAATCATTAATTAGAATTGATGATAATCAGAGTGATATTAATTTACATGAGGTTATACCTGATGATAGAGGAGTAGATATAGATTTAAAATTGGATTTAGATGATAGTTTTAAAGTGTTAAATGATTCAGAAAAAGAAATTATTAAATCAAGATATTATGAAGATTTAACTCAAGCAGAAGTAGCTAGAAAACTTAATATGACACAAGTGATGGTTTCAAGATATGAAAAGAAAAGTTTAGAAAAAATGCGAATGGTAATGCAATAATACTTTAGAAATAAAGTATTTTTTAGTTTTTAAATGTAAATAAATATGTTATAATATTGGTGTTTGCTGAAATAGCTCAGTCGGTAGAGCAACGCACTCGTAATGCGTAGGTCGCAAGTTCGATTCTTGTTTTCAGCACCAGTGACTTTTCTATTCGAACTTTTTCGAATATTTATATAAAAAGATAGCCCCTTAGGTTATTTTGATATACTCGTCAAAATATTTAGGGGTTAATTATTTTGTTAAAACCAAAATAACTTTGATATTAAGTAATTTTGAGTTATAATACGATTATATTTTTGGAGGTTTTTATGGAAGTAAAAAAAACTAGCAATGAATATAATTCTTTTGATATTGATTTGATACAAGATGAAAAAATTTTATCAATTTATCAAACTGGGGCTGATATAAATTTATCTTGTAAATATGAAGATTACCGAAAAATATCTAACATTTCTTTTAGTATTAATAGTAATCAAGGAGAAGTGTATTCAGTATTTGATAAATTTTATAAGGATATAATAAATGGTAATATAATGGGAGAAGATGAAAATTTACAAAGTGTTCAAGAACAAATGCAATGGGAAAAAAGTACCTCTTTGTATGAGGCTTTAGTTCAAAATAGTGTTATTACAATGTTATGTGATGCTTATCCTGTTAAATGTCCCAATGTATTAAGAATAACAAAAAAGAATGATGAAATAATTCTAACATTTGATAAATTTGATGGTGAATTTCCTAAACCTTTATATTGTATAACAATTAATATGCGTCAGTCTGGTTCAAGAATATATGAGTTTTGTATTCCATTTAAAACTCTTTTCAAACAATTACAGACGGTAGAAGATAAAAAGAATGCTATTAAAAGTTTAACAAAAAAGTTGTAGCTAGTTATGTCACTTGCACTATTTTTTGGCTTAAAATTAGGGCTTTTTGACTTTTAGATAATGTTGATTAATATAAAAATGGTTATTGAGTGTGATTTAAGTTTGAAAATTTTATTTATGAATTTTTATTTTAGTAAAAGTTATCATAAAAAGTTAATTTTTGGATATAATAATATAAATACTTGACGTACGTTAAAAAGTACGTTATAATTTAGTAGAGAGGTGAAAAGTTATGAGTACGATAAATATAACTAATGCTAGAGCGAATTTATATAAATTAGTATCAGATGTAAATGTTGGCTTTAATCCAATTACAATTGTAAATAATAAGGGTAAAAATGCTGTTTTAATATCAGAAGAGGAATGGAAAAATATTGAAGAAACTTTATTTTTGTCAAGTATACCAGGTTTTGTTGAAAATATAAATGATATAAAAAATAATGAAAATTGGGATAAGGCTATAGAATATAAAAAAGATGAAGAATGGTAGTTATTATACAATTAAATTCTCTAAACAAGCGCTTAAAGATAAAATTAAGCTTAAAAGTGCTAATTTGGATAAAAATTGTAAAGATATATTAGATTTAATGCTTGAAAATCCATTTTGTTATCCTCCAGCATATGAAAAGTTGACTGGCGAATTATCTGGTTTGTATTCAAGAAGAATTAATAGACAGCATAGAATCGTGTATGAAGTTGATGAAGATAAAAAAGTGGTTCATATTTTAAGAATGTGGACTCATTATGAAAAATTGTAATTGTTATAATGTAAAGCCTTAAATGAATTATTTAGTTATAAATCTTAGATAAAATAGAACTACTTATCAAAATTGAATTGGAAGTGGTTTTATTTTTGTAAATATATGTTATAATTAGTAAAGATGGAGGAAAGCATGAAGAAAATACTTATAGGATTGTTAATATGTTTGGTATTATTAACTGGTTGTGGGAATAAAAATTTAGAGGAAGGAGAAAAAGGAAACATGAATGGTGAAGAAATTGAGGGAGCTACAAATTATGTAGAAATTGAGATGGCTGATGGTAAAAGTATCATAATTGAATTATATCCTGATATAGCTCCAATTACAGTGAATAATTTTAAAAGTTTAGTTAGTAAACATTATTATGATGGAACAATATTTCATAGAGTTATTGAAAACTTTATGATTCAAACTGGCGGTTTTGATACTAAGGGAGCTTTACCAGCCGTTGATAAAATTAAGGGTGAGTTTAGTCAAAATGGAGTAGAAAATAATTTAAAACATGAAAAAGGAGTTGTTTCAATGGCAAGAGCTAATGATATGAATAGTGCTAGTAGTCAATTCTTTATTTGTGTTAGTAAAAGTAGTCATTTAGATGGATTATATGCTGCTTTTGGGAAAGTTATTGAAGGTTATGATGTAGCAGAAGAAATATCTAAAGTTGAGACTGATGAAAATGATAAACCAACAACAACTCAAATGATTAAAACTATAAGATTTGTGAATGTTTAAATTTAGCTCCTTTAATTAGGAGTTTTAAATTGGAATAGATTATGCTATAAATTAAAATTAATTGGTGATATTTATGAAGAAATTAAAAAATTTTAATATTTGGGGGATTTATTGGATTTGATAAAGGAAAGATTTAGATGCTTGATATTATAAGTAATTACTTGAAAATAGTTTGATATATAAAAATTTGAATGAAATGGAAGACAAAAATTTATAGAGATGATATAATTAATGGTAGGTGGTTTTGATGAAGAATTGTTTTTCAGTTTATTATAATAATACAGAGATTGTATTATCTAAAAGTGATGTAAAATTTAGAGATGGTTATGGAATAATTAAACCAATTTATTATTTTTTTACAGTAAATGATAGTATTTATATGCCTTTGATAGGAATTGTAGATTATAATTATCAGTTGGTAGATAATCTTTATAGTCAAGAAGATGTTTCAAGTTTAGATTTATTTAGTGAAGGAAATTTCTTATATAAAATAAGTTTTAATGATAGTGATATGGTTGATGGAGTATTTCAGGGAAGAATAAAAGATGGTAGTTTTAAGGGTTATTATGATTTAGGGGCGATTGATTATAAGGTTATTAATGATACAACGGTTAAATTAACTTCTTTGGTGGAAGGATTTAAAATGTATTCTTTATATAATGTAAGTGAAATGAGAGTTAGTGATTATTATAATTATATTGGGGATTTTAAATATAGTGATAATTATTATAAAGAGGTTGCCGATGCTGCTTATTTAGTTATTGATCAAGAGGGAAATGTTATAGATATTATAAGTGTAGTAATAGATATAGATGGTAATAGATTAAGTAGTTTTAAAGATTTAAAGTTTAATTTAGAGAGTAATGATTTAGAAGAACTAAAGGTTTTAATTAATGATAGTTTTAATGTACTTAGAAGATAGTTTATGTTATAATTAAATTAGAAAGTAGAGAAAGTAGGTTAGATATGGAAATTAAGATAAATGGTATTTATAAACATTTTAAGGGAGATTATTACTTAGTTGTAGATATTGCAACTCATTCAGAGAGTGGTGAAGAATTAGTAATATATAGAGCTTTATATGGTGATACTAAACTTTACGCAAGACCTAAAGATATGTTTTTATCTAAAGTAGATAAGGAAAAATATCCTAATGTAGAGCAAGAATATAGATTTCAATTACAAAATATAGAGAGTAAAAAT
Source organism: uncultured Bacilli bacterium (assembly GCA_947581835.1). Lineage (GTDB taxonomy): Bacteria > Bacillota_I > Bacilli_A > RF39 > UBA660 > Caccenecus. Next base: position 7,148 of record CANPVV010000011.1, read on the forward strand.
AAATAGATATGAAGATTAGAAGATTTTTGTTGATTTTTTAATTTTCTTATAATATAATATGTTTGTAAGTTTATTCCAAGTTTAAATTTACTCCTATTAATTTTTACTTAGATTAAACCGTTTAGAAAAAAGGAGGAGAATTTATGGCAGTTTCTAAAGAAACTAAAGCTAAACTTGTTAAAGAATTTGGTAAAAATGAGAAAGATTGTGGTTCTACAGAAGTACAAATTGCAATTTTAACTCATGAAATTAATGATTTAACAGAGCATTTAAAAGTACATAAACATGATTATCATTCTAATCGCGGACTTTTAAAGAAAGTTGGTAAGAGAAGAAAATTACTTAGTTATTTAAGAGATAATGATGTTGTTAGTTACAGAAATGTAATTAGTAAGTTAAATTTAAGAAAATAAGGGCACTAGAATTTTTGGTGTCTTTTTTTATATATAATTTTTAAAAGGAGGAGTAAAGATGAAGAAAGTATTTAAATTAGATTTTTTAGGAAGAGATTTAGTTGTTGAAGTTGGAGAATTAGCAAAACAAACAGATGGAGCGGTATTAGTTAGATATGGGGATACAGTTGTTTTATCAGTTTGTGTTATGGGTAAAGAAGTTATTGGTCAAGATTTCTTTCCTTTACAAGTTTTATATCAAGAAAAGTTATATTCAGTTGGTAAGATTCCAGGAGGATTTATTAAAAGAGAGGGAAGACCAAGTGATGCGGCTACTTTAGCGGCGAGACTCATTGATAGACCAATTAGACCAATGTTTGACGAAGATTTACGTCAAGAAATACAAGTAGTTAACACTGTGCTTTCAGTTGATCCTGATAATAGTCCAGAGATGGCGGCTTTATTTGGAACTAGTTTATGTTTAGGAATATCAAAAATACCATTTGATGGACCTGTGGCAGGAGTAGTTGTTGGAAAAATTGGTAAAGAATTGGTTATTAATCCAACTACTAAAGAGGCTAGTGAAAGTGTACTTAATTTAACAGTTGCGGGTACTAAAGATGCTATATGTATGGTTGAGGCCGGAGCTCAAGAGTTAAGCGAAAAAGAAATGTTAGAAGCTTTAATGTTTGGACATGAAAATTTAAAGAAATTATGTGAATTTCAACAGCAGATTATTGATGAAATTGGGCAAGAGAAGATTGAACTTGCTAAAGCAGAATTAAATCCAGAAATTAAAAAAGCAGTTGAAGATTTTGCAACTAAAGATATGTTAGAGGCAATTCAAATTAAAGATAAGTTAGAGAAATATGCTAAAATAGATGAGGTAAAGACAAGAACAATTGAAAACTTTACAGAAATTTACGGAGAAGATGAAGATGCTGAGGATAAGATTAAACAAGTAGAGAAGATTGTTAATTTAATTGAGGCTAATGAGGTTAGAAAGTTAATTACAGATAAAAAGATTAGACCTGATGGAAGAGCAATGGATGAGATTAGACCACTTTCTTGTGATATAGATTTACTTCCAAGAACTCATGGTTCAGCATTATTTACTAGAGGTGAGACACAGTCTTTGGCTACAACTACTTTAGGAGCTTTAGGAGAGCATCAAATTCTTGATGGTTTAGGATTAGAAGATACAAAGAGATTTATGCTTCATTATAATTTTCCAGCTTTTTCAGTAGGTGAGACTGGTCGATATGGAGCACCAGGAAGAAGAGAAATTGGGCATGGAGCTTTAGGAGAAAGAGCACTTGCTCAAGTTATTCCATCAGAAGATGAATTTCCTTATACTATTAGAGTTGTAAGTGAAATTTTAGAGAGTAATGGTAGTAGTAGTCAAGCAACAATTTGTGCGGGTTGTCTATCTTTGATGGCAGCAGGAGTTCCTATTAAAGCTCCAGTTGCGGGTATTGCGATGGGTTTAATTCAAAATGGTAAAAAATATACAATTTTAACGGATATTCAAGGATTAGAAGACCATATGGGAGATATGGATTTTAAAGTTGCGGGTACTAAAAAAGGTATTTGTGCTTTACAGATGGATATTAAAATAAAAGGAGTTACAGAAAAAATATTAAAAGAGGCTTTGGCTCAAGCTAAAAAAGCTAGATTAGAAATATTAGACGTAATGATGAATTGTATACCAGAGCCACGCAAGAGTTTAAGTAAGTATGCACCTAAGATTGAAACATTTATGATTAATCCTGAAAAGATTAAAGACGTTATTGGTCGTGGAGGGGAAATGATTACTAAAATCATTTTGGAGGCTAGTCAAGTTAAAAGTGTAAATGATAAAGATGCAGTAAAAGTAGATTTAGAAGATGATGGAAAAGTAATTATTTATCACCAAGATGCAGAGATAATTGCTAAAACAAGAAAGATGATTGAAGAGGTTATAAGAGAGGTTGAGGTTAATCAAATTTATCAAGGAAAAGTAGTTAAGGTTGAAGATTTTGGTTGCTTTGTTGAATTATGGCCTGGCTGTGAGGGATTAGTTCATGTATCAGAACTTGATAATAAGAGAGTTGATAAACCTAAAGATATTGTTAGTGTAGGAGATAAAATAATGGTTAAAGCTTTAGGTTATGATAATCGAGGACGTTTAAATTTATCACGGAAGCAAGCTTTACCAAAAGTAGAGGTTAAAGATAAAGATAAAAAGAAAAAATAATATTTAAATGGGGGATTTTATGAATAGTATTTCAATGATAGATTTAATTGGAAGAGGTATAGTTTTAATTAATGAGAAGACAGGAAGATTAGGAATTACAGTTGAAGAAATTGAAAGTATTTTTAAAGATAGTTTAGATTTATTAAAAGATAGTGAGGAAGATATATATTATCCGAGAGCAAATAGATTAAATATTGCTGATTATTTTGATTATGTTTATGTTTCAACTTTGGATAGTTATGTTTATAGATTAAAACCGGATATAACAGTAGAAAAATTAAAAGAGACTTTTCCCTTAGATAGAAATTATGAATTAAATAGTTTAGCTTTAACAAAAGAAGAAGAAGATAAAATAAAAGAATTTAGAGATATTGATTATAGTTATTTAGTTAGTTTAAATGAAAGACTTTCTTTAATTGAGACAGAAAAAGAGGCTTTAATTGAGAAGAAGAATAGAATTGAAGATTTATATAGTAAAAGATATGGGAAAGGAAGAATATAAGAGAATATGTTGTTGATTTCAGCTGATGTTAAGGTTGCTTTAGGAATTTTGGCTTTAAATAAGTATAAACAGCGAAGAAGTATTACTGTAAATGAATACAATTTGTTTACTGAATATTTACATTTGAAGTATGATTTTATTGACGAGACTGTTTATGAAGATACAAGACTCGCTTTAGAGAAATATTTTGATGAGATAAATTTAGATAGAGGATTTAAAGTATATCGCTTAAAACCCATGATAAGTATAGAAGAATTACGAAAAGAATATAGTTTTTTTCCAATAAAGTTTTTAAAAATTGTCTTTAATCCTGACAGTGTTTTAAATCTAAATGATTTAACTCATGAAGAGGAAGATAGTTTAGAAGAATTTAGGAGAATAGATGAAAAGTATCAGTTAAAGACAATTTTAGAGATATGTAATTTAGAAAAGAAAAAAAGAGAAGCTCAAGAAAGATTGATGCTTATTAATAGTAATTCTAAAGTGGTAGTTAATGAGGATAAAGTAAGAAATATTTTGGAAAGTAATAGAGATATAAGTGAAAATGATTTAGTTGATAAATATTATAGATAAAAAAACTCAGTTAGTTTTGAGTTTTTTTCTTTTCAATTGCTTCATGATAGACTTCGAGACAGTTAGAGGCAAAAACTTCTTTAGAGTATTTGTAAATACTGTTTTTAGCATTAAGAGCAATTTCTTGATAAAGTTTAGGATTATTTTTAAGTTTTAATATAGAGTTTATGAATTCTTCATTATTGTTAAAAAGATAGCCATTGTAGTTATTAATAACCATAGATTGGAATGATTCGTCATTGATACAAACAATTGGAAGAGAAGAAGCTTCTCCTTCAATAATTGTTAGACCTTGAGTTTCAGTAACAGAAAAAGAAGTCATAACATTAAATAGATTGTACCAAGTAGGAATTAAATCATATTTTATTTTACCAGTAAATATTACATTTTTTTCTATGTTTAATTCTTTAGTTAACTTTTTTAGATTATCAAGTTCAGGACCATCACCAATGATTATAAGTTTAAAAGAGTTATCTTTTTTTAAAAGACTTTGAAAAGCGATAAGTTCTTTATCTAAACTTTTTTCTTTAGCAATACGTCCAACTGTACCAATGATAAATTCATTTTCTAAATGGTGTTTTGCTTTAAGTTTTTTTATTTCTTTAGCCATAGAGGGAGTTAGTTCAAATTTTTTAGTATCGATACCAGTGGGAATAACATTGATATTTTTAGTGATTTGGTATTTATTAACAAATAATTCTTTTATTTTAGGGGTTGGAACTATTAGTTCATCACAGTTTTTTTCACAGTAGTATTTAGTAATTTTAATGGCTATTTTTTTACCTAAGTTATTGAAATGACCATGAGTTACATAGTGAATATAATCTTCATATAAAGTATGATAGGTATGAACGATAGGGATATTTAGTTTTTTACTTACAATACGAGAGAATACTCCAATACTAAATTCAGTTTGAGAGTGAATTACGTCAAGTTGCCAGCTTTTAATGATTTTGAAAGCTTTTTTATTATAAACATTACTTAATCTGGTTTCATAAATACCTGTTTTAAAACCAGGAATATAAATTATTTTATTGTTTTTATCATAAACAAATTTATGTTTATCTAGGTTTATAGTTACAATATAGACAGTATGATGCATACTTTCTAAAGCTTCTTTTAACATTTTAATACTTGTTGTTACACCAGAGACATATGGTTCATAAGCATCAGTAAAAATTCCTATTTTCATAAAGTACCTCTAATATAATTATAATACATTTTTTTTATAATACAAATACTTTATAAGAAAATGAATTAATTTTATCAAAAATTTTAGTGTAAAGTTGCTTTAGTTTAGGGCTTTTGATATGTTATAATAATAAATGGTGGTATAAATGTTAGAAAGTTTAAATAAAGAACAAAAAGATGCAGTTAAACATATAGATGGACCTTGTTTAGTTATAGCAGGAGCAGGTTCAGGAAAGACAAAAGTTTTAACAACGAGAATTGCTTATTTAATGGAGCAAGGTATTAAAGATACAAATATTTTAGCAATAACTTTTACTAATAAAGCAGCAAAAGAAATGCGAGAGAGATTAAATTTATTAGTACCTGATAATAAAGTTTTTGTGGGAACTTTTCATTCTTTTGGTTTAAAAATAATTAGAGAAAATGTTTCAAGTTTGGGAATGAATAAGAATTTTACTATTATAGATAGTGATGATGCTTTAAGTTTGATTAAAAAAATTATGAAAGAAAAAGATATTGATTCTAAAGAGGTTAGTCCTTATTTTATAAGAAGTAAGATTAGTTTTATTAAAAATGAGTTATTAACAGAAAGTGATTTAGATAAATATTTTAATACAGCAGTAGAGAAAAGGGCAGTAGAAGTTTATTTGGAATATAATAAACTTTTAAGAAAAAACAATAGTGTAGATTTTGATGATTTATTAGTTTTACCAGTGGAGTTATTTAAGAAAGATAGAGAAATACTTGATAAATATCAGGAACATTATAAGTATATTTTAATTGATGAGTATCAAGATACAAATGAAGTACAGTATAAATTAAGTAAGTTATTAGCATCTAAATATAAGAATATATTTGTAGTAGGAGATGCTAATCAAAGTATTTATGGGTTTAGAAATGCTAATTTTAGGAATATTTTAAATTTTGAGAAAGATTATCAAAATACATATACAGTTACTTTAAATCAAAATTATCGAAGTACTAAAAATATATTAGATGCGGCAAATTCAGTAATTAAAAATAATAAAGAGAGAAAAGATATGGATCTTTATAGTAATTTAGGGGATGGAGTAAAAGTTAAGTATTTGAGAAGTTATGATGAAAAACATGAGATAACTTTAATAGTTGATGAGATAAAAAGATTATTAAATATGGGTTATACTTATAAAGATATAGCAATATTTTATAGGACTAATGCTCAATCAAGAAATGTTGAAGAGGTTTTACTTAAGAATAATTTTCCTTATAAAGTAGTGGGTAGTTATTATTTTTATAATCGAAAAGAAATTAAAGATTTACTTTGTTATTTAAGAATTATTAATAATACAGATGATGATATAAGTTTAACAAGAGTAATAAATGTACCTAAAAGAAAGATTGGAAATAAGTCAGTAGAAGAATTAGAAAAAAGAGCTAGAAGTAATAATATTTCAATGTTTGATGCAATAGATGGGGGAAAGGAATTAGAATTTAAGAATTTAATTAGAGAATTACAAAATGATTTATTAAATGTTAGTTTAACTGAATTTATTGATATTGTTTTAGATAAATCAGGATTAAAGAAAGAGCTTATGGCTGATGCAACTTTAGAGAGTGAACTTAGGATGGAAAACTTAATGGAATTTAAGAGTATTACAGCATCTTTTGAGGCACGAACTGGTTCGGTTAATTTAGGAGATTTTTTAGATGAGATAAGTTTAATCGCAGATATTTCCGAACATAAAGATAGTGATGATATGATTACTTTAATGACTTTACATAGCGCTAAGGGATTAGAGTTTAAAGTAGTTTTTATTATAGGAATGGAAGAAGGAATATTTCCTCATTCTAATGCCTTTTTAGAGGGAGATAGTGGAGTTGAAGAAGAAAGAAGACTATGTTATGTTGGGTTTACTAGAGCAAAAGAAAGATTGTATTTAACGAATGCTAAGAAAAGAATGCTTTATGGGAAAACTTTGGTTAATCCTCCTTCGAGGTTTATTGATGAGATAACTAATGAGGTATTAGAAACTAGTAACATGAGTATTAAAGAAGAAAAAATTATTGATAAAAGTAAAATGTATAGTGATGAAGACGTAGAATATAAAAATGGAGATATTGTTATTCATACTATATATGGTAAGGGTGTAGTAATTGGGGTTGATGATAGGTTTGTAAGTATTGCTTTTGCAAGAAATTTTGGAGTAAGAAAGTTATTAAAGAATCATAAAGGTTTAAAGAAAATGTAATTTGAAGAAACATTAAAATAATATTTTAAATAGTAAAATATAATGATATAATAGGAATAATTAGGAGGATAATTTATGAGTAAAACATTAGTAGTAATGGCGGCGGGAATAGGAAGTCGCTTTGGGGGAATAAAACAGATGGCAGAGGTAGGACCTAATGGCGAGTTTATTATTGATTATTCAGTATATGATGCTTTAAGAGCAGGTTTTTCAAAAGTAGTATTTATAATTAGAAAAGAATTGTTTGAGGCTTTTAAAGAAACAATAGGAAAGAGATTAGAAGATAAAATTGAGGTTAAATATGCTTTTCAAGAAATTACTGATATTAGAGGAGATAAAAGATATTTAGCAGAGAAAAGAGAAAAACCTTGGGGAACAGTGCAGGCGGTTTTATGTAGTAAAGATTTAGTTAGTGGTGATTTTGTTGTAATAAATGCTGATGATTTTTATGGGTATGATTCTTACATTAAAGCTAGTGAATTTTTAGATAGTAATAAAGATGAAAATGTTTATGCTTCAATTAATTTTCCTTTTATAGTTACAGCATCAAAACATGGAAGTGTTAAAAGAGCAGTATGTTTTAGTGATAATGATAAAATTTTAAAGTTAGTAGAAAGTAAAATAGAATTAAAGGATGGTAAAGCTTTATGTGAACCTTTAAATGGAGAAGAAAGCTTTTGGGTAGAAGAGAGTCATCCTGTTGCGGTTAATATGTTTGCATTTAAAAATAAATTTTATGATTATTTAGAAGAGTATTTTGATAATTATTTTAGGCAGGATGATAATGAAATATTAAAGGGTGAGTCCTTACTTCCAGATTTAATTAAAGAAAAATTAGAAAAGAAAGAAATAGTTTTAAAAAGTGTGGTTTCTAATAGTAAATGGTTAGGTATTACATATAAAGAAGATTTAGAAGAGTTAAAAAGAAATATAAATGAATTAATTGAAAGGGGGGAATATCCAAAGAAACTTTGGGAATAAGATGGAAGAAATAAAGAAAAGAATTAAAGAATTAACTGATATACTTAATAAAGCAAATTATGAATATTATAATTTGGATAATCCTTCAATTACAGATCAAGAATATGATAAATATTTAAGAGAGCTTATAACTTTAGAAGAAAAATATCCAGAATTAAGAGATTCTAATAGTCCTACTCAAAGAGTGGGTGGAGAGGCAATTGACAAATTTGTTAAAGTACAACATAAGATTCCAATGATTAGTTTAGCTAATGTTTTTAATGAAGAAGAAATTAGAGATTTTACAGGTAGAATTAAAAGTGCCGGATTTAAGCCAGAATATGTGTGTGAGCTTAAAATTGATGGTTTAAGTGTATCTTTACATTATGAACATGGTAAGTTAGTGTTTGCTGCAACAAGAGGAGATGGGGTAACAGGTGAGGATATAACTCATAATGTTAGAACTATAAAGACAGTTCCTTTAGATTTAAAAAGAGATATAGATATTGAAGTTCGGGGAGAAATTTATATGAATAAACGAACTTTAGAAAAACTTAATTTAGAAAGAGAGAAAAAGGGTGAAGTTAAATTACAAAATGTAAGAAATGCGGCGGCAGGTTCAATTAGACAGTTAGATCCTAAGATAGCAGCTAAAAGACATTTAGATACATGGATTTATCATTTGCCTAATCCTTTAGATTATGGCATAAAAACCCATAAAGAAGCTTTAGATTTTATGAAAGAGTTAGGTTTTAAAGTTAATCCTGCATCAAGATTGGTTAAAAATGAAGAAGAAATAATGGAGTATATTAAAGAATATACAAAAAAAAGAGATAGTCTTCCTTATGAAATCGATGGAGTAGTAATTAAAGTTAATAATATTGTGATGCAGCAGGAATTAGGGTCAACTATTAAATATCCAAGATGGGCAACGGCTTATAAGTTCCCAGCAGAAGAGGTATTAACAAAGCTAATTGATATTAAGTTTACAGTTGGTAGAACAGGTCAGGTTACCCCAAATGCGGTTTTAGAGCCAGTTTTAGTTATGGGTTCTACTATTAGAAGAGCTACTTTACATAATGAAGATTATTGTTTAGAAAAAGATTTAAGAGTTGGAGATATTGTGGCAATTAAAAAGGCCGGAGATGTTATTCCAGAGGTAGTGGAGGCAAAATATGAGAGAAGAACAGGAATAGAAAAGCCTTTTGTAATGATTAAAAAGTGTCCTATATGTGGAAGTGATTTAGTTAAAAAAGGAAATGTTGATTATTTTTGTGTAAATAAAGATTGTCCAAAAAAGAATATTGAAGGTTTAATTCATTTTGCTAGTCGAGGAGCCATGAATATTGATGGTTTAGGAGAAGAGATAATTGAAGATTTTTATAATGAAGGATTTTTAAAAACAATTTTAGATTTTTATAATTTGAAGAATTATCGAGAAGATATAATTGGGCTTGAAGGTTATGGTAATAAGAAAGTAAGTAATTTATTGTTAGCGATTGAAGAGAGTAAAAATAATAGTGTCGAAAGATTAATATATGGTTTAGGTATTTTAGGAATAGGGGTTAAGAATGCTAAACTCCTTGCTAGTACATATAAGACAATGGAAAATTTAAGTAATGCGACATATGAAGATTTAGTAAGTATTAGAGATATTGGAGATATTTTGGCTCAGAATATTGTAAATTATTTTGCTAATCCTAAAAATCAAGAACTTATTAATAGTTTAGAAGATATAGGAATTAATATGAATTATATTGGAAATGCTGTTGGGGAAAATGAACTTATTACAGATAAAAAGTTTGTAATTACCGGAACAATTAGTTTTATGAGTAGAGATGAAATTAAAGCTTTATTAGAATCTTATGGAGGTAAGAGTGTTGATAGTGTTTCTAAAAATACAGATATAGTAATTGTTGGAGAGGCGCCAGGAAGTAAGTATGATAAAGCTAAAAATTTAGGGATTGAGATTTGGGATGAAGCAAGATTTAAAGAAATTGTAGATAGTTTGTAAACTATTTACTTTTTTTAGTTTGTAAATTTGCGTAAAAAAATTATAAATTGCTACTTTTGATAATTAATGATATAATAGGGAGTGTAAAGGTGATTAATATTTATGAAAAAATTAAAAAAATTTTGGCAAGAAAATAGTGTTTTATTAGTTTTACTTTTAATCCTTATATCTTGTCTTATTGCAATATCTGTGGTGGTTGTAACTTACTTTGTAGGTTCTTCTAGTTCTAAATATGGAGATAGATTAGAGGGAATAGAGAATTATCCATTTACAGAAGATGATCAAAATGAGCTTGCAAGTAAATTAGAGGAAGATGAGATTATTGATAAAGTTAGTATTTATACAAGTGGTAAAAGAATAATTATTACAATTAATTTTGTAGATGGAACAACTATAGTTGATGCCCAAAGTAAAGCAGTTACTTCTTTAGAGCTTATTAAACCAGAATTATTAGAGTTTTATGATGTAGATTATAATATACAAGCGAATGGAACAGATAATACAGATGGATTTAAGTTAAGTGGGTCTCATAATGTAAGTGGGACAGGAGGAATAGTTTGGGTTTTAAATACACCAATTGATGAGGGAACAGAAGAAGAGTAGGTTTTTATGAAAAATAAAAAAAGTGTTATTATTACAGTTATTGTTATTTTATTAATTGTAATAACGGGTATTGTTACTTATAATATTTTAACTGATGAAAATAAATTAACAGCAGAAGAAAAAAGATGGATTCATAGTAATATAAATACAGTGCAAAATGTTAATGTTGTCAATAATGTTAATGTATTTGGGAATACTGGGGTTGGAGTTTTTTATGATTTTATAAATGACGTAGAATTAGAATATAATATTGATATTAATCCGGTTACTTTTAATTATGGAGAGGTGCCTAGTGGACTTACTTTAGGAGTTAAGACAAGTTTAAATGATAATGATAAAGTTTTTTATGATGATCATTATGTATTAGTAGGTAAAAATAATGAGATAATTACTAGTTATGATGATTATAGTAATAAAAAAATAGGAGTTATTAATTCAGAACTTTCTTATATTGCTAAATATTTAGGAGAAGTAAGAGAAATATCTTTAGTGGGGTATCAAAGTAGAGAAGATTTATTAGATGCAATAAAAGATGATGGAGATATTAAATATATGATTGTTCCTTTAACGTTGTATATTGATGAGATACTTACTAATGATTATTATATAATTGATCATTTATCTGACGTAAAACTTTATTATACAATTAATGGAGATAGTAAAAATACTTTAGGTAATATTTTAAAGAAATATTATAATACTTGGGTGCAAGATAATTTAGATCAGTATCGAAAAAGAGCTTTATTTAATATATTTGTTACTTCTTTGGGAATAACAGATACAGAAGTAGATGCAGTTCAAAGTGTAACTTATGAATATGGGTTAGTTAATAATAGTCCTTATGAGGTTTTAATGAGTGGTAATTATGGGGGAATAGTGGCCATGTATTTGTATGATTTTAGTTCTTTTTGTGGAGTAGAATTTAATTATACAAAGTATGCGAATTTAAGGAAATTTAAGCAAGCTATAGAAAAGAATAAAGTTGATTTATATTTTAATTATTATAATATTCAAGATAATTATTATAATATAGATTCAAGAATACTTAGAGAATATAGTGTGGTTGCAAATAATAGTAAAAATATAGTAGTTAATTCAATTAGTAGTTTAGTTAATGAAGAGGTATATGTTCAAGAATCTAGTGCTTTAGCTAATTATTTAGAGAATATTACAGGTATTAAGATAAAAACTTATAATAATGAAAAAGATTTAAAGAAACTTAATAAAAAAGATGCTATAATTGTTATTGATAGAAATATGTATAATATTTATGCTGGGGGTATTTTAAGTAATTATACAGAAAGATATCATGGAGTTATTGGAGAAACTTATAATTTTAAAGCGAGAACTGATAGTGCTTTTTATGAGTTATTAACTAAATATGCGATGAGTTTAGATGACCAAGAAATGATATATAAAGGTATGTATTCTCATAGTTTAACTGTTAAAACTGGTAGTTTATTAGGAACTATAGCAAAATATATTTTAGCTACTTTAGGAGTTTTGGCTTTAGTATTTATTATATTTTATAGAAGTAGTAAGAGGATAAAGATTGCTAAAAAGATTAGAAAAGATAATAAGATTAAGTTTGTTGATCAGCTTACTAGTTTAAAAAATAGAAATTATTTAAATGAATATATAAATAATTGGAATAATAATACAATTTATCCTCAAACTATGATTGTAATAGATTTAAATAATTTACAGTTTATTAATGATACTTTAGGATATGAAGAAGGAGATAAACAGATTAGAGCTGCGGCAAATATTCTTATTAAAACTCAGTTAGATAATAGTGATATTATGCGAACTGATGGAAATGAATTTTTGATTTATTTGGTGGGTTATAATCAAAAACAAGTAACAAATTATATTCATAAACTTAATAAAGAATTTAAGAAATTACCATATGATTATGGGGCTGAGTTTGGATATTCAATTATTGATTCGGGAGTTAAGACTATTGAAGATGCTATATTAGAGGCAACTGAGGAGATGAAAAAGAGTAAAAAGAAAGCAACTGGTGAGGATAATGCGGGATAAGTTAAAGGTTAAATTACATGATTTTTTGAAAATTATAAAAAGACCAGAAATGGAAATATTGCCAGGACATTTAGCTTTTTCTTTTGTTCTTTCAATAGTTCCCACGATTACAATTTTAACTTATGTAGCTTCAGTGTTTCATGTTTCATTAGATTTTATATATGATTTTATTACGAAAGCTTTTAGTAGTGATTTTGCAAATATGCTTTTGAGAGTAAATGTTAATACAACTATTAATATTAATTTTATAATTACTTTGGTGGTTGGTTATTTTATTGCTAGTAATGGACCAGCTTCGATTATTGTTAGTTCAAATACTATTTATGGTATAAAAAATTCGGGTTTTTTTAAAAGAAGATTAAAAGCTTTTCTAATGATTTTAATTATAATTACTTTATTTGTGTTTTTGTTAATATTTGGAGTATTTGGAAATAGAATTATTGAAATGTTACAACTTATGGATATAAGTAATGTTATTATTACAAATATTACTTTATTAGTAAGTGTACTTCGAGGGCCTATTTCCTGGTTTATTAGTTTTATATTTATAAAGATTATATTTACAATGGCTCCAGATAAAAAGATTCCTAGTAGTGAGGTAAATAAAGGGGCTATATTTACAACGGTTGGATTTATAATTGTAACTTATATATATTCGATTTATACTTCGAGAATTGCTGAATATCATGTGTTTTATGGGAATTTAGCAAATATTGTGGTGTTAATGATTTGGTTTTATTTACTTTCAATTATATTTACAATTGGTTTAGCTTTAAATTATCGAGAAGAGAGTAGAAATTTAGAGAAAACTCAGCAGATTGAGATAAGTAATAAAGTTAATAAGAAAAAAGATAATAAGTAGTTTTAAATTTTTTATGGATTAATTATTCCATAAATTTGGTTAAAAGTAAGATTTTTGGAAAAATATTTCCAGAACTTTACTTTTAATTTTTTTATTATATAAATTATAGAGAGGCGAAAATTATGATAGAGAGAACAGAATATCTTGAACAATTGAAAAGATTTAAAGATAAAGATTTAATTAAAGTTGTTACTGGTATTAAAAGGTGTGGTAAGTCTACATTGTTTGATTTGTTCATAGATTATTTAAAAGAAAATGGTGTAGAGAATGAGCAAATAATAAAAATAAATCTTGAAGATATTTATTATAGTTTTAAGGATTATAAAGAGTTGTATGATTATGTAAATAAAAAGATAGATACTAAAAAACAATATTATGTATTTTTAGATGAAGTTCAGAATGTTCCTATGTTTCAAAAAGCAGTGGATAGTTTGTATATTAAAAAAAATGTTGATGTTTATATAACAGGTTCTAATGCTTATTTATTGTCGGGGGAACTTGCAACATTGTTATCAGGAAGATATATAGAGATAAAGATGCTACCACTATCATTTAAAGAGTATTTGAGTGCATTTAATAATTTAAGTAAAAGTAATTATGAATATTTTTTAGATTATATGAGAAATGGTGGTATGCCAGGTAATATATCAATACTTAATGATAATCCAAATGATTTAGATATGTATTTAGAAGGAATATTTACTACAGTAGTGTATAAAGATATAATTACTAGAAATGATATAACAGATAAGATGCTGCTAGAGAGTGTGTTAAAATTTGTTTTTGATAGTATAGGAAGTCCTATATCTATAAAAAAAATAAGTGATACATTAACAAGTCAGGGTATGCCTACAAGTAATCATACTGTGGAAAATTATATATCTGCGTTTATTCAATGCTTTTTAATATATAAAGCAGAAAGATTTGACGTTAAGGGAAAGAAATTGTTAACAAGAGATTATAAATATTATGTTGTAGATCAGGGATTAAGAAGTTATTTATTAGGAAAAAAAGCTGATAGTGATATGGGACATATATTAGAGAATATAGTTTATTTAGAATTACTTAGAAGAGGATATAAAGTATATGTTGGAAAAGTTGATGATTTAGAGGTTGATTTTGTGGCTAAAAATAGAGATGGTTTAAAATATTATCAAGTTGCATTATCTGTTAGAGATGAGAAGGTACTTGAAAGAGAATTAAAATCATTACAAAAAACAGGGGATTATTATCCAAAATATTTAATAACTTTAGATATGGATTTAGAAACAGATTATGAAGGAATAACTAAAATAAATGTAATTGATTGGTTATTAAATAAAGAATAAAATAATTAAAATAGCTAAGATTTTTAGCTATTTTATGTTTTTAAACATATAATAAAAGTTCAAGTATTAAAAAAGTGAAAGTTATACTTTTTGATTTATATTAGAAAAAATTTTTTATGATTTATTAGTTATTTTTATATTATAGTCAATTCTACCAACAAGATAGTCGGCTGATACATTTATTTTTTTGCAGAAAATATATAAAAAAGTAGTAGGGATAATTGTTGTTCCTTTTTCATATCGGCACCAAACAGAGTGATCGATATTTAAAATTTGACCAATATCTTTTTGAGTTAATTTATTTTCTTTGCGGCATTCTTTTAATCTTGTACAAAGTTTTTCTTTATTGAAACTTTTAGAAGAATTTAAATAATTTTCTGTGTCTGAAAATCCATAAATATAGTCTAAAGAAATATTAAAAATATCACAAAATTTTATAAGATTTTTTAAAGTTATGGTATCATGACCTTCTTCGTTCATACTGTATGTACCTAAAGATACGTTTAACATTTTGGCTATATCTTTTTGAGTTAATTTGTTTTCTTCTCTAATTTTTTTTAAGCGGTTCATAAAGTATGAATCTTCTAAAAGATTAATCTGTATCATTATTTTTCTTCATATTTTCAATGGCATAATAACAAGCTGAACAAACAAAACCATTGAAACTGTATTCTTTTTTACTTTTACCTTTATTTGCTTCTTTTACTATTTCAGTTATTATGTTATATAAATTTTCGTCAAATCTTATACTTTTAATAATATTACTATTTTTAGATTTTTTAAATTCAAATTCTTTCATTAACTTTTCCTCCTAGTAATATTTTTATAACACAATTAGAAATTTATTTATATAATCTTATTTGTAACACAAAATGTATTATATTTCTTGGCTTTTGATATATCATAGATTATAATTTATTTATAAATTAAAAATTTCTATGATAGGAGTGGAAGTAATGAAATATGAGAAATTAAATGAAAGTAATGGAAAAAGTAGAAAAATGTTTTTATATGGCTTTTTAATGTGTGCTATACTTCTTATTATAATAAATATGTTTTTAACAAAAGCAAAATATAAAGTTGTAGATAGTACAAAGTTAGTTAATTCTACAATTAGTTATTCAAATGCTGATTTTAGTTTAGTTGCTATAAATGTTCAACAAACTGACGAACAAGGGCAACCAGTAGATGGCAGTTATCAAAAACAGGATAAAATTCCTGTTGAGAAACATTTATTAAATGAAAAAAAGTCTTATTGTACGGCTGGTTCAGATAATATAGCAGTTTGGGGAAAAGATGCTGATATGGCATTACCTAATGCAATAACAGTTGAATATAAAAAGGGTAAGCTTAATTTTGGCAATGTTACTGAAACAAATACTAAATGTTATTTGTGGTTTGATGCGATACCTATAGGAACTTCAGATAGAACTTTAGCTGATTTAGGATTACAAGTTTCAACAGACGGTTGTCCAACAGTTGATCCGGTTAGTGGTGAATTAACTCAAGGTTTGAATGTAGAAAGAACACAGGCTTTGTTGTGTAAAAGCAAAGATGATTATGGTGAAACATATTATTTTAGGGGGAAAGCGGAAAATAATTGGGTGAAAATAGGAGAAACCTATTGGCGGATAATTAGAATAAACGGAAATGGAACTATAAGATTAATATATAATGGTACCACTAATGATAAAGATTCTATAGTTATAAGCTCTCAAAAGTATAATGATATAATTCAGGATAATGCTTATGTTGGTTTTAAGTTTGGAACTGTAGGAGCTACCTCTTATGCTGATGCTCATAATAATGCTAATAAAAGCAGAATACTTACAGTGTTAGATGAATGTTATTTGCAAAATTTATCTAAGTATGAAAGTATTTTAGATGGTGCAATAGGTTTTTGCAATGATAGAACACCATATAATGGTAGTAGTGCTAGTTCTAAGATTGATACTACTAATTATGGCTTTTCTGGAAGAGGAACATATTATGGTGCTTATTTAAGAAATTATATAACATATAAACCGATATTTAAATGTCCACAAGTTAATCAAGATTTATTTACTACAATTAATGAAGAAGAAATTGGAAATCAATCATTAGAATATCCAATAGGATTAATTACTGCTGATGAAGTATTGTATGCTGGAGCTCATGATAATCAAACTAATCAAGATTATTATTTATATAGTAATCAATCTTATTGGACTATGTCCCCGGCTCATTTTAATGGTACCGGAGCTTGTGTTTTTTATGTAAATAATGTTGGGGCTGTCTATAATGGTAGCATCAATGGCGGTTATACATATGCTGATTATGGTGTTCGACCAGTAATAAATTTAAAAGCTTATACACAGTTTGAACAAAATGATGGAGATGGTTCAAAAGATAAACCATTTACAGTGAAATTAAATTAAAACTTATCTTGCCTTTGGTGCTTATTATCTCTATCCAAAGGCAAGTTATATTTTTATTACTTTATATTGATAGTCTTTTATAAGGCTATCTTTTTGAATTTTAAGTTGACATATTGGTTATATTTTGGTAGAATGTTAATTTGTTTGGGGGTAAAAGCCATGAATTTTGAAGAGCTTATAAATTCTATTAAAGATAAAGAAATTTTAGTTTTAATTAAAAAATTATTAAAGAAATATGATTTTAAAAGTGTGCTTTGTTTTTTAGTGTCTTTAAATATTCTTATTAGTGCTAATGTTGCAAATGCTAAGAGTGAATTAGTAACTATTAGTGATGATGCCTCAACTAGTGATGGTAATAAAGATGATGATGACGTTTCTAAAGATCCTATGCAAGCCTCTATGTTACCTAGTGTAATGAGTCCTTTATTTAGTTATGATGATTTAAGTATTAAAGAAAAACAAGAATATATAGAAGAAACTTATAATGTTAAATATATTGATTTAGTAAAAGCTTTTACAGTACCTCAATGGGGTGTTGATTATTCTTTGGCTAATCAAATAAAAGCTAGAAGTGATTATGAAGAGATTAAAGAATTGTTTTTAGATTTAGTAGAAGAAAAATATAATTTTGTACTTATTAAATATGGACTTACTGAAGAACAATTTGAGGTTTTTGATAAGACTTTATTAGGTGAAGGTGGAGAATATGATTATGATGAGTGTTATAAATTAGCTAATAGTGTGGATAATAGGATACATTCTTCTAAATGGGTTAATTCAGTTGATAGATGGTATGATAAAGGTGATGGTTATAGTTTGTATTATCAAATTATTTGTCCAGGCCAATATGCAGTATATTTAGATGGTATTTATAAAAAATATAAAAATGTATTTGATTATATAGGTACTTATGGAGTAATTGAGTATTTATATACAAGAGAGAGTGTAACAGATTATATGTCATTTTATATGGCTTCTAATGGAGGAAATATTTATCATGATTCTTTAAATGATAAGATAAGAATTGATAATCCGAAAGTTTTAAGTAATGAAGAGGTAGAAGAAATATTAGAAGATGAGCTTAGAAGATAAGCTTTTTCTTTTTTATAGGTTGCTTTTTGGGAAATATTAAGTTATAATTATTGTATATATAAAAGGGGCTGTAGTTATGAATAACAATGAAAATAATAATAACAATGGCAATAATAATGATTTAAATGTAATATCTTTGGGGGGAGTAGAAAATACTGATGTTTCTAATTTACCGATAAATGAGATGCCTGCGGTTAGTCAAAATCCTGAGCCTACTTTAAATGGTGAAGAAAATAATACCGATACAAATAATTCTAATAATGGGAATAATAATCCAACTAATGATATAAATCAGATTCCAACTATGGAAGCAGCACCGGTTGCACCAATGGCAGAAATGCCTACACCTCCTGATCCAGTGTTAAATGATGGAGGAGAAATACCACAAGTACCGACTATTCCTGATATTAATCAAGTACCAAATGGACAGAGTTATGATGTTCCAGAGGTTATGAATAATATGAATGTAACACCTTTTTTAAATGAAATTGGAACTGTACCACCAATACCAAATGTACCTACAACTTCAACAGGACTTATAAATGATGACGTTATTCCTGATAGTAGCCCTAATAATAGTAAAGAGGTTATTGTTCCTAAAAAGAAAAATAAAAGTGGTAATGGTAAAGGAATGAATAAAATACTTTTTGTAATAATTATTGTTTTAGCTTTAGCGGCAGTTGGAGTAGGTGTTTATATATTACTGGGTGTTGCAAGAGAAAGAGAACTTAGTAAGAAGCCAAGTGTAACTTTAAAAGAAGTTTTAATTGAACTTGGTTCTAATCCTTCTTCAGATATAAATGATTATGCGGAATTTAAAAATTATGATAGTTCAACTTGTACTTTAGATGCGACAGGTATTAAAGATACAACTAGTTTAGGAGTTGAATATGAGTTTACAGTTACTTGTCCAGATCAAAATCTTAAAGGTAAAGCCCGAATTGTAGATACAGTAGCACCGAAGATTACAACTAAAGAGGCAACAGTTATGATGAATGGAAGTATTTTACCGGATGAATTTGTTTCAAGTTGTGAAGATGCATCTAAATGTTCTTATGAATTTAAAGATGAAAAGGTAGTAAATGAAAGCTTAAAGACTTTAGGAGAATATGATATAGTAATTGTTGCTAAAGATGCCGCGGGTAATAAGACTGAGGCAACTGCTAAAATGATTGTTAGTGAAGTAGTGGCTAGTTTATATTTAAATTGTGAGAAAAATGTTGAAGATGAAGGTTATATAGAATTACTTAAGTTAGGATTATCTTCTAATAATGAATTTATTAAAGTAGGAATTAAAGAGATTACATTTACTTTAAGTGAAGAAGATTATACAGCATTAAAGAGTGAACATGGAAATAAAGATACTATAACATACAATGATATTACAGGGGTACCAACCTTTGATGATACCGATTATTCTTTAAAGATTACTCAGACTTTAACTTATGAAGATCTTACAACAGAAGGAAATGGGGAACCACCTCTTACTTACGCCGAATTAAAAGCTTTTTATGAAAATCAAGATTATGCTTGTTCAATAGGTTTTTAAAGAGAATGACAAATCATTCTTTTTTTCATGCAAATTTCACAAAAATGGTGTAATATATAGGATATAAAGGAGACGTTTGTCTATGAAAATATTAATATGTGATGATGAAGATTTAATAAGAAATGTTATTAAAGAATATTTAAAGTTAGAACATTATGATGTATATGAGGCTAGTACAGGTAGTGAGGCAATAGAGATAGCTAAGAATAAAGATATAGATTTAATTATTATGGATATTATGATGCCAGGAATGGATGGATATCAAGCTACAAGAGAAATAAAAAAAATAAAAGATATTCCATTTATTATGCTTTCAGCAAGAAGTGAAGAATTTGATAAGTTATATGGTTTTGATTTAGGAATAGATGATTATGTAACTAAACCTTTTTCACCTAAAGAATTAATCGCAAGAATTAAAGCTATAACTAAGAGGATGGCTAGTAAAAGTCAGATTTATAAATATAAAGATTTAGTTATTGATGATTTGGCTCATGTAGTTATGTTAGATAATAAAGAAGTAGTTTTAACTCCTAAAGAATATGATTTACTTAAATATTTAATGCAAAATAAAAATATTGCTTTATCAAGAGATACAATTTTAATGAATGTTTGGGGTTATGATTTTTATGGAGATGAAAGAACAGTTGATACACATGTTAAAACTTTAAGAAATGGATTAGGTAAATATCGAAATATAATTAAAACAGTAAGGGGAATGGGGTATAAGTTTGATGCTCAAGAATAAAGTTAGTAGTATTAATTTTAAAACTTTATTATATTTAGTTATTTTTAGTGTTGCAATTGTAGTATTTTTAGTAGTTTCTCAATCTATATTAATGAAATATAGTTATGAGAAATATCAAACTGATAAGATTCAAGATATTATAGACGTTATTAAAGATTATGAACTATCAATGTTATATAGAGGACTTGAAAATATTGCTTATGATAATAGTGTGTGTATAGAATATGTTACTAGTACTAATACTATTAGTTATAATAATTTAATGGTTGGCTGTGGGTTTAATGATGATAATACAGAAATGACTAATATTATGAATGATATTATTTTAAGTAATGAAAGTGTTAGACAAGTAAAATTAATTAATAAAGCAATTGATACTAAAGCAATATTATCAGGAATTAAAGTTTCTAATGGATATGTGTTTGTTTATTCACCTTTAGAAGATATAGATGGGGCTAATGTAATATTAAAGGGTCAATTAGTATTTATTTCTTTAATAGTAATAGTTATAGCTAGTTTTATTTCTTATTTTTTATCAAATAAGATAACGATGCCAATAACAAATATTACAAAGAAAGCTAAAGAATTAGGAGAAGGTAATTATAATATTAAGTTTGATTCTAGTGATGTTTTAGAGATTGATGAACTTGCTAATACATTAAATCATGTGAGTGAAGATTTATCAAAAATAGATGAGTTAAGAAGAGATTTACTAGCAAATGTTTCACATGATTTAAAAACTCCTCTTACAATGATTAGAGCTTATGCAGAAATGGTTAGAGATATATCATATAAAGATAAAGATAAAATGGATAAAGATTTAAATATAATAATTGAAGAAGTAGAAAGATTAAATATTTTAGTTAATGATATTTTAGATTTATCAAAAATGCAAGCAGATGCTGATGAGTTAAAGATAGAAGAGTTTGATTTAGGGTTATGTATTAAAGAGGTTATGAGAAGATATGATATTTTAAAGACAACAGAAGATTATCATTTTATTGTTAATGTTTTAGATAATGTTAAAGTTAAAGCAGATAAACAAAAGATAATGCAAGTTATATATAATTTAGTTAATAATGCGATTAATTATACTGGAGAGGATAAACTTGTTTATGTAAATTTGGTGGAAAATAAAAAAGAGTATATAGTAGAAATTAAAGATACAGGTAAAGGAATAAAGAAAGAAGAGATACCTTATATTTGGGATAAATATTATAAGAGTGAGAAAAAACATAGAAGAAATGTGGTATCAACAGGGATAGGGTTATCTATTGTAAAAGAGATTTTACAGAAACATAAATTTGATTATGGGGTTAGTAGTGTTAAGGAGGAAGGAACAGTATTTTACTTTAAAATTAAAAAATAGTGTAAATTTTAAAAATTCACTAAATACACACAAAGTTTTCACAAAGGAATGTTATACTTAAAATATGAAAGGAGAAGTGATAGAGTAGACTTAACATACACACTTTATAAATAATCACAAAAAATAACATATAAACTCAAACTCACACTTTTAAAAGAGAAGGATTTTAGCTTCTCTTTTGTTTTTTAGTTCTATGAATTTTAATGTTTTTATGTTATGATAATATAAATGGAGAGTGTTAGAAATGCAGACATTTATTTTTGGACATCGTAACCCTGATACTGATAGTGTGGCTTCGTCTATTGCTTTATCTTATCTTTTAAATGAAGAGGGGAAAAATACTATACCTAAAGTTATTGGGCATCTTAATTTGGAAAGTAAGTTTGTTTTAAATTATTTTAAGATTAAGAGTCCTGATTATTTAAATGATACAAAAGTAAGAATTAAAGATATAAAGTTTAATAAGAAAGCTTTTGTTAAGGAAGATAATTCGATTGCTTCAGCTTTTAATTATATGCAAAAACAAAATTTAACAGCTATACCGATTGTAGATAGTAAAAAGAATTTAAAAGGTTTAGTTAGTTTAAAAGAGATAGCTAAATATTTAATTGGGGGAAATAAAGAGAATGTTGATACAAGTTATGATAATATAGTTGATAGTTTAGATGGAATTGGATTGTTACAGTTTGATGAAGAAATAGTTGGGAATGTTTTGATTGCATCTTATCAGGCTAAAACTTTGCATGAAGAGGTACCTCTTTCTAATAATGATATATTGATTGTTGGAGATAGATATAAAGTTTTAGAGTATGCGATTGTGTCAAAAGTTAGATTGATAGTTTTAACGGGTAATCATGAATTACCTAAAAGATTGTATAAAAAAGCAGTAAATAATAAAGTTAATGTTATTTATAGTAAACATGATACTATAAATACAGTTAATAAAGTGATTTTAAGTAATAAGATTAAATATATAAATAGTAATACTAAACCAGTTACAGTTAATTATAAAGATTATCGAACTGATTTTATTGGTTTAGCTAATAAATGTGGTCATACTAATTATCCAGTTATTAATAATAAGGGAGAATGTTTAGGATTAATTAAAGTTACAAGTGCGGATAGTTATGTTAAACAGCAGGTTATTTTAGTTGATCATAATGGACTTGAACAGAGTGCGATTGGAATTGAAGAGGCACTAATAACGGAGATTATAGACCATCATAATTTGAGTAGTATAGGAACAAATATTCCAATTAATTTTAGAAGTAAACCAGTGGGGGCAACAAGTACCATAATTTATGAAATGTTTTTGGAAAAAAAGATAGCTATTCCTAAAGAGATCGCAGGTTTAATGCTTAGTGCTATTTTATCAGATACTCTTGCTTTAAAATCACCAACTACAACCGAAGATGATATTTTGGCTGTTAGTAAGCTTGCGAAAATGGCTAAAGTAAATGTTGATGAGTATAGTTATGAAATGTTTAAAGCAGCTTCTAGTATTAAAGGGATTAGTGTTCGAGATTTAATTAATCAGGATTTTAAGACTTATAGTGTGGGTAATCATCAATTAGGTATTTCTCAGGTTATGACAATGGATATTAATGAAATTACGGATAATATAACAGAATATATAGAGAAGTTAGATGAACTTAAAATGGGTAATTTTGTTTGTGTTGTCTTATTTATTACAGATATATATAAAAATGGTTCTTATGTTATATATAATAGTGATGCAGAGGATATTATTAAAGAAGCATTTAATTTAAATAAAATACATGAAGGAATATATATTGATAATTTAGTATCAAGAAAAATTCAGATGCTTCCAGCTTTATTAGAGGAAATAGAAAAAAGAGTATAGTTTTAGATAGCTTATTTAAAATAAGATTAGAGGTGATTTAATGTTAGCTTTGATAACTGGAGCATCTTCAGGAATTGGGCGAGATATGGCACGAGTACTTGATAAGTTAGGGTATGATTTAATAGTTGTTGCACGAAGAAAAGAAAGATTAGAGGAATTAAAAAATAAGTTAAAGCATCAGGTTATGGTTATAGATATGGATTTAAGTAAAAAAGAAAATGTCTATAACTTATATGAAATGGTTAAAGATAAAGAGATAGATATGCTTATAAATAATGCTGGATTTGGATTGTTTGGGAAGTTTTTAGAAACAGATTTAGATACAGAACTTAAAATGATTGATTTAAATGTCGTGTGTTCACATATTTTAACAAAATTGTTTTTGAAGGATATGGTAAAAAGAGATAAAGGTTATATTTTAAATGTTTGCTCTAGCGCAGGTTTTATGGCTGGGCCTAATTTAAGTACTTATTATGCGACTAAAAATTATATTACTAAACTTACAATGGCAATTAATGAAGAGTTAAGACAGATGAAGAGTAATGTTCATATTAGTGCTTTATGTCCAGGACCAGTAGATACAGAATTTAATCAGGTAGCAAAAGGGAATTTCGCAGTTAGAGAAGCTAATTCTTATAGGGTGGCAGAGTATGCGATAGAAAAAACTTTAAAAAAGAAAATGATTATTGTACCAACTTTATTTATGAAGTTAACTTTATTTTTTAATAGATTTGCTCCTTATAGATTATCTTTGATAGTTGCATATCATATCCAGATGCGAAAAATGAGTAAAAAATAGTTTGTATATTTAATGTAAATTAGAAAGATTTTACAAGTATTTGGGAGTTTTTTAGGTTAAAATGGTGGTAGGTGGTTATTATGTATTGTAAGAAATGTGGGGCAGCTTTACCAAGTGATGGCTTTATTTGTCATAATTGTGGAGCTTTAATGAGTAAAGAACAGATAGATAAGCAAAATAATTATTTAAGAGAACAGAAGAAAAATGATAAAAGAGTAGTATTACTTTCGGAAAAATATAATGGGGGAGTTAGAAGAGATTATACTCAGAATGATAAAAAAGAGGGAGAAAATAGATTTTTGGGGATATTGTTTATTGGAGGAGTTATAATTGTTCTAATAATTATTGCAGTAATTAGAGTTATGGTTTAAGAAATTTTAAGCATAATATTAAGGGTGATATTATGCTTTTTACTTGTTTAACAATTTTTTTAGCAAGAATTTTAGATGTTTCTATATCAACATTTAGAACTATGCTCATGGTTAAAGGGAAGAATTTTTGGATTCAGATACTGGCTTTTTTTGAGGCCTTTGTATGGTTTATTGCGGCAAGACAAGCTTTAAATACTAATTTAGATACAGTATTGGTACCGATTTGTTATTCTTTGGGGTATGCAACAGGTACGTATATTGGGGGTGTGTTATCAAGAAGAATGATAAAAGACGTTAATAGTATTGAGGTTACTACTACAAGAAATAATTATAAGTTAATAGATGCTTTAAGAGATGAAGGGTTAGGAGTTCAGGTAATTGAACTTAAAGATAGTTTGGATTATGATAAAGATTTGCTTGTTATTGATATTAAAAGTAGAATGACAGAGGAAGTAGTGAGGTTTATTAAAAAGCATGATGATGAGGCTTTCATAGTAGTTAAAGATAATAAGATAGTTTATAATGGGTATATAAAATAGAAAATTATAATAAGTTGGAGGTGATTTTATGTTTTATGTTAATATTTTTTTTATATATTCGTTTTTGGGTTTTTTGTTTGAGAATATTGTGAGGTTTGTTACTAATTCTAATTTTAATAGTGGGATACTTTATGGGCCTTGGACTTTTATTTATGCGATAGCAATATTTGTGCTTATGTTTTTAGATAAACAGATTAAAAAACTAAAATTTGATAAGTGGGCAGAGATTGTTTTATTTTATGGGATTGCTACAATAGTGATGGGGTTAATTGAGTTTAGTGGGGGAATGATTATTGAAAAGGTAATGCATAGAGTTTATTGGGATTATACAAATTTAAAGTTTAATTTAGGACATTATGTAGCACTAGAAATACTTGTTTGTTGGGGATTTTTTGCAACAATTGTAAATTATTTGGTGGTGCCAATAATAAATAAGTTTGCTCGGAAGATTCCTAGTTTTGTAAGTGTTATTTTAATAATTTTGTTTTGTTTAGATATAGTGGCGACAATTGTAAATTAGTGTAAAGAGAAAATTTGAGATTCTTTACTATTAAATATTGATATTGTATAATTGAATAAAGTGAGGTCTATTTATGAAGAATAAAGTTGTTTATGGGTTATTAATATTGATACTAATTGCTTTGGGTGTTGAAGGTTATTTTTTGTATGAGAGTTATAGGGATAATGATGAGATAAAAGGTAATGTTTCTGATGATATAAATGATACAGAAGAAAATAACGATGATGATAGTAATTTACCTGTAGTTACTAGAGAAAAAATAATGGAGTTAGCTGGAAATTCTAAATTGAGAATTAATACAGAATTTACAGATAGTGTATTAGTTTCGGCTAATAGTGAAGTAGAAATAAGTTTGGTTTATGATGATGGTTTATATTTAGTGGGGGATAATGGTCATAAAGTTAAAGTAAATAATTTTAATGAGAAAGTAGTAGTAATTAAGGATGCTCGTAATACTTGTTCATTGGAGTGGGAAGATATTTTAATTTTAACTGAAGAGGGTAATTTATATTTATTAGAGGGTACAGATCCAACTGATTATATATATAAATTTGAAAGCAATTTTTATCAAAATTTTAATGAATTTGAGTCTTATGATTTAAAGTTAAAAAAATTGAACGGAGATAAGAAAGTTTTAGCTTTTACTAATTATAGTACTGATACTAGAAATGCTTCTTGTGGTTGGGGTACTTTAGCTGTTTATGCGGAAGATGAAAAATATTATTATTATAAAAATTTTCAAGAGGTAGATCATCTTATTGAAGAAGAAATATTACCTAAGGGAATTTGTCGTTTTAGCAATAATTGTGGTTTATTAGTTTTTAGTGATGGAACTATTTCAAATGATGGTGAGAGTTTAATTAAGAATAGTTTAGGAAATAATCTTATTTATAAAGAAAGTTATATAGATAGTGTTAATGAGAGTATTATTTATGTTGTGGATGTGAATAATGAGTTGGCTATTTTTACTTTTGGAGAAGGTACTTATGATATTGTTTTTAAAAAGTTGAAAACGGTAGAAGAAAATGGTAATAAGGTAACGTTTACATTTGATAATGATGAAGTTATGGAAATAGATATAGTTAAGGATTAAAATATTAATTAGTAATAAAAATTAATACTCTGGTAAATTGTATACTAGATAAAATTGGAGAATTTGATATTATTATTTTAGCTAATTAATTGTTTAAATTAAAAAAATGGTTTAAGAAATTAAAAAATATGTGTATTTAATTGACAAATATGTGAATTATAAGTTAAAATGTCCTATTTTTAAAAGTTTATTTACAAGTTAAAATGTCCTTATAATAAAAGGTAA
>CANPVV010000012.1 GCA_947581835.1 uncultured Bacilli bacterium
TATTTTTATCTTATCAATAGGACATTTTAACTTGTAAATCTTTTTCAAAAAGCGGACATTTTAACTTATAATTCACAGATTTGTAAAGAGAAAGTATGAATTTAGACAAAAATGGACAAAAGTTGGAATTTAATAAGAAGTACATAATAGTTGGGTAATTGGTTTTAGAATTTAATGGTAATGGTTAAATAATTGTGGAGATATTGGTATTTTATTTTACCATGCATTATTTCGGTTAGTTGTTTTGCTATAGATAGGCCTATTCCGGTTGATTTTTCGGCATTAGTTAGAGTGGAATAACGATTAAAGATTTTTTTTAGATTGGAAGAATCAAGATTACTGGTTTTATTTTTAAAGATGATAGAGCCATCTTCAGTTAGAGTAATATAAA
Source organism: uncultured Bacilli bacterium (assembly GCA_947581835.1). Lineage (GTDB taxonomy): Bacteria > Bacillota_I > Bacilli_A > RF39 > UBA660 > Caccenecus. The sequence goes on from CANPVV010000012.1 coordinate 392, forward strand.
AAGCGCTCATACTATATTTTAAAGCATTGGATAGGATATTTTCTAAAATACGTTTTAAGAGATTTTTATTTAAAAGACGATAAACTTTTTTAGAACAGATATTAAGTGTGGGAGTAATATTGTTTTTCTTAAAGAGAGTATAAAATTCAAGAATAGTATCTTCAAGAATTGTATTTAGACAGATATTTTCTTGATTGGTTTTGGTATCTAAATCTAAGCTTTTAGAGAAAAAGAAAAGTTCTTCAGTTAGATAGATTAAATCATTGGTTTTATTATTGATTATTTTTAAATATTCACGTTCTTTTTCGGGAATATTATTGGTTTTTATTAATTCTAAATAACCTTTTATCGCAGTTAGAGGGGTTCTTAAATCATGAGATATATTGGTAATTGAGGTTTTTAGTTCACTACTTTCATTTTGATATTCAAGTTTAAGTTTGCGAATAGTTTTTAATTCGGTGTTAAGAGAAGAGATTATTTTTGTTAAAGTTTTATCATTGGAGGTGATAGTTATTAAATTGTTGGTATCAGTTTTTAAGATATAATTTAATGATTTAGAGAGATTTTGGAGGGATTTTTTAAGAAAAACAATTTTTAAAATTAAGAAGAAAATAAAAATGAGGGAAATTAAAAAAAGAAGATAAATACTCATATAGTTATCCTTTCTATTTAAATTCTTTTTTAGTAAAGAATATAATGGTTAGAGCCATAGATATTATTGTAAGACTTAAAGAGTATAAAGGCAAGAGATTTAGATTAATATTTTCTTTGGAAGTTATTAGTAAAGATAGACCAAAGGGATTTAGAGGTATTGTTAGTTTGATTATTTTTTTAGTATTTTCAGGAATGTATAAAGGATTTTTTTCTTCAATATTGGTATAAGAGTTGGTTTCTTTATTGTAAATAAGAGAAGTATAATATTCAGTTTCAGAAAGACGACTTACTAAAAGAAAAGCTGTAAATATAAGAATAATATATAAGATAATTGATAGAATAGTTACAATTACTTTATCGGAGATAGTAGTAGCAATAAAAGTTATAAGACTTGAGTAAGCGATAAGAGTTAAAATTAGATTAAAGAGTTTTAGGAAAAAGCTCGAAAAAGGAATAGTGATGCCGCCGATTAAAGGTTTACCAAAAATTAAAATTAAGATAGTATATAAACTATAAGTAGTTAGAGTAACCGTTAGGATAGTGATAAAATTGGCTAAATAGATATGAGTTTTTTTATGACCAATAATAATTCGACTGCGAGTGGTATTATCTGAGTTATCACCTAAAAAGAGACTGGTAAAGATAGTAATAACAAAACTAAAGAGATAGATAAAATTAAAGATTAGAGATTCAATTTCAATATAGGAGTTATATTTTTTAATACTTTGATATTTAGTAAATAAAGTAAGTATGGCCCAAAAAATAGTAAATAAGAGAATTAACCAGAAGATTTTAGATTTTTTTAAACGATAAAAATTGGCATTTAAGAGTTTAATCATTTTTAGGGCCTCCTAGTAAATTTAGAAAATAGCTTTCTAAGGTTTGTTCTTGTTCTTTTATTTCATCAGGAGTTAAATTGTTTTGGACTAATTCTTTCATAAACTTCGAAAGACTTACTTTTTCATAGATATTGATGGTGGTGTTATCTAATACTTCATAATTATAATGATGGGTTTCAAAATATTTGACAAAATCGAGGATATTAGAAACTTTTAAAGTGATTTTATGAGACATTTGTTTTTTTAAGGTTTCACTACTGATTTCTTTTATAATTGTTCCATTATCTATAAAACCATAATCGGTGGCTATTTTTGATAGTTCATCTAAATAATGACTAGATATTAATATCGTTATCCCCTTTTCTTTGTTGAGTTTTAAGATTAATTCCCGAATATCAATAATACCTTCTGGGTCAAGACCATTGATAGGTTCATCTAATAGTAAAAAATCAGGGTTATTGGCAAGAGCTAAAGCTATTCCGAGACGTTCTTTCATGCCTAGAGAAAAGTCAGATACTTTTTTATTATTGGTGGTATTTAGATTAACTAATTCTAATAATTCATCTATATCAGTAAGATCAGGTAAACCTATATCTTTAGATTGTAAAATTAAGTTTTCTTCAGCAGTCATATTAGATATTAAGATGGGTGATTCAATAATTGCGCCCATTCTTTTTCTTATATTGATAATATTATGATAAGAAGTACCATAGATGGTATAATCTCCTTTGGTGGGTTTTTGTAAACCACATAAAATTCTTATAAGGGTAGTTTTTCCGGCCCCATTTTTACCAATTAAGCCATAGATAGAGCCTTTTTTAATATGAATATTTAAATTATTTAGGGCGGTAAAGTTTTTATATTTTTTAGTAAGAGCATTTGTTTCTAAAATAGTTTCCATGAATATTTTCCTTTCTTTTTGATAGTTATATTATAAAAAGAAATAGTTAAGAAAACGGTTAAGAAATCGTTAAGATTTAGTTAAGATTAAGACATTTTAAAACCAATACCCCAGACTGCTTCAATATAATTTTGGGAACTATATTTTTTTAGTTTTTTGCGAATATTACTTATATGAACTTTTAGAGAGTTTTCATCACAATCTGGGGTGTCAAGGCTTATTAAATCTAAAAGTTTGTTTTTAGAAATTACTTCATTGGGATTTATTAATAGTTGTTTTAAGATAGCGTATTCAGTTTTAGTTAGATTAATTTTATGGTTGTTTAATAATAAAGTGTGATAGTCATTTAAGAGTTCAAGATTTTTATATTTTAGAGAGGGAGTTGGGTTAGTTTTGGAGCGGAGTTGGACTTTGATACGAGCAAGTAATTCTTCAAGATTAAAGGGTTTAGTTAGATAATCATTAGCACCTAGTTTTAGACAGTTTACTTTATCGATAGTAGATACTTTGGCACTTAAAACAATGATGGGGGTATCTTTAACTGTTCTTATAATTTCTTCACCATTTAGAGATGGTAACATTAAATCTAGGAGAATTAAGTCATATTTATTTTTTTCTAATAAAAGTAGAGCTTCTTGGCCTTCATAAGCATGAGAGATTTGATAATGTTCTTTGGTTAGAAATTCTTCTAAAATGTTATGGATACTTTTGTCATCTTCAACGATTAAGATATTATTCATCTTTAGCACTTCCTTTTATTTGATTATTATATCACTAAAGGGAGAGAGAATATATAAAGTTTGGAGAATTTTAGAATTTAATTAAAAAGTAAGTAAAGGTTTAGGGGTTTACTTACTTTTAGTTGGTAATAAATATTTTTATTTTTAATTAAGACTGCAGATAGTTAAATCTTCAGGGTTTAAGATAGTTTCTGCACCATTATAAACATATAGTTGGTAGCCTTCAAAACTTTGGGTGTTTAGATTTTGATAGTTATTTTTGAGAGTATTGGTTATTTCATTTAAGATAGTATTATCACTGGTTTTAATTATAAGATAAAAGGCACCATGTTCATTAGTTTCTAAATAGGAATAATCTAATTTAGATTTATCTATATTTATTAAGGAAGTAATATCTTTTTCTTTAAATTCTAAAGATTGGTCGGCGATATAGGCTCCTAGTTGATTTTTTAGGCAAGTAACTATTGGTTTATAATTTTCGGGAACATATTTATTTATAATCTTTAATAGATTACGACTGTCTTCTTTACTTAATACTATTTCTTTATTGGTAGTTGTTATGTGAACTTCTTTTTCATAAACTTCAAGACCATAAGTGGTATCATCGGTAATTAAATTAAAATCTGCTTCACCATCGCAAGTTTCAGTAGTATAATCATAGCCATTAAATAAATGTAAAATGAATGTAGATTCATCAATACTAATGGGAATAGTATTAGTTAAATTATTGGTAATTAAGCCTATTTTAACTATTTTTAGGTTAGGTTCAATTGTAAATTCAGCATAAACTACCCCACTTCCTAAATAACTGTTTTTGTAGTTTATTGCAGCATCTTTTACTAAACGATATTCGCCTGGTTCTAGTTTACCATAGAGCCATTCCCATTCTATATGTTGTGCTAATTCATTATCTTCATCTACATTATAACCTTCAAGAGTAAAAGCATATTTTTCTTCTATTGGTTTTAGTTCTTGCCACTTATTATTTTTTTTGATTTCTAGGCCGAAAGAATTACCATAAGTGTGAATTTCTTCTTTTTCGGTATCTGTTATAATTACAGTACAACCAGTATTTGTTAAAGTCCCCTCTTTGATAATCATAGAGGCATTTTTTAATATTTTAGGAGTTTGGATGGTTTTAGTATTATTTCTATAAATAAAATAGATACTTATTATGATAATAATACTTAATAAAGCTCCTAATATAATTTTTAAATTTTTTTGCATATAAATACCACCTTATAAATAGAATTTGTTTAATTATTTATTTTTTTAATTATAGCATATTTTTAGATATATTTTAAGAGAATTTTTTAGAATAAAAATTTCTTATTTTAGATATTTACTAACAATATCTTTTAATTTTTGGTAATTGATATCAATTCCGATTAGACCATCTACTTGTTTTCCCGGGAATTTATCAGTTTTGAAACTTTACATTGTGCTTCAGCCCTTTATTTATAAGGATTTTCTTGTCAAATTTTAAATTTATTTTTTGAGTACATAATGAGTGCTATTGAATTTTTAATCTTTTTATATTATCATTAGTATAGAAATTACAATTTTTGTGCATAAAATTAGGCAATAAAAGCATTTTTTAAATATTATATAGAAAAATGGAGTTGTGTACTCACTTTTTTTGCTGTTTAAAAATCTCTCAAATCCTTATATTTAAAGGGTTTGGAAGATTTTTTTTAATTAAAACTGATAAATTCAGGATTATAGCATATTTTTAGATATATTTTAAGAGAATTTTTTAGAATAAAAATTTCTTATTTTAGATATTTACTAACAATATCTTTTAATTTTTGGTAATTGATATCAATTCCGATTAGACCATCTACTTGTTTTCCATCTTTAATAATTATAATTGCTGGAAAATAAACTTTAGAACCGCCAATTAATTCTTTAAATGAACCATTTATTGTATCATTAATACTATAATTCATATCAAGTTTAGAAATAAAATCTCTAAATTCATTAACGAAACTTCCATATATGTATAGATAATTTGTAGTATATTTAAAATCATTTTGAACTTTAACTACTGCATTATAAACTTCTTGACAACTTGAAGAACTTGCAGTACACGCAAATACTATTTGAACGCCTTCCATATCATATAATGCTAGGGCTTCTTCTTTGGTTAATTGTTTAAAGACACTATTATCAAATTCGGGAGTAGGTTCTTCAATAGGATATGGTTCTTCTTCAGGGTTGTCTATGTTTTCTGTTTTTGCTTCACAAGCAGTTAAAGCAAATAATAAAATTAATAATAAAGACTTAAAAATTTTTTTCATTGAAACCTCCTAACAATCAAGAATTTGTAAAACATTAAGTTTTCTAATCTTAAAACAGACAAAATTTGCAATTAAAGTAATGAATATAATAAAATCCCTTTTAAAGTATTTTAAAGCATTAAGATCATAAAGAAAATTTTTTAAAATATTATTTTTTATAAAATAATAAGAAATCTTAAAAAAAATTAATAATAAATTAGACATGAAAATGCTTAAAGTTAATAATAGTATTATTTTTAAAAATAAAATAATATATAAATTTATCTTTTTATATCCTAAAACAATTAATAAAGAAATATTTTTTTCTTCATTAATAAGCAAGTTTTTATTTAAAAAGAAAATACCTAAAGTGACTAAAATTATACTCATTATCTCCAATATACTAAAAGTATTATAATTTTTTTTCAAAATACTTATTTCTATACTTTTACTGCTTTCTCGTAAATAATAAATTATATTTTTATAATCTAAATATTTTTGAAAAGAATTAACGTCATTATATTTTTTTAATACAACATAATAACCATTAGTATTCATAAAATTATTTGAAATTTCTTCTATTTTTTCAATTTCAAAATTATTTTGTATATCTTTAATTATAGAGACATTATCTGTATTTACTATATAACCTCTATTTTCTTCTAATGCCCCAAAAACATTATTTATATTATAAGAATAATAATCTTTAATAATTCCAAAAATATTAAAAATTAATATTAATATTATAAATAGAAATATATAAATTAAATTCATCTTATAATCCCTTAAAAATGGGATAATAACATTAGTCATTTTTTATCACTTTCCTTATATTTAAAATATTATTTATTAAAGCATTTGTTATAAAGATTAATATAATGATAAAAATACATTTGTAATCGAAAATTATTCTAAATTTAACAAATAAGAATGGATAATAATTTAAAATTATTTTTAATATAATACAAGAAATTAAAGAAAATAAAATCACAACAAATAAATATATTAAAGATTTAAATAAAGAGGTAATTAAATAAGTATTTTTAATTTCTTTTGAATTATAACCTATTTTATATAATAGCTTATAATGAGAAATGTCTTCTTTAAAATCTTTTTGAAACATGATAAATATAAAAATAAATACTAATATAAAAATAATGTTTACCCCAAAATTTATATTATTATTAATTTCATTTATATAATCAGTATCTACATAAGCTCCATTTCTATAAAAAAAGCCTAAATCATCTAATTTTTCCATAACATAATTCATTTTATCAGCACTATCAACAGTTAATATAAACCCTCGTCCAGATTTTGAACTTTCATAATTAACCATATCATCTTTGTATTTATTTAAAACTATATCCTGCATAGTTTTTTGGTTGACATAACAGATATTCTCATCAATAGAATAATCACTATTTTTATATAAACCTACTAATTTAACTTTAGTACTGAAAATATAATCTTCTATTTTATATAAGCTATATAGATTTCCCATATATTTTAAAGAAATGTCAGTGTTAATATTTTTTTGTAAATCTATTTTATCATCTATTGAATATTTTCTTATTTCTTCTTCTGAAGTATTAGGATAAAAATTTGCTGGACAAACCATATAATATCCCTCATTGTCTAGGAAATTAGTACCTTCAACTATTTTAGGCAAACTTTTATTGTTGGCTTCATAAATATTTATATATCCAGGAATATTATTAGTTTGTATATTTTCAATTTCAGCAATTTCTGAATATTCATACATATAAGTAACATTTGAAACATGATCTATATTACGCAATACTTCCATTTCTTCTTCTGAGGTGGTATCACTTTCAATATACAGATTCCGAAATACTAATTGATCATAAGTATCTTTTTGAATATAATTATGCCAACTAGTTTGATAAGTATTGAGTAAAAAAACTATGCTTATTACAAGACCTATAATGATAGCTACAATAAAATTTGATTTCTTGCGCATTTGGTATTTAGCAAGTCTAAAATACATATTCATATTTTTACCTCGCTTAACTTTTTATTTTCAAGATTTAAGACTATATCTGCATATTCTTTAACTCTATCATCATGACTTACAACTATTACACATTTGCCTTTTTTAGCTAAATCTTTTAAAATATTTAGGATATTAGTGGCATTCTCTGAGTCTAAAGCGCCAGTTGGTTCATCGGCAAGTATTATATCAGGATTATTAGCCAAAGCTCGAGCGATAGCTACTCTTTGTTCTTCTCCTCCAGATAATTCTTTAGGAAAATGAGTTTCTCTTCCTTTTAAGTCAACTTGAGATAATAAGGAGTAAGCTTTTTCTTTTCTTGTTTCATTATTTAATGTTTTATCTAAATACATAGGAAGCATTACATTTTCATAAGCTTTCATTAGAGGATTCAAATAATAAGATTGAAAAATAAAACCTATTTCTTTATTTCTTATTAAAGCTTTTTCAGTTTCATTTAAAAGAGAAACATTTTTTTCATTTATTATAATTTCTCCAGAATCATATTTTAATAATAATCCCATTATTTCAATTAAAGTAGATTTACCTGCCCCACTTTTACCTATAATACAATAAAGCTTACCATTTTGAAATTCATAACTAATATTTTTTAATATTTCAATTTTAGCATTTTTCTTGATATATGTTTTATTTATTTTTTCTAATTTTAACATAACTAACCTCCTTTAAGAATACGCGTAAAATATATATTAATTTGTTTATTAGCTTTATAACTAATGAAATAGTTTCCATTATGTTTTTTTATTCATAACAGATAACTATTAAGAAAGTCTTGTGTATAAACTAATAATATTTTTCTTTATATCATTTTATTTTGATGATTTATTATTAACTATTAAACTTAATAGGATATTACTAATAAATATAATTGTAATAATTATAAGTAAATTATAATTAAATAGATAAAGTATAAAATGTGAATTTAATAATAGTAAACTTATGTAAATTAACCCTAATGATATAATTATGGAAATAAATTGTATAAACATAATTCTTTTTAGAATATTAAATTTTATTTTTAAATTGCTAAAGCCGACATTTTTTTCTAATTTTATGTTATCTTTTAAATCAAAAATGATATTCTTATTTACAACTACCATAATAACTATAAATATACCAACAAATATATAATTTGCACTTGCAAAGCTGTTTAATAATTTTTCTGTATCATTAATTATTTTATTATCTTTTTCATTATAGTCTTCTAGTAAAAACATATTTACACTTTTTTTCTTATATATATCATATATTTTTTCTGTTTTTGATTTTTTAGTAACATTTGCTAAATATTTAAAATTATTATTTTCGGCTAAATTCAAAAATAAATCATTAGATATTATAATACTACTTTTACGTTCGGTATTAATAATATCTTTGATTAATAGTTTTATAGTTTTTTCTTTATGTTTAAAAGCTATTTCTTTTCCTATCCAATTTTTTAAATATTTTTTGCTATTTATAAAATCATCTTTTTTTAAACAGATTATTACTTCATTATTTTTAAGTTTAGTATTTTTAGTAGTATCAGAATAAGCAATAATTCCATTTAAATCATAATTTATGATTTTATCAATATTAAAATCGTCATTAAATTCATAATCAAATAGGATTATTCTATTTATATTTTTTAAAAGTTTGTTTTTATTTAAAGATTTCATTATATTTTTTGTGGATTCTATATATAATTCAGTTGTTTCTCTAAAATTATCATCTAAAATATTATTTAATTTATTAATATAACTATTTAATAGTATTAGGATAGTAAATAAAATTGTAAATATAATTATATATATTTTGGTACTAGTTTTGCGAATAAAAGATAAAATTATCATATGTTTATTTTTTCCTTATCAAATTTATCGCATTTTTTTTGTTGTAAAATAAATTAAGTAATGAGTTAGTAATAATAGGAACAACTAATATTATCAAAAATCCAAACCAGTAGTTTAACATTGAGTGGGTGATAATTCTTTCTTTTAGATTTATATAATCTTTAAAAAATATATTAATTATTAAATAACAACTTTCAGCAAGTATAAAACTAATAAAAATTGAAATAAAGCTTATTATTAATAATTCACACATACTGAAGTTTTGAATATTTCCATTAGAATAACCATAAGCTTTTTGTATACCTATATTTTGCAAATTATCATTATTAATTTTTTTTATGTATAGTATAGTTAAAACAAAAATTCCAATACATGATATAATAATTATAATATTACAAATTTGATTTACTTCTTTAACATAATCATAATTAATAGTTGTTTTATTAAAAGATTCAAAACCTTTATCTGCTATAGTTTCTCTAACACTATCAACATTTTTTAAATCATCAACAATAACGTGGGCAATAGGTAAAGATGATTTATTTGCGGATTCTGCGATATCAAATAGTTCTTTCATATCTTTAGGACTAATATAACAAGTGTTATAAAGATTACCATTCGTTACTGGGTCATATAATCCTATAACATTATATTTTTTTTGATAAAATTTATCTGTTAAAATAAGTTTGCCGTTTACTTTATCATATATTGGTACATTTATTGATATGCCAGTTTTAATTAGTTCTTGACCATCGATAAAGTCATCGGTATTATAATAATCTTCCATATTTTTTTTAAATTTTATAGGACAAATGGCTACACCAGTATCATCTTCTTTTATAGTTTTACCAATTATTTTTTTAGGTAAAGAATAAGTAGAACCATTAGTTAAACTAACACTATTGTCTTCGTCATTTAACAGAGGAACATTTATTGAATTATAATCGGCATTATAAACTTCTAAAACATGGTCTAATTTTTTTAATTCATTATAAAATTCTTCATCACTTTTATCCTCATATTCAAAAGAAGCTATTGCTATTACAGTTCTATATCCTAAATATTTATTTATTAAATCATTAACATTTTGAGATATAAAATTTTTATAAGTTAATGCTCCAGTAATAGTTAGACAGCCTATAAGTAAGATAATGAATAAAAATATATTCTTTTTATTTCTTTTAACTCTTAACAGAGAATAATATAAAATATCTTTAAAACTCATATCTTTTACTCCATTATTTTACCATCTTGCAATTTATATACAATATCTGCATACTTTTTTACTTCATTTGAATGACTAACTACAATAACGCATTTGCCTTTTTTGCTTAACTCTTTCAATATATTAAATATTTTTGTCTCATTTTCTTCATCTAAATCGCCTGTAGGTTCATCGGCAAGTATAATATTTGGATTATTTGCTAAAGCTCTTGCTATTGCTACTCTTTGCTGTTCTCCTCCAGATAATTCTTTGGGAAAATGGTTTACTCTGTCCTCAAGTCCTAACATATTTAATAATTCTAAAGCTCTTTTTTTCCTTTCTTTTGGTAAAATATCTTTATTAACTAACATAGGAAATATAACATTTTCATAAGCTTTTAAATATTTATCTAAAAGAAATTCTTGAAAAATAAAGCCAATTTCTTTATTTCTTAAGTTTGCTAATTCTTTGTTACTTAATTTACTTACGTTTTTTTCGTTTAAAAAATATTCTCCTTTAAATTCATTATCAAGTAAGCCCATAATGTTTATTAAAGTAGATTTACCACAACCTGAGTGTCCCATTATTGCATAAAATTTACCACTTTCAAAGCTTAGTTTTAAATCTTTAAATACAGGGATAATTTTATGCTTTAATATGTATGATTTTTCAATATTTAAATTAATTACTTCTTTCATAAAAAACAATTCCTTTCATGTTTAGATTATATCATAATTTTTTAAAATATTATTGTTTTAATATTTTGTATAAGCATAACTTTTTTGGTACTAGTTTTGCGAATAAAAGATAAAAATATCATATGTTTATTTTTTCCTTATCAAATTTATTGCATTCTTTTTGTTGTAAAATAAATTAAGTAATGAGTTAGTAATAATGGGAACAACTAATATTATCAAAAATCCAAACCAGTAGCTTAACATTGAGTGTGTTATAATTTCATCTTTTAGATTTATATAATCTTCAAAAAATATTCTAATTATTAAATAACAACTTTCAATAAGTATAAAACTAATAAAAATTGAAATAAAGCTTATTATTAATAATTCACACATACTGAAGTTTTGAATATTTCCATTAGAATAACCATAAGCTTTTTGTATGCCCATATTTTGCAAATTATCATTATTAATTTTTTTTATGTATAGTATAGTTAAAATAAAAATTCCAATACATGATATAATAATTATAATATTACAAATTTGATTTACTTCGTTAATATGATCATAATTAATAACTCCTTGATAAAAAGTGGAAAAGCCTTTATCAGTTAAAGTTTGCATCACATTATCAACGTTTTTTAAATCATCAACAATTATATGAGCTATTGGTAAATCATTTCCATTACCTGCCTTGTAAGCTGTTTCGTATAAATCTTCTATATCGCTAGCACTTATATAACAAGTATTATAATTATCGTAAGTTTCTAGGGGATCATATAAACCAATAACATTATATTTTTTTTGGTAATATTTGCCTGAAAAGGTAAGTTTTCCATCAATTTTTTCTTTAATCGGAACATTTATACTTATACCATTTTTTAGCAATTCTTTTCCATCTATAAAATTATCAGTTTCATAGTAATCTTTAACATTATCTTTAAATTTTACTGGGCAAACAGCAACTCCTGTATCATTAGAATTAATAATTTTACCTATTATTTTTTTTGGTAAAGTATTTGGAGTGCCATACTTAAAACTTACTGTTTTATTTTCATCATTTGATAAAGGTGCTGACAAAAAGTAATAAGATTTATTATAAAATTCTACGACGTGTTCTACATTCTTAATTTCATTATAAAAATCTTTTTCTCTACCTTCATATTCAATGGCTGCCATTGCTCCTAAAGATCTTAAACTTAAATCTTTAGTTAACATATATTCGATATTTTTAGAAATAAAACTTTTATAAGTTAATGCTCCAGTAATAGTTAGACAGCCTATAAGTAAGATAATGAATAAAAATATATTCTTTTTATTTCTTTTAACTTTTAACAGAGAATAATATAAAATATCTTTAAATCTCATGTCTCTTCCTCCATTATTTTCTCATTTTTTAATTTATATACAAAATCTGCATATTTTTTTACTTCATTTAAATTCATTATCAAGTAAGTCCATAATGTTTATTAAAGTAGATTTACCACTTTTAAAGTTTAGTTTTAAATCTTTAAATACTGAAATAACTTTATGTTTTAATATGTATGATTTTTCAATATTTAATTTAATTACTTCTTTCATAAAAAATAATTCCTTTCATGTTTAGATTATATCATAATTTTAGAAAAAATGTTAGGAACTCTCCGTCCCATTACATTATTTGTAAATCTAAAAACATACTTATGGTAATTGCAATTATTAAATATTTTGTTTTTTTAGACTGTCTTTCTAACTATTTTAAATTTTTAAAATTATCTCTTTTTATTATTATTTTTGTAATAAATAATAATAAAATAAAAAAAATAGATAAATAAATAAAAAGGTAAGAATTATGAGTATTTGCTGTGTTATATTTTGCTTTTTTATTATCAGCTATTTCTACATACTTTTTCTGTGTCGGAATTTGTTTAGGTACTTCATAATTTTCATCTAAATAATTAATTATCTTCAAACTATCTATTAAATTTTGTGGTTGTGAATCATTTAATGGAGCGTTAGTTGTTATTGCTAGTATATCTTGATTTTTAACTTTAAAATATGATGCTAAACATAATCCTGCTTCGTTGGTAGTTCCAGTTTTACTTCCAATGATTCGACTTATATCAATATCATATTTTTCTTGATAAGTTTTTATAGTAGATTTTACTTCTAAATTATTAGTAAGAGTATATTCTTTGGTGGTAAAAATTTCTTTAAATGTGTCATTAGCTAAAGAGTATTTAAGCAAAATTAAAATATCGTTTAGAGTACTATATTGACCTGTAGCATCTAAACCAGTTATATTAATAAAATTGGAGTTAGTCATTCCTATTTTTTTAGCAAATTCATTCATTTCTAATACATATTGATTAGTGGATCCTGATAAATTGATGGCTAAGACTTGTGCGGCATCAGCTCCACTGGGTAACAATAAAGCGTATAACAAATCTTTATAAGTAACTGTCTCCCCTATTTGTAACCCAGCTCGGGAGGCATTCCAATAAATATTATTTAGCATTGTACTTGTAATATTTATTTCAGTATCTAAGTCATTAATTTTTTCAATAGCGACCATTGCTGTAACTATTTTAGTTAAAGATGCTATACTTGTTTCTACTCTACTATTTTTTTCATAAATAATTTCATTATTACTTAAATCATATACTAGTACTTTTTTAGAAATAATTTCAGGTATATCTAAAGCATTAGTATTTAAAGGTATCAGTAATAAAATAAATACTAAAATTTTTTTCATAAATAAACAACTCCTAAAGCTGATTTTATCATATTAATATAAAAAAATTTAGGGACTTACTGTCCCTAAATAATAAACTATTCTATTATTGAATTAACAATTTCCAAAAAATCTTTAACCTCTTCTTCATAATTGTTACATTTACCTATTTTGCATTCTAATTTATTTTCTTCTATATTATAATTATAATTTTTTACAATATTATTGTTTGAATATTTTATATAAGTATAACTTTTTTTAAATGGGTCATAAACAAAACTAATATTACCATCTTGTGTATTAATCATTAACAAATTGTTTGAAAACATATAGACGATTTCATATTTGTCGTCATCCATTATACAAAAATCATCATTACAAGTTAATTTTTTATTTATTTTATTTATTATGGCATCATAATCTATATCTTCTAATTTCACACTATTGTATTGTTTTTCTTTTTTTGGAAATAAATAGTTATTGCTAAAATTTTTAGTAAATTTTAGTTTAATAGTTTCGGAAGATTCTTCAAAATTAACATTTAAATATAAATTATTTATTATATAATCAATATTATTAAAATTTATATATCTATTATATCCATTAAAATCCGTAAAAATAATTGTTGGATCTTCTTCAGTACTCATAATCCAAACATTTTTACCATTTTTATCTTTATAAAATAGGTCTAATGATTTAGCTGGCAAATCTGATATGATTTTGCCTAAATTAAAATATAGTTCCTCATTAGATATTACTAATATACCTTCATTTAAATCTATGTTTTCGCCATCATAAGTTATTAAATATGTTCTTAAAGAATTATATGTTGTAAAAAAATAATACCCTAAGAATAAAATAATTAATGAAATAATTATAAAAATAAATATTTTTAAAAGTTTGGTTTTCTTATTAACATTTTCATATAATTTTATCGATATATCTTTAATTTCAGGACTATTATTTTTTGTTTGTCTTGCTCCATAAAGTAATTCATTAATTGTAATATCAAATATCTCACTTAGTTTTATTAAGCTTTGGGGGTCTGGGCATCGTTTTCCTCTTTCCCACTTGCTTACAGCTTCTCGGCTAACAGGTATCATTTCAGCTAAATCATATTGAGTTATTCCTTTTTCTTTTCTTAAACTGGCGATAAATTTACCCATTTTTTCTTGATTCATTTTAAAATCGCTTCTTTCTTTTTTAGAGTTATATTTTTTATAGAGTTTTTTTACAATGTTTTTTAAAACTATTGAATCAAAGATATATTTTAGATAAGTTTGTGTACTTCAAAGGTTGTAAATTAAAATCTTTGAGGTATTTCTCATAATAAATATTACTAAATGTTTCAATTCATTATATAATTAAAGAACAAAAATGTCTATATATAGCTTTATATTTTCCAAATTAATATTTTAATTATTTTTAGAAATATTTAGAACTAGGCCTACACTTAGCATAGAAACTAGTAAAGAAGAACCACCATAAGAGAAAAATGGAAGAGTTACTCCAGTTACAGGTATTAGTCCTACCACTACTGCAAGATTCATAGAGGCTTGAATTAAAAGACCGAAAGCTAGGCCAAAGGCTAAATATTTTTTAAATAAATCATTACTTTTAAGAGCTATTTTTAACATACGATAAAAGATAAAGAAAAAGAAACTACAGACAATTAGAACACCTAAAAAGCCAAATTCTTCACTTATAATAGAAAAGATAAAATCCGTTTGGGGTTCGGGTAGATAAAAGTGTTTTTGCCGAGATTTCATAAAACCTTGACCAAGTAAACCTCCGGGACCTATCGCATAGAGGCTTTGAATTATTTGATATCCACTTCCTAGAGGATCACTCCAAGGATTTAGAAAAGAGATTATTCTTTTTAAGCGATATGGGGCTGCGATAATTAAACCTACTATTCCTAATAGGCCTAATACACCTAATTTGATTAAAAAAGAAATACGAAGGCCAGAGATAAAAATAAGACATATTAAAGTTAAAGTTATAACCATGGCAGTACCAAAGTCGGGTTCTAACATAATTAATAAAAAGAAGATAGCAATTACTAAAAAGACAGGTAAAACTCCTTTTTTGGTAT
Source organism: uncultured Bacilli bacterium (assembly GCA_947581835.1). Taxonomy (GTDB): domain Bacteria; phylum Bacillota_I; class Bacilli_A; order RF39; family UBA660; genus Caccenecus. Next base: position 16,361 of record CANPVV010000012.1, read on the forward strand.
CTTTCATTATTTTTTTATTACGTTCTAAATATTTAGATATATAAATTATTAAACCAATTTTAGCAAATTCACTTGGTTGGATACCAAAGCCCCCTATTCCAAACCAACTACGAGAGCCATTTCTAATACTACCAATACCAGGAATTAAGACTAATAAAAGTAAAAGAAAACAGATACCTAAGATGAGATTAGCTTTTTCTTTTAAGAAATTTAGATTTATTTTAGTAGTAAGATACATGATGATAATACCAATTAAAAAAAATAGAGTTTGGTGTTTTAAATATTTAAAAGGATCATTATATTTAAATTCAGCCCAGATAGAGCTTGCAGAATAAATCATAATTATACCAAAGATACTAATAATAATGACAGATATAAAAAGAATATAATCAATGTGTTTCTTTTTCATTATCTCCACCTATAATATTTTATGAGAAAAATAAAAATGTAGAAGTAAATCTACATTAGAGCCAAACACCATAAGTAATGGCAGCCATAGCTAATATTAAACCAGCTACCCAAAAATATCTTACAATATCTTGTTCGTTCATGCCTAAGACTTCAAAATGATGATGGAGTGGTGCACGTTTAAAGACTTTACGATGGAATTTACGAATAGCAATTATTTGAATTAGACTACTTAAAGTTTCGATAACAAAGATACCACCGATTAGAGCTAAGGAAAGTTCATGACGAGTTAATATGGCGATAGTTGCTAAGGCACCACCTAGTGATAAAGAACCTAAATCTCCCATGAAAACTTTAGCGGGATGAGCATTAAATACGAGAAAGCCTAAGAGAGCACCAGCAAGAATAAAGCAGAAGATAGCTATTTCTTGAAAGCCAGCAAGCCAACCAGTGTTCCAGGAAATTATACCAAAAGCAAAGAAAGCAATGGCACTTAAACCCGCGGCAAGACCATCTAGGCCATCAGTTATATTAACGGCATTACTAGTACCAACAAGCAAAAAGAGAATTAATAAACCAAAAGTCCAACCCATAGGGATATGAATACCAAGACTTGTGATTACTAAATCTGATTTACCACCATTACTCATAAAAATATAGAAAAATACTAAAGCAATTAACATTTGAACTAATAATTTAGTAACCATAGTTAAGCCTTTATTGTTATGATATTTTATTTTTAGAGAATCATCAACAAAGCCTAAGGCGGCATAGGCTAAAAAAACAAAGATTAGAATTATTAAAGTATGAGTTATTTCAATACTACCATTTATTTTTAATAATATTAGAGCAACTATGGTAGGTATGATAAATATTAATCCTCCCATAGTGGGAGTACCATCTTTTTTTAAATGGCGTTCACCAATATAATGACTGACATACTGACCAATATGAAATTTTTTTAATATAGGTATTAAAATAACCCCGGTAATTATGGCTAATACGAAACCTAAAAGAATGGCCATGGCGGCTTTGGCAAGAATTAACATAACCCACCTCTTTCTTTTTATAATTATACTATGTATTAGAGAAAAATTCTTTAATTTTAAACGATAGTTGACACTAATTTCACAATTTTAATTTAATAATAATTTAATTGTTTCACCAGCTGGGACATAATAACCACTTGAGGGAGATTGATAGATTATAGTATCACCATTACCAGAGTATTCAATTTTAAAAGATTTTAGGGCTTCTTGAGCTTCTTTTTTACTCATACCTATAACATTTGGAAGAGCTAAGTATTTTTTATCTAACCAAGTATATTCGCGAGCCATTCCTTCTTTAGTTGGAGGTAAATCTAATATTTCAATAGCAGATGTTAAGATACTTTTTGCAATAGGAGCTGAGACTACCCCACCATATTGGGTTACACCTTTAGGATTATCTATAGCAACATAAACAATAATTTCGGGATCATCCGCGGGCATAAAGCCTATAAAAGATAAAATATAGTTACCATCTAAGTAATGACCATCTTGAACTTTTTGGGCTGTTCCGGTTTTACCACCAACACGATAGTTTTCAATGTAAGCATTTTTACCACTGCCGTTTGCAACTACACTTTCAAGAGCAAATCTTACTAAAGCACTGGTATCTTCACTGATGGTTTTACGAATAAGAGTTGGCTTATTTTGTTTAATTAAACTATTGGTTTCACTTTCTAAAAGGCTATCAACTATATAGGGAGTATATAAATTGCCTCCATTTATAGCGGCTGAGACAGCTCTTATTTGTTGGATGGGGGTAACACTTATTCCTTGACCAAAACTAGTAGTCGCAGTTTCTACGGGACCCATTTTATTTACATTAAATAAGATACCGTTAGATTCACCATTTAAATCAATGCCCGTTTTACTTCCAAAGCCAAATTTATTGATATAACTCATAAGCTTTTCAGTTCCTAGGGTTTCACCTATACGAACAAAACCAGGGTTACAAGAGTTTTCTACGACTTGAAGCATAGTTTCTGAACCATGACCTCCGGCTTTCCAGCAATGAATTGTTGCTCCATCAACATTGATAGCTCCCCCATCATAAAAGGTATCTTCAAATAAATTGATAGTTTTTTCTTCTAAAGCGGCAGAGAGAGTGATGATTTTGAACGTTGCTACCATTTAGGATTTAAAAAAAAAAGACAAGTTATTTATCTTCTAATTTAAAATCTAACATTTCTTTAGCAACACTTTCATACAAATCTTGTTCATGTTTTATAGTATCTATCAAAAACATTTTATCTTCTTTATAATTTTTTAGACCTCTTATATAATAAGGCTTATCACTATCAAGCACAATAAATGGCATGATATTATTTTTTAAGCATTCTTTAAACATTATCATTCTACCAACTCTTCCATTTCCATCTCCAAAGGGATGAATAAGTTCAAAATGGTAATGAAAGTCAATAATATCTTCAATAGTAACTTTTTTTAAGCTATGATACTCTTTCAATAAATTATCTAAATCATCTGAAACATTTTCAGGCGATGATGTATTTATGACATTAATTAACCCAATTTTATTAGGAACTACTTTAAATCCCCCGACATTATAACGAGGATTTTCTTCATCAGAAGTATTTCTTTTTAATATCATATTCATTTTAATCATTATCTCTTTTGTTAATTCTTCATCAATAATATCTAAACAATAATCAAAAAGCCTAAAATGATTTTTCATTTCCGTTAAATCATCAAACTTAATTGCCTCATCACTTTTAGGAATAAAAGAATCAGTTTCAAATATTTCTTCAGTTTCATCTTCTGTTAATTTACTACCTTCAATCTTATTTGAATTATAAGCAAAATTAACTTGGGAAAAATGATAAATATTTCCTTTAAATTTAGATTTTTTTTGTTCAATTAATTCTTTTTTAATAACTGATATATTCATATAAGCACCTCTTAATTTATTTTTTTAAATATTGATTTATATTTTATATATTCTTTATTAAATTTAATTTCATCATTTTCATATATAAAAATTCTTAAGCCATTTTCTATCCAAGAGTTCCATTTATTTTTATCTACTTTAACATCCTTTTTAGATACAAAAGTAGGAATTAAAATGAATTGATCTAGTATAAAATTTATTCTTTGAGAAAAAAAATCTTTTTCACTATCTTTTTTTCCTTCTTTTGATTTAATTTTGGCTAGATCTTTTTTATAATTATTTAAAATATTTTTAATATCTGCAGCTTTTTCAATCATTTTTTTATTATATAAAGCAATACTATTACCACATTTAGTAATAACTCGACATTTTAATTTAAATCTAAAATTTTTACCTATTTCTCCACCATTATTTTTATCTGATAAACAATAACAAAAACTAGGAATAGCAAAAAAATTGAAAGGAAGATTATTCAAATAAATGTTTTTAGTACATCCCCAAATATGAGAAATTCGATAATCTTTAAAATATTCATCAGTTAATTCCTTTTTTTTGATTTCTTCTTCAGTTTTATAATTTAAAGCCGCATATAATGAATATCCATGATAATCATCTCCAATAATACCTTTTTCTTTAGGATTAGTAATTTTATATATTTTATTATAAATTGTATTAGAATTATTAGAAGAATTTCTAATATGATATCTTTGATACAATTCACTTTCAGCCATATTTAATAATTTTTGACTATTAAAATTAATTTGTTTCCAATATTTGTTATCTTCCCAATTCATGATTGATTTAAGACAACAATCAATATATCTTTCTTTATTCAAAGGTTTTAATGCTAAACTATCAATAAATTTATTTAAAACATCTTTATTCATATTTACTTCACCATTAATTTTGTATATATGTTTATTATAGCATGAATAATAAGTTTATTTCAACATTTACATATAAACATTATAAGTAAATTTATTTATGTTTCTATCTTTTCGCATATTTTCAATAGAATTATATTTTCTATTTTCCATAAGTATTTTTTTATTTTTTAACATATTATTAAGTTCTTTTTTTATACTATTTTCTTCGCTTGTTAAATTTACAATTATATCTAAATTAATATTATGTCTATCAGTATTAATTTTACTTACTATAATAACTCTCACAAATTTACGAATAAAATCTTCTAGGGAACCACCTTCTATTTCTTTTTCTATAGCAGAAACTAATAATTTAAGAAAATCATTTTTATTAGAAGTTAATTCTATTTGATTTAAGATAATTTGCTTTTTTGTTTCTAAACTTTTTAATTTTTCGGCTAATTTGGCAAATTGAATTTTTAAGTTTTCTTTTTTGATTTCGCCATTAAAAACTAAATCTAAAACAAAAGACTTTTTATTTTCTATTTTTTGGATACTATTTTCTAGATCATTTAACTCTTTCTTATATTCGTCTATCTCACCAATATTTTTATATAATTCAAGCATCTCTTCCACAATTTTATCTTTATTAGGAATAATTTCTTGAAATATATTTCTTAGAATATTATATAAATCATTTTCTAAAATAATTGGAGATGCACAAGCATCTAAATTAAATTGTAAATATTTACCACAACTCCAGGTAGGTCTATTCTTTTTTCTATTATTTGTTCTTTGATAATTTGTATTATGTTCTTTACAATATATTTTAGAACTTAAAGGATATTTAAGTCCTCCTGTATAATAATTATTATTAAGATAGCTTTTAGTTCGTGATTTAAGAATTGAATTAGCTTTTTCCCACAGTTCTACTGATACAATTGCGGGAACACTACCATCAACAGACATATAGATAACTTGATTATCTTCTCTAATTTTTTTTCTTTTTTTAGTTCTATAATCTAATATTTCGGTAGTTTTGCCCCTATAAAAGCCTTTATATTTAGGGTTTTCTAACATTCTTTTTAAGGTATCCTTATCATATAAATTACCTTTTTTATTAAAATAGCCTAAAGATCCTAACTTCTTAGATAATTTATAAAAGCCATATTCGCCAGTAGCATATAACTCAAATAATTTTCTAATAAATTTAGCTTCATTTTCAACAATAACTAACTTACAATTTTCTTTTTTATAACCCATAATATTAGAAGAACCTAATACATGCCCTTTTGCTATCGCTTGTCTATGACCAAATTTAACTCGCGAAGATAATTTTTTAGATTCATCTTGAGCTAAATTAAACATAATATTAAGTATTAATTCGGAGTTAGAGTCAAAAGTATTTAAATTTTGATTTTCAAAAAATATTCCCACATTAGCTTCTTTTAATTCTCTTATATAATGAATACTATCTTCTAGATCTCGTGCAAATCTTGAAACTTCTTTGGTTATAATTAAATCAAATTTATTTTCCTTGGCATCTTTTAACATTCTTTTAAAACCTTCTCTGTTTTTTACTCTGACACCTGATATTCCTTCATCTACATAACCAGGAACATATGTCCAACAAGGATGAGACTTAATATACTTTTCATAATAATCTAATTGATTATCTAAAGAATTTAATTGGACATCACTATCAGTTGAAACTCTAGCATAAAAACAAACCCTTAGTGGAATATTATAAATTTTTTCACCATTCATTATAAGTTTTGAAATCTCTATATAGTTCATATTTTTGCCTCTTATAATCTTATAATAATTTTAATTTATGCAAAAGTAAATCATTTACTTTACTAAATGTTTTTTCATCAATAATATTTTTTTTATATAAATTATTATTAATTATTATTTTTAATTCTATTATAAAAATTTTTTCATTAAACAATTTTATCACCATTAAAAAATATTCTTTATAAAAGAATATTATGCTTAAAAAATGGAGTGACAATTTTGAAGGTAGAACCAGGTTCATAAGTCATCCAGATAGGAAGATTACGATTGATTATTTCAGTAGAATATTTTTGGTATTCATTAGAGTTAAAGGTAGGACGAGAAGCCATCGCGAGAATTTGACCGGTTTTAGGGTCCATAGCCATGATTAAAGCTCGTTCGGCATTATATTTAGACATGGCATTATCAAGTTCATTTTCAATTGCTAATTGAAGACGCATATCAATAGTAAGTTTTAGAGTTATACCACTGGTGGGGGCTTCATAAATCTCTGTTAACTCAAGTTTATTTCCTTTACCATCAGAAAAATATTTAATAGCACCATCGGCACCAGTTAGATAGTTATCATAAGATAGTTCTAAGCCAGATAAACCTTGATTATCTATTCCTACATAACCTAAAACATGAGATAAGACTGTTTCATAGGGATAATATCTTTTACTTTCTTTTAATAAATAGACTCCATCATATTCTAAATTATTTATTTTTTCAGCAATATCATAAGATAAGCCACGGCCTTCAGGATGGATACGTTCAATGGAGGTAGATTTGGTTACATGAGAGAGCATATCTTTATAATCAGTATTTAAAATTTGGGAAAGATTTTTAGCAACTTCTTCAGGATTTTTAATTTGACCTGGGACAACCACCAAAGAGACAGTGGTAACATTGGTAGCTAAGACTTCCCCATTGCGGTCAACAATTAAACCACGATCGGCTTTGATAGGTAATTTTCTACTCCAGAGATTTTCAGCAAGAGTATTTAGTTTTTGATAGGAAAAAACTTGAATATAAAAGACTTTGATAATAATTGCTAATAAAATAATTATACAGACGAGAAAAACAAATCTAATGCGTTCATGAATTTCACTAAAAAACATAAGACCACCTAAATAAGTATATGATAATTAAAAAAAGTTAGAATTTTTTATAAGTTTAATTATCAGTTAGATTAGAGGCTTCAGTAGTAGTTAGGCCATTATAAATCCATACTGGAAAAAATGGAAGAGATTTGGTTACTTCTTGCTCTAGGGGAGGAATATTATCACATATGGAGTGGAGAATTTCGATATTATTTAGATTAAAACCCATATAGATTATTAAATCATTAATTATAAGATTAATATATTGGGGTTCTAGGTGAGCTTCAAGAAAACTTAGAAAATTAAAAATTTCTTTTTGAAATAAATTTATTTTATATTTACCAATACTTATTAATTCTTCTAAAGAACCATGTTTGGCTTTAAAATGAGGATTTTTTAAGTTTAAAATATCTTTATAATAAGGATATTCTAAGGAGATAACATATTCTTTTTTTTGATATGGGATAATTAATAATTTGTCTTTTAAGCGAGTAGATGAGATTAAATAATTTTTTAAATCTTTAATAGTAAAGATTATATTATAAGTATTTAAATATTCTAAGTAAGTATTAATTTCTATAACATTGTGGATTCTTATTAAACCTAGAAGAGCGCTTTCAATTACGTCTTTTAGGGAATATTCTTCTTCATTATAGATATTTATAGCCATTTTAATGGGATTTATTAAATCTTTAGGAATATAGTATTCCGTTTCATTTTGGAATATTAAGTTGTTTTTTAGGAGATTTTCTAATAAAAGATATTCAATGTAACCGAGGTTTTTATTTGGAATATTAGTTTCTAAGAGTTGTTTTAAAATATTTATTTCTTCAACTGTGCAGAGCCTTAATATTATTTCAGGATCATCTATAAAAGAAGAAATTAAATAATTGTAGATTTCTTCACGGGTTATTTTTTCATAGATTTTAGGTTGGGGGTTAACTTTTGTATAGAAACTGTAGGCATATTGTTTTTTGGTGGTAAGAATATGTTTTTTTAAAGTAATCATTTATACTCCTCAATTAAACGTTTATGAATACCTGGTTCAACAATGTTTATAGCATTTATAGCACTTTCTAAACTAGTTTTAAAGTTTCCTTTATAGAAGGCTGTTTCAGCTTTAATTAAACCAATTTCGACGTCTTTATAGACCGCTCTATATCTATTACCATATACAATTGCCATTTCGGCCATTTTAGCAGTTTTAATTGCTTCTTTAGTGGTATTATATACTTTAAAAGTTAGGTCTCTTGCAGTATCGACACGGGTATTTAGAGTTTTTATAGACATAGGACGTTTATCTAATTCTTTAATCATATCAGAGATTGCACTGGATGCTTCACCTAATTCAACATAAAAGTTTTTAGGAGTTACTGGTAGTTTGTAGCTAGCCATGGTGTTTTTAGCTTGATTAAGAATTTTTTTGATTTCTTCAAGTTGTTCTCTTGCTCTTTTTTCATCTTCTTTCAGACTACTTAAATTGCGTAAAGTTTGGTCTAATTTTTCTTCGGTTTTAGTTAGATTACTATTAATTAGTTCCATTTCTTTAGAAAGACGAGAATAAGCATAAGAACCACGACGATGAAGTTCTATTACTTCATAATAATCATTTTTAATCGTGGTGGTTTCAGTGGTAATATCATCTAATGTTTTTAGTTCTTCTTCAGATAGTTCATAACTGTATTTTAAATCATCTATTTTTTTGTTTAATTCAGTGCTTATTTTTTCTAATTTGGTTATTTTAACTAAAATAGTACGACTGTAGTCTTCAAAAAGACGTTTAGATAGTTTTTCTTTATCAAAATTATGATATAAAGAATCAAAATAATCTAAAATCGTTTTTAATTCAAAAACACTGTCTTCTAAGTTTAAGACTTTTAGACGGTCAAAAATATCATTTATTTTTTTATTAGCCTCAGTTATATTATATTCAATGTTTAAATATTCAAGATTGTACCCTTCTTTGGTCATACGTTCTGAAATTTTGGATATTTCAGTAATTTTATTGGGAATTAATTTTTTACCCATAAGAATAATAGATGGGGCTTCTTCAATAACTATTTTTAGATTACCAATGGTATCAGTGATAGCTTTAACAATTTTACCTACTTCGGTGTATTCGTTGTTTTCCATAGCTTTTTCAAAAACACTAAATAGCTTATCAACATTTTCAAATTGAAGTTCAACGGGACTTTCAATATCACTGTATTCTTGTTTATTATTATTGAATTTAGTTAGTATAGCGCGATAATCAGCTTTAAGTTTAGTGATAGTTTCACGATTTTTTTCTTCACTTAAAGTAATTTCTCTTATTTCGTCAAGTAAAAAGTTAGATTTAGTTTTAACATAGGCAATTTCTAGTTCAAGACTAGCAATTTTAGTTTTTAAATCTTTATAATCTTTATTTTCAAAAGATTCTTCAATTTCAATTAAAGCATCAGTTATTTTAGGAACTTCAATTTCTTTAATTTCTTTTAGACGGCTGCACCAATTATCATACTTTTTTTGCATGATATCATTATTGATTAAAGCTCCGACTTTGTTTAATTCCGATAAAATAGAGGCTCCTACGATTAAATTTTTATCTCTTTCGAGAGTAGTTATTTCGTTTTTATATTTTTTTTCTTCATTTTTATTTATAAACTTTAAAACTACAACAATAGTTACTACTGTTGCTAAATAATAAAGGATTCCAATTAAGATAAAGGTTGTTCTTGACATATATGCCACTTCCTTATTATATTTTATCAAAAATATACATATTTGTCGATACTTGTTATTATCAAAATAGAAAAAACTTCTTAAGTAGTGCTTAAAAAGTTTCATTAGTCTTTAATTTACGGATAAGTTCGATAGTATCTTTAGTTTCTTTTAGAGAAGAATTTTCTTTTAAATAAGGCATTATTTCTTCTAAGTTAGAGATAAGATAATTATTTTCGGTGATTAGATTATGTATTTTAGTTATTATTTCTTGTTGTTTGGTCTCATAATCTTCGATTTCTTTTTTATGGTCTTTTATGTATATGATATCGTTAATTATATCACTAAGTGATAATAAAACAGAGGCATTTCTATTATTTTGTTCTATGCGCACACTTTCATATATGATATGGATAAGAATAATTATTCCATAACCAAGTATAGAAAATACTTTATAAGCCTCTTCGTCAAATTCAAGTTTATTATCTTCAGGATTAACTGTTATTTTTTCAATAATTTTATAACTAGCATCATATAAATCATTAATATTTAATTCTTCTTTATATTCGTCTTTGATAACTGGGTCAATTCCTAAAGCTTCTAAATCGAGGTTTAAGTATTCATTATAATCTAATTGGTCTAAAGTGCTTAAATCATAAGACTTATCTGTACGGGTAAAATTCACTCTAGTAGTGAGATTCTCATTTCTTTTATAAGGAGAATATTCATGAAGAATAATACTGTCATTTTTATTAGGATTATATTCAGAGATAGTTTCAACAGTTGAGGTTTCGGGATTAAAAGTAGTTATGGTGTTTTTATATAATTCTTTTTGAGTATTTTTTTTACATATATGGTTACAGTAAAAAAATAGAGCAATAACAGTACTAAGACTAACAGTAACTAAACCTAATTTCTTAAATAGGTGCTGATAAATCTTTTTTAGAGAAGCTTTTTTAGAAGAAATATTAGTAAGATTAGTTTTACTATTCTTTTCTAAATCTTGTAATTTAATATAGTATTCTTGTAATTTAAGACTTAAATTTTCATATTCTTTTTGAAATTCAGCTTCAGTATAGGTTGTTTTTTCTAAAGCTTTTAAAAGTTCTAAATTACAGTAATCTTGAGTTAAAATAGATTCAGAACTAATTTTATTATAAATTTCTTTTACGAGTCTATATTTAGGATCATTTAAGTTTAGAGTTTCTATTTCTTTTATAATTATATCGGTTAAATTAGATTTATGAATATCATTTGTTTTTAAAATATCTAAAGTAGGACTCTCTTTTAAATATTTTATTTCTTCTTTTATAAAAAGATAAGTCATGTGATATAAATCTTCAAAAACTGGTCTTTCTATTTCATAGTCAAGAGTATGAGAATTAAGTAATTTATCAAGAACTAGGATGAGACTTGTTCTTATTTCTTCAAATTCTTCCTTTGATTTAACTCCCGTTTTAGTAATAAAGTCTTTTAAAACTTTGGTAAAAGACGCAGTTGAAATATAAATATCATATTCAATTAAGGTTTGATATAATCTTTCTAATTTAGTATTACTTGTTATATAAGATTGTTCTAAAAAAGCTGTTTGACCAAAAGTTTTAGCATTTGCATAATCATAACTTTTAGCGACTTCTTCTTTGTTTTCTCTTATTATTTCATCTCTTACTTTTTTAAATTCGGTGGTATTTAGACCAATTTTATCTAATCGGTTAAGATAATTATTAATATTTTTTAAAGTTGTATTAAAATTTAAAGCTTTATCCATAGTAATTCCCCCTTTTTGATAAAAGGTATTATATCACTTAGAGTTTATAATGTCAAATTCCTGCAATTTTGTTCTTGATATAGTCTTATCTTCTTCTCCTTCTGAAATATACACTCTATTTTTAAATCATAAGCATACATTATTTTTTCTAAAGGTAAAAATAATTAAATAATTCTATATCATCATTAACTTCAAGCGGAAGTATACCTTTCATAATTTTTTTCTCCTAATAAAAATTATCAATTTATCATAAATTGATAATCTCATAAATTGATAATCTTTTAACTATCGTGTTCTAATTTTCACTAATTTTTTTACCATTCTTTGACTACCAATAGCATAGAAATATTTATCATCTAATGTAGAATAATCTTCTTTAAAATCATCACTAGATAATTTCGATTTCAATGCCTCTATAAGTTTAATTTTAGCTTCTGCATCTTTATCAAAAACATTTCCATAAATACCAACAATAATGTTATTATTTCCTGAATTATGTAATCCTTCCCAACCAGAAATACTATTTTGTGAAAAAGGATTTTGTGTAATATAAGTTAAAATAATATCATTAGGTATTTGATCTAATCGATTTCCTTTTATATCATGTCTAACCAATACTGGATATCCTTTATAAACTCTCATATTACCTGTAATAATTCTGTCTTTCATTTTAAGTTCTTCAAATGATTGAGTAGCTGTTGTAATTAATTTAGTATCAAATGGTTTTACAACTGTATCATACACACCTTTGCCAATTTCAGCACAGTTTGGATCAGCAAATCTTAATCCCATATAATTTAAAAAATAAGTATATTCTTTTCCTATTTTTTGTCTACTTCTTATCCATCCTGTAAATTCTGTAATAAATGCCTCTGAATTCAAATCAGTATTTTTATTTCCTGTTGCTAACCTAAATTGTTCAATTAGATTTTTTATATATTGTTCCATAATCCAATTCCCCCTTTAAAAAATTCTCATTGTTTTACACAATGAGATTGATAATTATGAGTTTAACTTTTGGCAACCCCCATTGCATAAATAACGGTTAATATTATAACATATTAATTATTCAAAGTCAAATTCCTGCAATTTGACTTATTACTTAAAGAGTTAAATGCAATTTTTTTAAATAAAATTTTTAATATTGCATTTAGTCTTTTAATAATATTTAA